>JAISWH010000001.1 GCA_031271125.1 Dysgonamonadaceae bacterium
CGAAAACAAACTGTCCGTACTCGGCCGTTCCAATCGCTTGCGTCCCATAATGTGTCCGTTTTAACAGCAGACAAAGCTACAAAAAAAATCAATAGCACCTCAAAAAAAGATTTAGCCAAATTTCATTATTTCTTACACCTGACGCTAAACAAGTAGTCCTTACCGTAAGTGCTACGGGTCGCACCAGAGTAGCCGCTACCCAGACCCCGACGCCACGCAGCTGTCGCACTACCGGCACTACTGGACCAGAAGTTCGTGCCCGTGCCGAAATTGGCGCTACTACCGCTCTCAAAGATACCCACTAACAACGCATTGAAGCCGGTACCGTTTTCGTTGCTTACACCGAGGGGAACAGTACTGACTGGATCGCTGTTTACGTTAATAACTTTAGTGTTACTTTTCATAGTGCGCCCCCACCAGTTTAAACTGGAGTTTCCTTCTCCCGGACGCCAACCGGTATAAGTTTCATACGATGAATTCCATGGATATGCAGTTTGCTCGCTAGAGTATTTCCCCGGATGGGTTGCAATCTCTCTTTCCAATTGATTCCAATCGTAATCACTGGGCAGTGTCCATCCTTCCGGACAAATCCCCTGACGATTGGATGTTGTATCACGAAAAGCATTCGTAGCTTCTGTTGTCATTGTGCCGATATTAGCGGCGCCCCAAGTATATAAAAATCCATATTCGGACGGAGAATTTGTATTACTTCCAGGATAATTATAAACAACAGCATTCTGATCATTTAATTCATTTTTACCTTCGTCTATTGTCTGTACTTGACTTCCCTGCTTAGTCCACGTTGAACGCAAATTCTCAGTCATCCAGCAAACACCGCCAAACCTGGAAACGGTATAGCTATTTCCTTCCGCATCCAACAAGCCGGCAGCAGGCGAACATTCGTCCCTGTCGCCAACGGTAATTGTTCGATCAAGTACATAAAGATCGGTAATGCCGTCGTCTACAGTACATCGTAAAACAATCGTGTCGGCTACACCCGGTTTGCCTACCAGATTGTCTTTTGTTAAGATACCATTATTAAAAATAAGCTCTACGGTAGAGCTGTCTGTAACAGTGCCCAAATACGCAAGGTTGCCGACGTTACTATGAACAATTTCCCATTTGTAGGTAGGAGTTCCGTCTATTCCTGATACCATTTCAACAGTATAATAGTTGCTGTCCAGATGCATTTGAGTACGTTCGCTGTCACGACCAACAGAATCTGTTGTATAATAACGGGTAGCAAGAATATCATATCCCGTAGGGCCGATAAGTCGATACAATCCCTGATATTTACCGGCAACAGATATCGTATCTGCCGACCATTCATTCCAGGTAGTTCCATTATTGGGAATCGGTTTCACCTTGGCCGAATATGTTCGTGCGGTACCGTCATAAGGAACAAATACTACTTCCTGTTTGCTGCCTGAAATCAAAATTTCAGGTTCATAATCAGGGTTACCATTTGCCGTTATCTCCCAAATAAATCGGGCGGTATTATTCCAATCCCCGTATGAGGTTAGCACCTGAAAAATCACACCCAATCCTAATGCGGGATTGGAAAGAATCGCTACATTCGGCGTCGTCGTAACCGATTGATAGGTGCTGTTGCCGATAAGCGTCCGCTGAATAGGCACCCAAACGCTATCGCCCCAAACGTAAACGCCTTTACCCAAATAGAAATCATCGTTGGTGTTCCAAACGATAGCCCCATTCAGAGGATTTACACTGTTTAACGGTTGCTTTACATCAGTTAAACGAATACGGGGAAGCAAGAATCCTCCAAAATTCGCAGGTTCATCTTTGTCATCGGCATTCAAATCCAGCGCGGCAGAACCATGAGGAGCAATATCGCCGCCAATTCTTACCTGGGCATCCAAAATCACTGTCCCAAATACAAACAGAAACAGCATCAAATAAATTGTTTTTTTCATTCTTTTAATTGTTAATTTTTCACACTTTTTAAGTTTTAATATTTTTTTCAAGAAAACGCATAAATCTCTGTAAATCAATAGCTTATAAAATCAACTTTGTGCTTCCGGTGTCTGTCACTGTATTGATGACAGACAGTGCTTGTAACTGATTGATTATTAATTATTTAAATAGGACAATGTTTTACAAGTGTTTAACAAATTGTTAAAATGCAAAAATGAGGCTTAAAAATATTGCTTGTAAATTATTGATAGTAAGAAAGATAAGTTAAATTTCTGCCTTTTTTATTATTTAAACAATGCTAAAACAGCTATAAATCAATAAGTTAAGATACCTCCTTATTTAGAATGATTCTAAATAAGGAGGCTGAAAAAGTTTGCGGGACAAAGACAAGTTGTTGCAAGTAGATAGTAATCAATTAGATAGGTATTAGTAATTTTGTAACGGATTAGAATGCGAAAAATGAAGTGTCTGTCATCAATACAGTGACAGACACTTTTGTTAAAATTTAAATGACAACAAAAAAACGGGTCATCTGCAAAACTCCTGTGCCGTCAGGCACAATATGTCGGTAGAAAATGCATACAACCATTTTTTCCCACCGTCCCGTTACGGGACGGCATGTGGGTAGAAATGAGAGTGTATCAAAAGTATCCGAATAAATAAAGAATAAAAATACTTTTGATACACTCTCTTGTTTTTAGCCCGACAACTATGGTCAAATACACTCCTCAAAAAGTAAAACGAAAAATCTCTATAATTGCATTTGTGTATTAAAAATTAAGTTGTATTTTTGTAGTATAAAAAAACTCATTTATGGAAGACAACTATTGTGTAATTATGGGAGGCGGAATCGGTAGCCGTTTCTGGCCTTTCAGCCGTGAAAACAGACCCAAGCAATTTTTGGATTTTTTCGGAACCGGACGTTCTTTGCTCCAACAAACTTTTGACCGCTTTGCTCAAATCATCCCTACGGAAAATATTTATATCGCAACCAACCGGAAATATGCCGGTTTGGTGAAACAACAACTGCCGGAAATAGCCGACAATCAAATCCTTCCGGAGCCAACCCGCCGGAATACGGCGCCTTGCATCGCCTACGCGGCTTACCGGATTCGCTCTATCAATCCCAACGCTAATATTGTGGTCACTCCTGCCGATCACCTTATTTTGCAGGAACAAAACTTTCTTAAAAACATACAAACCGGTCTGAATTTTGTAAGTAAATTCCCTTCTTTGCTGACTTTAGGCGTAAAACCCAATCGTCCCGAAACCGGTTACGGTTATATCCAAACCGAAGAGGGAGGTAACGATAACATTCAAAAAGTAAAGGCTTTCACCGAAAAACCTAACTACGAATTGGCAAAAGTATTTTACGAAAGCGGCGAATTTTTCTGGAATTCGGGGATTTTTATCTGGAATGTTCAAACGATCTTAAATTCTTTCCATACGCATCTGCCCGACATGACCACGCGTTTCGATCAGGGTCTGGATAAATTCAACACGCCGGCCGAAGCTGCGTTTATCGAAGAACAATATCCCATGTGTCAGAATATTTCAATCGACTACGGAATCATGGAAAAAGACGATAACGTGTATATGTTAATGGCTGATTTCGGATGGTCGGATTTGGGAACCTGGGGTTCGCTTTATGATTTGGCGGGAAAAGACGAGCAATCGAATGCCGCGTTAAAAGGGGAAGCGCTTTTCATTGGCAGCGCTAATAACCTCGTCATTTTGCCGGAAGAAAAATTAGCCGTCATACAAGGACTTGAGGATTATATCGTCGCCGAATCGGACGACATTCTCTTGATTTGCAAAAAATCGGACGAACAGCGAATTAAACAATTTGTT
The DNA here is from genome assembly GCA_031271125.1 of Dysgonamonadaceae bacterium. Lineage (GTDB taxonomy): Bacteria > Bacteroidota > Bacteroidia > Bacteroidales > Azobacteroidaceae > Azobacteroides. The sequence goes on from JAISWH010000001.1 coordinate 3,787, forward strand.
GCGGATGTGAATATGGCGTTTGGGGAGAAATATTTGTGAAAAGATAGTAATCCAGGATAACCATAGCCGCCATTGCCTCTACAACAGGCACTGCACGGGAAAGTACGCAAGGATCATGCCTCCCCCTGGCTTTTAATGAGATTTCGGCGCCGTCTTTATCGACCGTCGTTTGTTCTTTGAACAGGGTAGCAACCGGTTTGAATGCCACGCGAAAATAAATATCTTCCCCGTTGGAAATACCGCCTTGTATCCCCCCCGAATGATTGGTTCGGGCGCCGATTTTTCCATCCTGTCTGAGGTAAAAAGCGTCATTCATTTCGGAGCCTTTGTATTGAACGCCTTCAAATCCCATACCGTATTCAAATCCTTTTACCGCATTGATACCCAGCATAGCATTCCCCAAAGCTGCATGCAATTTCCCGAAAACGGGTTCGCCCAATCCGGCAGGAACGCCCCGGCATACGCAGGAAACGACGCCTCCTATCGTATCCCCTTCTTCTTTGATGGTTTCGATTAATTCGATCATTTGTTGCGCCTTTTCCGGATCGGGACAGCGAACGGGATTGGATTCTATCATATTGAAATCCAATTCGGTATACGGTTTATCCAAACGAACCGGGCCTACCTGCGAAGTATATGCAACAATTTCAATACCGTTTTTTCTCAAAGCCAGTTTGGCAAAAGTTCCGGCCACAACCCTTGCAATCGTCTCACGGGCAGAGGAACGACCACCTCCCCGGTGGTCGCGAATCCCATATTTTTGTTGGTAAGTATAATCGGCATGGGAAGGACGGAAAATATCCCTCAGATCATCGTAATCCGAAGAATGTACATTCGTATTTTGAACGACAAACCCGATAGGCGTTCCCGTCGTTTGTCCTTCATAAATGCCGGAAAGAAATGCTACTTCGTCGGCTTCCTTGCGGGGCGTAGTGAGATGGGATTGTCCCGGTTTCCGCCGATTCAATTCATTCTGAATAAATGACTTATCGACGAGTATGCCGGAAGGGCAGCCGTCAATCACGCCGCCGATTGCTGTTCCGTGCGATTCACCGAAAGAAGTCAAGCGAAATATATTTCCGAAAGTATTCATTGGTTGGAGTTTGTCGAATCAATGACAATCTGCGCATCCCGATTCATCATCGGAATGGCAATGACTACAGGCAGAACCTTCATTACGTGTCAGAGCGGCGATCTCCTGCGGGGTAACTTCGTGTACGTCAATCACCGTACCATCGAAATACAAAGTTTCGCCGGCTAAAGGATGATTAAAATCCATGACGACAACATCCGGCTTTATTTCCAGCACAGAACCCATCAGCCGGTTTCCATGTGTATCCATCATTGGAAGCGTCATACCTTCGACAACTTGTTCATCGTCGAATTTCCCATCGACTTCAAATATCTTTTTAGGTAATTCCACTACATTTTCCCGGATAAATTCACCGTAAGCTTCTTCAGGGTTTAGATTAAACGAAAAATTATCGCCTACCCGCAATCCTTCGATATTTTTTTCGAATGCTTCAAGCATCATGCCCATGCCGAAAATAAAGGACAGCGGATGTTCTTTGGTAGCGCGTTCCATCAATTCACGTTCGCTCTCTTGTTCTGTTTCTACGGTTAAATCGTAGGTCACTGCTACAAATTTGTCTTCTGAAATTTTCATGTTTGTTATGTATAAATTGAGTGTGCAAAGGTATAAAAAAGCTGCACATTATCAAAATTAAAGTTTTACCGGCTAAATCTTTTTTTGAGGTGCTATTATACCGCACAAAGGAGAGGGACGGAATGTTGGTAGAAAAATTTTTTCTTTCTCCGCTCTTTCTCCGCTCTCCCTTCGCTCTTTCTCCGCTCAAATTTTACTCCAATCCCTCGCCCCACATTTTCTCCACTCAAATTAAGGTTCTTTTAACATAACTCTTACCCCGCACGCACCTC
>JAISWH010000188.1 GCA_031271125.1 Dysgonamonadaceae bacterium
TAGGCATACAGGATTTTGAGAAACTGCGTACGGAAAATTTTCTTTATGTGGATAAAACGCAGTTTGTATATAAATTGGCGCAGGAAAGTCGTCCGTATTTTCTCGGTCGTCCGCGCCGCTTCGGGAAAAGTTTGTTTCTTTCTACTTTGAAAGCCTATTTCCTTGGGAAAAAAGAACTGTTCGACGGACTTTATATTGCCGGTGTCGAAAAAGAATGGGCAGAGTATCCGGTGTTCCATATTGAATTTGTGGGCGAAGAATATTCGAGTTTGGATAATTTTCATGCAAAACTGGATTTAAATTTGCGGAATATCGAAAATGTATGGGGGAGGAATAAAAAAGACGAGACCTTTGCAGGGCGTTTTATGGGTTTGATACAGCGGGCTTACGAAAAAACAGGCAAGAAAGTGGTTGTGCTGGTAGATGAATACGACAAACCCTTGCTCGAATCGTTCAATAATCCCGAACTGAATGAAAAAATGCGCAATACGCTGAAAGGTTTCTACGGAGTGCTGAAAGGCATGGATGCTTATCTTAGACTTGTGTTCCTGACCGGCGTCACTAAATTTTCAAAAGTAAGTATTTTCAGTGACTTGAATATGCTCGACGATATAAGTATGAGTAATCATTTTTCGGGTATATGTGGTATTTCGGAAGCGGAACTGCTCGAAAATTTCCAACCCGAAATCCGGGCTTTGGCAGAAAGATTGAAACTGACTTGTGAAGACGCTTTTGCAAAATTAAAGAAAAACTATGATGGTTATCATTTTTCAGAGGAAAGTGAGGATATTTACAATCCATTCAGTTTGCTCAATACTTTCAAAGAGCAGAAAATAGCTTATTACTGGTTCAAGACCGGAACGCCGACTTTTTTGATTAAGATGCTTAAAAACAGCAATTTCAATTTGCCTGAACTTGAGGGAAATATTTGGATAACTGAAAACAATGTGACCGATTACCGGGCCGATAATGAAGACCCGATACCGGTGCTTTACCAAAGCGGATATTTAACAATTAAAAATTATGAAGAAGAAACGAATTTATATGTTTTAGGTTTTCCGAATGAAGAAGTGAAGTACGGTTTTTTAAATGAATTGTTGCCCGTTTATTCATACAAGCCTTCAAGTGAAAGTGGTTTCTCGGTAATCAAAATGATGCAGGCGCTCAAAAAAGGAAATATAGAAGATATGATGAACATGCTGACTGCATATTATGCGAGTATCCCTTATGATTTGATTGAGAAGAAAAATAAAAACGAACGGTATTTTCAATCTTTGTTTTATACTTTATTTTCACTGATAGGACAGTTTGTACAAACGGAAGTGAAAAGCGCTAATGGCCGTTCGGATGCGGTCGTTAAAACAACCGACTCCATTTATGTCTTTGAATTTAAAATGGATGACCAGGCTACCGCCGAACAAGCATTGAAACAAATAGACGATAAATCTTATCTTATTCCATATACAACCGATGGACGCAAGTTAGTTAAAATCGGTGCGACATTTAACCGGGATGAAGGACTTTTGAAAGATTGGCTGTTAGGATAAAAAACAAGTTTTTTTCTCGCCAACAGAAACAAGTTTTTCCGTATCAATTATTTTTATATCCTGACACAAATTCCCTCCGTCCTCAAATAAGCCTTCAACTCCGGAATCTTTATCTCCCCGAAGTGAAAAACACTCGCCGCCAGGGCCGCATCGGATTTTCCTTCGATGAAAGCGTCGCGGAAATGTTCCCCCGCGCCGGCGCCACCCGAAGCGATAACCGGAATACCTAAAGAAACGGACAAAGTGCACAAAGCCTCATTGGCATAACCGGTTTTCACGCCATCATGTTTCATACTGGTGAAAAGGATTTCCCCTGCACCCCGATTTTCGGCTTCTGTAGCCCAGGAAAATAATTTTTTATCGGTGGGGATACGGCCGCCATTCAGGTAACAAATCCATTCATTATTAACATGATCCGCATCTATCGCAACAACACAAACCTGAGAGCCGAAATTTTCAGCTATCTCATTAATTAAATCCGGTCGGCGGATAGCTGCCGAATTTATCGAAATTTTATCCGCTCCGGCATTCAAAAGCCTTTCAACATCGGAAAGTTCGTTGATTCCGCCTCCCACCGTAAACGGAATACTCAAATTTGCCGCCACTTTGGTAACCATTTCGGTAAATGTTTTCCGCCCTTCATGTGAAGCTGTAATGTCGAGAAAAACCAACTCGTCGGCGCCTTGTTCGCTGTATTGTTTACCGAGTTCGACAGGATCGCCGGCGTCGCGGAAATTGACGAAATTAACGCCTTTGACGGTCATTCCGTCTTTCACGTCCAAACAGGGTATGATTCGTTTTGCCAGCATAGATAAATGCTTGTTTTTCTTTATTTTAAAAATCTATTAAACGCCGTAAAATTACAACATTTTTTTCTGATTGTCAAACTTATGCTTGCCGGAAATTATCCCGCCAATTCTTTCAAACTGATTTTCCCTTCATAAATAGCTTTTCCCGATAATGACTTCCGAATATGCCCTGTAAAAAACTTTTTTTCATTGCATTCGTTTGGAAATCGTAAGATTTTCATGTAATTTTGTTTATTATTTTTTATGAAAACAGGGCAGGTGCGACTCTGTAGACTACGTTGCCGTACCCGTCTGTTTTTTTGCAAAGGTAGTGATACCGGCGATTTGTTCAAATGAAATTCGGTTTATGTAATAAATAAGTGTTACTTACATTATGAAAGATTTAAACAAACAAACAGTAAACAAACCGGTTTTACCGGTGAAAATTTTGCAATTCGGCGAAGGAAATTTTCTTCGCGCTTTTGTCGATTGGATGATTCACAAAGCCAATGAAGCCGGCGTAATGAATCACGGAATAACTGTCGTTCAACCGATTGCACAAGGAATGGCGGAAATGCTGAATAAACAGGATTGCCTGTATCATGTTTATTTGGAAGGAATTAAAGACAAAGAACCTGTCAAGGAAATCACTTTGGTAAAAAGCATTGCGAATGCTTTAAATCCGTATGAAGAATACGAAGCGTACAAAGATTTGTTTTTAAGTCCCGATTTGGAGATGATCGTTTCCAACACCACCGAAGCGGGAATCCGCTATGAAGAAGGCGATGATTTGAACGCGCTCCCTCCGAAATCTTTTCCGGCGAAAATAACGGCTCTATTGTATCAGCGCTTCCGGAAATTCAACGGCGCAAGTGACAAAGGTTTGCTGATTATTTGTTGCGAATTGATTGAAAATAACGGATCAACCCTTCGGGAATTTGTTTTCAAACACGCCGAATACAATCATCTGGACGCCGATTTTATCCATTGGGTAAAAACAGCTTGCCATTTCTACGACACCCTGGTCGATCGCATTGTTCCGGGTTTCCCGCGCGAAACGATCAACGAAATCAAAGAAGAAATCGGGTTCAACGACAATTTGGTGGTAAAAGGCGAGTATTTCCACGTTTGGGCAATTGGCGGCGACGCTATTATCCGCGAAAAATTGCCTTTGGATAAAGCAGGTTTGAACGTGCTGTTTATGGACGACATTAAACCTTTCCGCGCCAAGAAGGTGCGGATTTTGAACGGCTCACACACGGCTATGGTGCCTGTTGCCTTGCAATTGGGTTGCGAAACGGTAAAAGACGCATTCAATACCCCGGAGATCGAAAAATTTATTAATCAAATGGTCGAAACGGAAGTCCTTCCCGCTATCGACGAAGATCCCGAAGAATTGAAAAAATTCGCGGCAAAAATCCTTGAACGTTTCTACAATCCGTTCATCAAACACTACCTGAAAGACATCTCTCTCAATTCCCTATCGAAATGGGAAGCCCGCAATTTCCCGACATTAAAAGATAATGTGGAAAAACTGAAAAGAGATGCGCCGTTGACAATTTTCTCATTTTCAGCGCTTTTAGCCTTATACAGCGGGAAATCGTCAGTAGCCTTCACGCCGAACGATACGCCGGAATCGGTCGAATTTATCCAAAAGACGTTCAATGCCGACGATATTGAAGGTTGGGTGAACGGTATTATCAACAACAAAAAAATATGGACTGTTGATTTCAACGCTATTCCGGGTTTTGCCGGAAAAGTTGCCAATAATGTAAAAATGATTCTGGGAAAATGAGTAAATATTTAAAAATCAATCCTTCGGATAATGTCGCCGTAGCTTTGGAACCCTTATCCGAAGGAGAAATATTAACCATAGACGGACATTCCGTTACCATCCGGACAACGATAGAAACAGGGCATAAATTGGCCGTTCGTCCGATTGCTACAAATGAGAACGTGATCAAATACGGCTATCCCATCGGGCATGCTTTGGTCGACATCCGGGCCGGTGAACACGTACACGTCCATAACCTGAAAACGAATTTGCGTGATGATTTGCAATACGCTTACCATCCGGAAAAAATGTTGCCGGATATTCCGGAAAGCAATTTGAAAATCAAGGCTTATTTGCGCTACAACGGCGAAATGGGTATCCGCAACGAATTGTGGATTGTCCCGACGGTCGGATGTGTCAACGGGCAGGCGCAGGCCATCGTCGACCGGGTAAAAGCCGGATTGGATGTTTCGCATATCGACGATGTTCGCGTTTACACACACAATTACGGCTGCTCTCAGTTGGGCGAAGACCATGTCAATACACGGAAAGCGCTTGCCGCCTTAGCAAAACATCCGAATGTCGGAGGCGTTTTGGTGTTAAGTCTGGGCTGTGAAAACAATCAACCATCCGACTTCAAAAAAGAAATGGGAGAATGGGACTCCGAACGAGTCCGTTTCCTGATTGCCCAGGAAGTGGAAGATGAGGTAGAAACCGGTTTCCAACTGATGAAAGAATTAGTGGAACGCATGCGGAAAGACCAACGGGAAGAATTGCCTTTGTCTTTGCTGAAAGTGGGGTTGAAATGCGGCGGAAGCGACGGTTTTTCAGGGATTACGGCCAATCCGCTGGTCGGCAGGTTTTCCGATTGGCTGATTGCACAAGGCGGCACTACGATTCTGACGGAAGTCCCGGAAATGTTCGGCGCCGAAACCATTTTGATGAACCGCGCCAAAAACAGGCAAGTCTTTGATGAAACCGTCCGGTTAATTAATAATTTTAAGGATTATTTCCGGAAATTCGGACAGCCGATTTACGAAAATCCTTCCCCCGGAAACAAAGCCGGCGGTATTTCCACGTTGGAAGATAAATCCTTGGGTTGTACGCAAAAAGGAGGAACGGCCGAAGTTGTCGACGTCTTAAGCTATGCTCAACCGGCCGTCAACAAAGGACTGAATTTGCTGAGCGCGCCCGGCAACGACCTGGTCGCTTCGTCGTCGCTTGCATTATCAGGCTGTCAATTAATCCTTTTCACGACGGGGCGCGGTACGCCTTTCGGCAGTTTCGTTCCTACCTTGAAAATTTCGACGAACTCGAAACTCTACCAATTCAAGAAAAACTGGATTGATTTCAATGCCGGAAGTCTTTTGGAAGGAAAAACTTTTGATGAAACCTTACAGGAATTGATCCGCTTTGTCATCGAAGTAGCCGGTGGAAAGCAGTTAAATCACGAGAAATTCGGCTTTAAGGAAATTGCAATTTTTAAGAGTGGCGTCACTTTATGAGTCCTTCACAAAGACCCGATTTGATAAACGGCAAAACTCATCAACCAGGCCAAAGCCGTTGTATAAACAACAACAAACAAAGCCCATTTCCATGAACCCGATTCGTTTTTTATAGCTGCAACCGTCGCAATACAAGGGAAATAAATCAATATAAATAACAAGAGACTTGCAGCAACCAAAGGCGTAAAAACCAAATTCCCATCGGGCGACCGTTCCGTTTGCAAGCGCTTTTTCAAAAGCGTATCGTTATCGCCATCGCCGGTATAAATAATTCCTAAAGTGCTGACAATTATTTCTTTTGCAGCCATTCCGGATATCAGGCTCGCCCCGATTTTCCAGTCAAAACCCAGCGGTTTTACAGCCGGCTCAATGAAATGCCCGATTTTCCCGATATATGAATTTTCTTTTTGTTCTTCTTTTTTCAGCTTATTCAATAAGGCAATCTGTTGTTTACTTGCTGCGGCGGAAAGGGTTTTATCAGTCATTATTTCGGAAATTCTTTCATCGTAAAAACGATTCCGCCCGGTGTTTTGCGGGAAATATTCCAAAAACCAGACAATAATGGAAGCGACCAAAATAATGCCACCCATTTTTTTCAAGTATTGGGAAGTCTTGTCCCAACCGTGGCGATTCATAGCCTTCAGGGTCGGCATCCGGTAAGGAGGCAACTCCATCACAAAAGGCAAATCTTCGCCTTTTACCAGAAATTTTTTGAAAATGCGCGACATAATAATAGCCAATAAAATTCCCGTAATGTACAATCCGAAAAGCGCCAAGCCGCCATGTTTCGGGAAAAAAGCGCCGACCAACAGCAAGTAAACCGGCAAACGGGCAGAACAAGACATCAGCGAATTGACCAATATCGTAATTAAACGGGTATTCCGGCTTTCGATAATCCGGGTGCTCATGATGGCGGGCACATTGCAGCCGAAGCCCATCACCAGCGGAATAAACGATTTCCCGTGCAAACCCATTTTCTGCATGAATTTATCCATGATAAAAGCAGCCCGCGCCATGTAACCGGAATCTTCCATAAACGAAATGAAAAGATACAAAATCACAATATTCGGCAGGAAAACAATTACCGATCCGACGCCGCCAATCATTCCGTCAATCAGCAAACTTTTGAGCGGGCCTTCTTGCATCAGCCGGTCGATAAAGTTCCCGAATACGGCGACCAACTGCTCAATCCATTGCATGGGATAAGCGCCGAGGATAAAAGTTCCTTCAAACATCACAAACATAAACAAAAAGAAAAGCGGGAAACCCAATATCTTGTTTGTCACAAACTTATCAATTTGATGCGTAATTTTCAGGGAATCTTTTTTGCCGGCTTTGAAAGTCTGTTGCAAAGCGCCGCCGATGAAGCCGTAACGAGCGTCGGTAAAAGCAGTCTCAACGTCTTCCCTGAAATCGTCGCGAATGTATTGTACATGAATATCCCTTTCCTTAAAGATTTTTTTTGCTCCGGGAAGTCCGGCAACCATCCGTTCGCCCACTTTATCGCCTTCAAGTAAAAGGATACTGAGATAGCGGCAGGAAGTATCAATTCCGATCTGATCTTCTTCTTTCAGCAATTTTTTGACATGCCGGATTCCGGTTTCGATTTCTTCGCCGTAATTGATATGAACGTGACGGGCAATCGGACTTCGCCGTTCGTATACCTCAATGACCTGATCGAAAAGTTCGGGAATCCCTTTTCCGGATTTGGCGACCGTCGGAACAATCGGATAACCAACCATTTCCGCCAAAGATTGATAATCGAACTTAGCGCCCGATTTTTCCAATTCGTCGTACATATTCAAGGCAATGACCACTGTCGCATCCATGTCGATAAGTTGCGCCGTCAGGTAAAGATTCCTTTCCAGGTTGGAAGCCGACACCACATTGATAATAATATCGGGCGTACCGTCGAAGATATGTTTACGGACATAAAGTTCTTCGGGTGAATAAACGGATAGGGAATAAGTTCCCGGCAGATCAACCAGGTTGAAAGTATAACCTTTGTATTTAAACTTGCCTTCTTTGGCGTCCACGGTTACGCCGCTGTAATTACCGACACGTTCATGAGTGCCGGAAGCGATATTGAAAAGCGAAGTTTTACCCGAATTGGGATTTCCGACCAAAGCCACATTAATGACTTTACTTTGTTCGTTGGCTAATGAGAGCAGTTTATCCTCGCTGAGTACCAAAGGTAATTTTCCGGGTTCATTGGCCGGTAGAAGCTCTTCGCCGGTAAAAACTTCGATTAACTCGGCTTCGCTCTTTCGCAGAGAAACCTCGTAATCCATTATTCTGTAAACAGTTGGGTCCTGCAAAGGCGCTTTCGTAAGCATTTCCACCTTTTTCCCCTTTACGAATCCCATTTCGATGATTCTTCGACGGAAAGCGCCCCGTCCCATCACTTTGATGATAATCCCGCTTTGCCCCGGTTTTAATTCGGAAAGTTTCATTATTGCCTCAAAATATTTTTTCACAAAGGTCGTCAAATTCCCATGAAAAACAATCGTTTTTCGTGATTATTTCAAAATATTTAAAATGAATAAGAAAAGATTACAATTTTATTTTATTAAAAATCAACTAATTATACATAGAATTAAAAAAAAATTGTAATTCGTTTTAAACCTTTTGCCTAAAAAACACTCTTATATATCAAAGAGTGTTATTTCATTAGTTATAGTTAAGGGTTAGTAATTCAATTTAGGAAGGTTGACGAAGTGATTTCGGCAACCTTTTGCTTTTTATCCTGAATACATGAAAAAAATAGCAAAACGGAAAGAAATTTGTCATTTTTCTTTGAAAGGTCACGACAAATATATACTTTTGTAGGAAATTTAAAATCAGATGACCGACGAGCAAGCAAAAATAGCAGCTAATTTTGAAGCTAAGGTTCGCCAACTGATGTTTCTTTGTGACAGCTTGAAACAAGAAAACGCGGACTTAAAATTGCTATTAGCCGGTCAAAAAGCTTTAAATGAATCATTGACGGAAGAAAATGAACAATTGAAAAATAAATATGACAACCTGAAAATGGCAAAAATCATATCGGTTAGGCAAAACGATTTCAGCGTAGCCAAAAAAAGATTGTCGGATTTAGTACGAGAGGTTGATAAATGCATTGCTTTATTAAACGAATAAATTTCAAATGCCAACTGATTTTTTCAAAATACAATTGTACGTTGCAGAAAAACACTATCCACTGACCTGCAAGAGGATAGAAGAAGGTCTATATCGCAAAGCGGCAACAAACATTAATGAAAAAATAATTAAATACAGCTCTGCATTTCCGGCCGCCAAACTCGGATTGAAAGATTTATTGGCAATGGCAGCCATTGACATTTCGGTTGAAAATGTCAGAATCAAACAAAAACAAGACATCTCTCCCGTTTTTGATAAAATTGAAGCTTTGGATAAAGAATTGGAAGAATATCTCAAAGCAATTAAATTTTAAATAATTAATATGATAGAAATAATAATTACAGGTATTATATGCTTGGTCGTCGGGGGAGTTATTGCGTGGCTACTATCCGATAAAATGCTAAATTCAAAGAGCAAATGGATTATTGAAGATGCTTATAAAACAGCCGAAACAATAAAAAAAGATAAATTACTGGAAGTCAAGGAAAAATTTATCACCTTGAAAGTCGATTTGGAAAAACAAGTCAGTATCCGTAACTCCAGGATACAATCGCAGGAAACCAAATTGAAACAACGCGAAATGGTTTTAAATCAACGGCAAGATGAACTTCACAAGCGAAGAACCGAAGTTGATACGATTCGCGAAAACATGGAAAGCCAATTGGAAATCATCGAAAAGAAAAAACAAGAATTAGACAAAATCCATAAGATGGAAATCGAACGCTTGGAAGCGCTTTCCGGCACATCGGCCGAAGAGGCCAGGGAACGATTGGCTCAATCGCTGAAAGAAGAAGCGCAAACTTCCGCCGCCGCCTACGTCAATGAGGTGATGGAAGAAGCCAAAATGACCGCTAACAAAGAAGCCAAGCGAATCATCATTCAGACGATCCAACGAATCGCTACGGAAACAGCCATCGAAAATGCGATTACCGTTTTTCATATCGATTCGGACGAAATCAAAGGCCGGATTATCGGTCGCGAAGGACGCAATATCCGCGCTTTGGAAGCGGCTACCGGCATCGAAATCATTGTCGACGATACACCCGAAGCCATTGTCCTTTCGGGATTTGATCCGGTTAGGCGTGAAATTGCCCGTTTGGCTTTGCACCAACTGGTTCAGGATGGACGTATCCATCCCGCGCGTATTGAGGAAATTGTGAATAAAGTCCGCAAACAAGTGGAAGACGAGATCATCGAAACCGGCAAACGAACGACTATCGACTTGGGTATCCACGGTTTGCATCCGGAATTGATCCGGATGATCGGACGGATGAAATACCGCTCTTCTTACGGACAAAATCTTTTGCAACATTCTCGCGAAACGGCCAATCTTTGTGCAATTATGGCCGCCGAATTAGGCCTCAACCCCAAAAAAGCCAAAAGAGCCGGATTATTGCACGACATCGGAAAAGTGCCCGATGATGAACCGGAATTGCCACACGCTATTCTCGGTATGAAACTGGCCGAAAAATACAAGGAAAAATCCGATATCGTCAATGCCATCGGCGCTCACCACGACGAAACGGAAATGACAAGTTTATTAGCGCCTATCGTCCAGGTCTGCGACGCCATCTCGGGCGCCCGTCCGGGTGCACGGCGCGAAATCGTCGAAGCCTACATCAAACGGTTAAATGATTTGGAACAGTTGGCTTTATCGTATCCGGGCGTAGTGAAAACGTATGCCGTACAAGCAGGACGTGAATTGCGCGTTATTGTCGGAGCCGACCGAATCACCGATATCGAGACGGAAAATCTCTCGAACGAACTTGCCAAAAAAATTCAGGATGAGATGACCTATCCGGGACAAGTGAAAATTACGGTAATTCGTGAAACAAGAGCGGTTGCATTCGCAAAATAATGAACGTTGCAATTATAAAATACAATGCCGGCAATATTTATTCGGTCGATTATGCACTGAAACGCCTGGGTATTGAGCCGGTCATCACCGCCGACAAGGAAATTTTGCGGAAAGCCGACAAAATCATCTTCCCGGGACAAGGGGAAGCCGGTACGACGATGCGGTATTTGAAAGAAAACCGTTTAGACGAGTTGATTAAAGATTTGAAACAACCTGTGTTGGGCATTTGTATCGGAATGCAATTGTTGTGCAGGTTTTCGGAAGAAGGAAATACCGGTTGCCTGAACGTCTTCGACGCGCCTGTCCTCAGATTCCGCCCCGAAAAACAGGAAGATAAAATTCCCCATATCGGTTGGAATAACTTGGAAAATCTGAAAAGTAGTTTGTACAAAGGACTTTCCGAAGGCGATTTTGTGTATTTTGTACATAGTTATTATGTCCCGGCGAATGAATACACGATTGCCGTAACGGATTATATTCAACCGTTCAGCGCCTCAATGCACAAAGATAATTTTTACGCAACACAGTTTCACCCTGAAAAAAGCGGCGCGGTAGGCGAAAAAATATTGCACAATTTTTTACAACTTCAATAATGATAGAAATTATTCCCGCTATCGACATTATAGAAGGGAAAGCCGTAAGGCTTTCTCAAGGAAACTACGAACAAAAAAAAGTCTATAACGAAGATCCGCTTGAAGTAGCCAAAATGTTTGAAAGTCATGGCATTAACCGTCTGCATATTGTGGACTTGGACGGAGCGAAAGCCGGCCGGATTATCAATTACCGGATTTTGGAAAGAATTGCTTCCCGGACTTCTCTGATTATTGATTTCGGAGGCGGCCTGAAATCGGATTCCGATTTGGATATTGCTTTCGACAACGGGGCGAGGATGGTTACCGGAGGAAGTATAGCAGTGAAAAATCCGGAAATTTTTCAACATTGGATCGACAAATTCGGGGCGGAACACATTATTTTGGGCGCCGACTGCAGGGATAAAAAAATAGCCGTCACCGGTTGGACGGAAACAACAGATCGGGAAGTGCTCCCTTTTATCGAAAAATGGCGCCGGCAAGGTATTCTGAAAGTAATTTGTACGGACATCGGTCGCGACGGAATGTTGAACGGGCCTAACATTGAGCTTTACAAAGAAATCAAAGAAGTTGATACCGGGAATTATTTGATTGCCAGCGGCGGAATCAGTTGCATCGAAGATATCGAACGTTTGGAAGAAGCGCATATTCAGGGAGTTATCATCGGAAAAGCCATTTATGAAGGGAAAATCCGTTTGAAAGAATTGGCGGGATTTGTGGAAAATTCGGATTGAATTATTATGATTTACCCGATTTAATCCGTTGGACTCCCAAAACTAAAATTGCTCTTATCGCCGAAGCGATAAGAGCGGGGGGACATGTTTGGCATTGACCGCACTCAATACTTTAATTTTTCACAATATCGTCTCTTTCATTTCGCCGGAATCGCCTTCAACAATTCAAGCAGAAATTGCCACCATTTTTCTACCGTTTCTATTTCCAATCTTTCGTCCGGCGAATGAGCGCCAAGAATAGTCGGCCCACAGGAAATCATGTCCAATTTCGGATTCTTCTCGAAAAATAACCCACACTCCAATCCGGCATGAATCGCAATCACTTTTGGTTCTTCTTTGAAAAGATTTTCAAAGAGGAATTTGGAAAGTTTCAGAATCGTCGAATCGGGATTGGGCTTCCATCCCGGATAACCTTCCGTAGCGCTGACTTCGGCTCCGGCTTGAAAGAATACGGCTTGTATCTGGTTGGCTATATCCGTTTTCAACGATTCGGTCGAACTACGTTGACTTGTTGTCACCGTAATAGTTTCATTTTCTTTCATTTTCACAGAAGCAAGATTGGTCGAGGTTTCTACCAAACCGGGAATTTCATGACTCATTCCTATCACGCCGTGAGGTAGAGCGTAAAGGGCGTTCAACAAATTGCTTCCGGTCTCTGCGTCAATGCAATACGAAGGCTTTTCAGCGGAATGTACCGAAAGTTTTACATCTTTATCTACTTGAGCTAATTCGGCGGAAAGGTTGGCTTGCAAAACATTCAGCCATACGCTGACTTTTTCCTTAAACGCCGAAGGAACACCGGCTGTTGCCTTTGCTTCACGGGCAATGGCATTATGCAGATTCCCGCCGTCGATGCTAGCCAAAAATAAGGGACATTCTTGCAAAAGCGTCCACAAATAACGAGTCAGGATTTTGTTGGCATTGCCTAATCCCGCGTTGATGTTGCTGCCTGAGTGGCCTCCGTTCAACCCGCCGACTTGTATCTCAAACCAGAAATAATCGGCCGGTGGTGTAGTTTTTGTATAGTAAAAAGTCCCTTTGGTATTTTTTCCTCCGGCGCATCCGATGCAAAATTCGCCCCATTCTTCACTGTCAAGATTTATTAAAATATCTCCTCCGGTCAAAAAATCCTTGGAAAGAGCGTAAGCGCCCGTCAATCCGGTTTCTTCGTCGGTAGTGAAAAGACATTCGATAGGCCCGTGTTCGAGGTCTTTGGATGCGAGTATAGCCAGAGCCGCCGCTACTCCGATCCCATCGTCGCCGCCGAGTGTAGTTCCTTTTGCTTTCACCCAACCGTTGTCGATATACGTTTGAATCGGATCGGTCTCGAAATTAAAGTTCACATCGGTGTTTTTTTCACAAACCATATCCACATGCGATTGCAGAATTACGGTTTTCAAGTTTTCTTTACCTTTTGAAGCCGGTTTGCGAATCAAAACATTATCGGCTTTGTCTTTTTTTGCCTCTAAACCATGTTGTTCGGCGAAGTCAAGCAGAAAACTTACTATTTTACCCTCTTTTTTCGATGGGCGCGGGATTTGAGTTATCCGGTCGAAAAAATACCATAGTGAAATCGGTCTTAAGTCTTTTATTTCCATAAAAATAATGTATTAAATTTATCAAAAATGAAATTTGAAACCATAAAGATAAGTGAAATTTGAGTAATAATCAAAAAAAATAGCGAGATTAACAATATTTCGATTATCTTTGTAGCTAAAAATAAAATTAAATAAACTATTAAAAACAAGTTATGTTCGTATGAAAAATGCTAATTACATTATTAATGGAATCTTGGTGGTAGCAGTTATTGTGTTGTTCATATTACATTTTTCAGAAGGAAAGAGTAATCAGTTAAATAATAATGGTTCGTTGGGAGGAGACTCCATCCATCAATCGCTTTTGCCGATAGCTTATATCCGTACAGATTCTCTGTTAAATAATTATAAGCTCTTCAAGGATTTAAATGAGGCGAGCATGAAAGAACTGGAAAATCACCGTCTCGACATCAATCAACGCAAACAACGGTTTGAAAAGGATGTGCAGGATTTCCAGCAAAAAGTTCAACTGAATGCTTTTATTACCCAAGAACGGATGAATCAGGAAGGCTCCCGTTTGGAAAAAACAAGAAACGATTTGGAGAGATATGCCGCTCAAATCGAACAAAGTTTGTCCGAAAAACAAATGCTCATGCAACAACAATTACAGGATTCGGTTTTATCCGGTCTGAAATTGTTCAATACTCCGCAAAAATACCAGATTATTTTCAGCAATATCGGCACAGACAATTTTTATTATGTTGATAATGTGTATGATATTACTAAAGAAGTTGTCGATTTTTTGAATGCCCGTTATACGCCGGCGAAAGAGTGAATGTCTTGATTTGCTGATGATTATAGTCATTCCCTGCTATAAAGAGCCGGATGTAATTCAAACCGTTCGTAGCCTTTTCCAATGCGAACGCGGCGATTTTAAGGTGGAGATTATCTTGTTGGTAAATTCATATCGGATTGATTCGGACGAAGTTATAGAAATCAATCGCCAATCTTATCGTGAAATTTCCGGTTTTGCTTCTGAAAACAATACCGGAAGTTTTTTTTTAACGCCCGTTTGGATTGAAAATTTGCCGGGGCACCAGACCGGCGCCGGACTTCCGCGCAAGTTGGGAATGGACGAGGCTATACGGCATTTCCACGGAGATAAATCGGGAATCCTTGTAAGTTTGGACGCCGATTGTTTGGTTGAAAAGAATTATTTGACGGAAATTTACCGGAATTTCAAGCAATATGATTTAAATTCGGCGACCATCGCTTTTCATCATCCGGTTGAACATCTGGATGAAGCAGACCCTTTACGCCGGGTTACTGTTCAATACGAAATGTATATGCATTATTATCGTTCGGCTTTGGAATATTGCGGCTATCCGTATCCGTATTTTACGGTGGGGTCGGCTTTTGCGGTTACGGCAGAAACTTATGTGAAGGTTGGCGGCATGGGCAAACAGCAATCGGGCGAGGATTTTTATTTTCTTCAGAAAGTATTCCCTTTGGGAAAAACCAAATTCATTGATACGACTTGTGTTTATCCGGCGGCGCGGACTTCCGACCGTGTTCCTTTCGGTACCGGACCGGCTCTGCAAAAAATGTTGAATGAAAATACAACGGTCAAAATGACTTACCAATTCGAAGCTTTCAAAAGTCTGAAAATGCTTTTCGATAATCTGGATTCGTTTTTCAAACAACCTGCCGAAATTGTGGAAACTTTCACCTTGAATTTACCGGAATATCTTTCTCTTTTTTTACTGGAAGACCAATTCACCGGAAAAATTGTCGAAATCAACCGGCATACGGCGACACTTCCTAATTTTCGCAAACGGTTTTTTAATTATTTCAATGCTTTTAAGATTATAAAGTATTTGAATTTTGTGCATCCGGAGTATCTTGCGTTTGAGGATGTCGGGGCGCAGATAAAATTATTTTTCCAAAGGTAAAGGTATGTCTAATTGCTTACATATCTTCGAGATACATTTGTGTATTTCATACATTCATGTAAGTATTAAATTACTTCCCAAATTTACAAACAATTTCCTAACTTCAAAAAAAGAATTGACCATTTTCATCTATCTTGTGTGAAAATTCAATTTTATCTTGTAATTTTGTCCCTTGTTGCTGTTGGTTTGAGCCAACAGCAATTTATAAATAGATAAAATAAATGTCCGGCAAAATTAATAAAGCGCTACTTCCGTTTTCGTGGTTATACGGCTTGGGAGTTTGGGTCAGGAATAAACTCTTCGATTGGAAAATTCTTCCGGTCGAAACGTTTGATATTCCGGTTATTTCGGTCGGAAACCTTGCGGTGGGCGGAACAGGGAAAACGCCTCACACGGAATATTTAATCCGATTATTAAGCAAAAAATACAGGGTAGCGGTTTTGAGCCGTGGATATAAGCGAAAAACGCGCGGTTTTATTCTCGCCGGTAAACATGCCGACAACCGCAGCATCGGCGACGAACCTTATCAAATGCACCGGAAATTTCCGGAAATTATGGTAGCGGTCGATTCCGATCGCCGGAGGGGAATCCGAAACTTATTGGATTTCCCGAAAATCCAAAGACCGGAAGTGATTTTGCTGGACGACGCTTTCCAGCACCGTTATGTAAAACCTTCGCTTTCCATTTTATTAACAGACAGCCGCAGACCGTTTTATGAAGATTATTTGTTACCGGCAGGTCGTTTGCGCGAGCCGGCAAAAAGCGCAGGAAGAGCAGATATCATTATTTTTACAAAATACGATAATCAATTACGAATTACGAATTACGAATTACGAAGTATGGGATCATTCACCGTTCACCGTTCACCGTTCACCATTCACCATTCACGATTCACTTACAAGGACCTCTTACCCGTTTTCCCCGAAAAAAGTTCCACGCAAAAAGAAAATATGGAACGGCTGAAAAAAGAATCCTATTCGTTTCTTTTGCTTGCCGGCTTGGCTCAGCCCGAAGATTTGATTCAATATCTCGAAAAATACACATCCGGTTTACGAACAATGATTTATCCCGACCATCACGATTTTAGCCGGAAGGATATTTTGGAAATCACGGAAAATTTTAATAAAATACAAAATAAAAACAAATTAATAATCACTTCCGAAAAAGATGCTGTGCGGTTGATGCACAATCCTCATATTCGGGAAGAAATAAAAGGTTTGATTTACTGCGTACCGATAGAAGTGGTATTCAAATCGGGACAAGAAGAATTATTTATTCAAAAAATAGAAAATCATGTTACAGACTTTACAAGAAACCGTATCATGGCTAAGGCCACAAATACCTGAAGACACTAAGATCGGCATTATTCTCGGTACCGGATTAGGCGATTTGGCAAGTAATATCACCGACAAAAAAGAAATCCCTTACGAAAAAATTCCGAATTTCCCGGTTTCGACGGTTACCGGACATCATGGAAATTTGATCGTTGGGGAATTAGGCGGTAAGCCGGTTCTTGCCATGCAGGGAAGATTTCATTTTTATGAAGGTTACGATATGAAACAGGTAACTTATCCGGTCAGGGTAATGCAACTGCTTGGAATTAAGTACTTA
>JAISWH010000027.1 GCA_031271125.1 Dysgonamonadaceae bacterium
GTCGAATATCGTTTTGTCGGCGAACAAGCCAAAGGAGGTCCCGGTTGGGCATACCGTAACAGCGGCGCAATGTTGCATGCGCAAGCGCCCGAAACACTGTCTTTAGAACAGGATTTTCCTGTATCTGTCGAGGCGCAAATGCTTGGCGGCGATGGAATCAACGAACGTAAAACCGGAAATGTCTGTACTCCGGGAACCGAAGTCCATATCAATGGAGAACTTTACAAAGAGCATTGTTACGAATCGACGTCGAAAACATACCACGGCGACCGGTGGGCAACGCTTGAAATGATTGTGTTGGGCGACAGTATTGTCCACCATGTAATGGATGGAGATACCATCATGACTTATACAAAACTGACTGTCGGAGGCGGAAAACTCAGTCCGCAACAGCCAGTCATCGACGGACCTCTGACAGAAGGACGTATAGCATTGCAATCCGAAAGTCATCCTGTCGAATTTCGAAAAGTCGAACTGCTGGATTTAAATCCGACTTCTAATTACTTAAATCCATTTTAATCTTCATCCCCTCGCTTACATTCCGGTAGCCTTCGACAATCAGCCGGTCGCCTGCCGACAGTCCTTCGACTACGACAATGCCGTTATCGTTCAAACCGCCTGTTTTTACAAACTGTCGCCGGGCAACATTGCCGTCGGCGAGCCAAACATATTTTCTGCCGTCCACCGCTATTTGTATTGTTCCGTTCGGCACAACAATTTCTGCCGTTTCCGCATCGCCTGCAAGAAAAACCTTGCAAACCATGCCGGGCATCAGCCTCGACTGCGGATTGTCGACGCCGATTTTTACTTCGTAAGTATGCGATATGGGATTGGCAGAGATACCTTTCAGTTCGACTTTCCCGGTAAATGTGTCATTGTTAAGCGCGGGAACTTCTATCGTCGCGTCCCGACCAAGGGCAATATCGCCGATTTCGCTTTCGGGAACGGGGATTTTCACGTTTACCCTGTCCACCGTAACCAACTTGAAAGCGGTCACACCTGGCATAACGTTAACGCCAGGCTCAATAGAGCGGCTGGCGACAACGCCGCTACGTGGCGCGTACAGCCGGCAGTCATCGAGGTTTTTACGCGCAATTTCCACCATTGATTTTGCCTGCTGCAAACCGGTTTCCACTTCCACAAACTTGATGTCGGGAAGACTGCCGTTGGCGTGCAACTTCGCCAAACGGTCGTAGGCATCCTGCGCACGGCTTAGCTGAGACTGCATCGTAGTTAATGAATTTTTCGCCGTGGCGCTGTTCAGCGTGGCGAGCAGTTGTCTTTTTTGCACACGTTGCCCTTCGGAAACAAGGACTTCTTCCACCGCGCCGGGCATCGAAAAGCTGAGCGATAGAGCAGTCGATTCTTCTACGGTTCCCACGTAGATATTGCCGGTTGTAATTGCCGCCGGCGCAAGGGCTATTACTTTTACGGGAATCACTTTTTCGTGTTGTTCCGGTTTTTTGCCGCCGTTGCAGCCCGATAAACCGGCGATTGCAAGCAGCACCGTCAAACGGGTGAAATATTTTACGTTTGTCATACTTGAAAATTGAAAGTTCATTTCTTTATACTGTTAAAAATTAGACAAAGGTACAAGGCTTATTCTGTACAGGAAAGGTCAAAATGTAGGATAAATTGGTCGATTTATCCGTGCAGGTTCTACCTGCGTTTCCTGTTTCTTTTGATAAATCATTCATATCGAATTTAATTTCCGCCGCAAAAAAATCGGATAAAACAGGATATAAATTCGGATTATTTACCCTATATTATCATCGAAATTTTTTATACTTTTGTATGTTATACTATGTGCGGCAAATGAGTTGACAAGTAAACGAGTAAACAAGTTGACGAGTTGACAAGTAAACAAGTTGACGAGTTGACAAGTAAACGAGTTACCGCTCATTATACCCTGTTTACTCGTCAACTTGTTTACTTGTCAACTTGTTTACTTGTTTACTCGTTTACTAACTTACTAATTTTGCTTATGCACAAAACCATACCGCGTGAAGTATAATTCAAAAATGATGAAGATAAAAAATAAATACCTCTTGATCCTGTTATTGCTTTTGATTGGTAATTTAGGAATCTATTCGCAATGCGTATTCCGTCATTTGAATATTGCGGACGGTTTGTCCGATAACCAGATACGGAGTCTTACCCAGATTCCCGACGGACGCATTGCCATCCGAACGCTTTCCAACCTGAATATTTACAACGGCGCTACTTTCGAACATTCCTACTACAACCGGCGAAAAGATTATACATGGAATTATACAGAGTTTCTGACCGAACGTTATGTTTTCAAAGAATACTGCGATATCGAAGGGCGCGTGTGGATGAAAGCGCCCGATCATCTTTCGTTGTTCGACCTGAAAACCAACCGTTTTGTGTATGATATCGAAAGCGTATTGAAATCATTCGGCATCGACCGGAAAATCAAAAACCTGTTTATTGACAATTCGAAAAACTACTGGTTTCTGACCGAAGACAATATTTTCCTTTTCTACAATATTTCTGCAAAAAAACTGCAAACGGTCGAATCGGGCGACAATCTGTCCGCCGGACAATGCGGGATTCCCTACGAAATGGCTCAATACAAGAATCTGTACTGGATTATGTATTCGAGCGGCTTACTCCGTTGTTGGGACAGCGCTTCGGAGGAATTTGTCATGAACGACGCCCATTTTGCCGGAAAGATAACGGAAGCGACTAACCGCCTGTTTATCCGCCCGACAGCCGCGGGCGACGTATGGATAATGCACAACAACGGCGTTTCGTTTTACAACCGGACAAACAGAACGTGGAAAGAAGTCGCAAGCATCGAAGGCCCTTCCAATTTCTTTACCTGCATGGATTTGGACGCCGATGGCAATGTCTGGGTCGGAACTTCCTGGTCGGGATTGAGAAAAATCGACAGCCGGACGCATCAAATCGAAACCTTCGACGGGATGAAATTAGACAACGGCGGAACGCTGACCAACGATATCCAATGCCTGTTTGTCGATAAGGATAACGGACTGTGGATAGGCACGCTTTGGCAGGGGATATGTTATCACCATCCAAGCACGAAAAAGTTCAAACTGTTCCAAACAATACACAAAGAAACGCCGGTTACAAACGAATCGATACGCTGTTTTCTGGAAGACGACGACGGCACAATCCTGTTCGGAACATTATATCACGGTGTTTTACGTTATAATCCGGCGACAGGAAAAATAAGCGAGGCGTTCGACGGATTCCTTACCGGCGACCTTTGCCTTTCGTTGTACCGCGACAGCAAAAAACGCTTGTGGGTCGGCACGTTCCTGAATGGTTTTTACTGTATTGACGGGAAAAACATAAAAATGTACAATAAATCGACGATTGACTGGAATGTCTATGCCAATCAGAATATTTCGAGAGCAATCTACGAAGACGCCGGCGGACGATTCTGGGTTAGCGTTGCCAATCAGGGAGTAGGCGAACTGGATATCCGGACGGGGAAAATCGCCATGTTACGCGATAAACATCCCGAAATAAGTCTTCATAAAAAAATATTCAACTTTTATGCTGCCGACGACCACACTTTTGCCGCTTACGGCGAAAACGGGATTTTTTATTACGATACACAAAACGATAAAACGTATATTCCGGATACCGACGACCCCGGTAATCCCAAATTTGCGAGTTCCAGCATCGGCTACAACTGCATTTTGAAAGACAGCCGTTCACTGGAATGGTTCGGTACGGAGCAGGGAATACGGATATGGGACGAACAACGGAAACAGGTTTATTCCATTGATATAGAGGATGGATTGCCAAACAATTCGGTGGTTGCCATTCAGGAAGACAACGACGGAATCTATTGGGCGGCGTCCATCAACGGCGTCACTAAAATCGAAATAAAAGAAAAAACCGGCGGATATGGATTTTCCTTAGTCAATTTTGATGCGAACGACGGATTGCAAAACGGAAAGTTCTTTGAAAAAGCCTCGTTAAAAAGCAAAAACGGCGACCTTTATTTTGGCGGATACAACGGATTCAACACCTTCAACCCCCGTAAAATACAATACAACCAAAGCAAAAACAAACCGGTATTTACGGCTTTTAAGCTGTTTAATTCGACGGTCAAAGAAGGCGTTGATTACAATGAGCGTCTTATCCTCGAAAATCCAATAAATCGCACAAAAGAAATTCACCTGACTTATAAGGAAAATTTCATTTCTTTTGATTTTTCCGGCTTAAATTTCGTCAATCCGTCAAGAACTCACTACAGATACAAATTGGAAAATTACGACAAAGGCTGGAATGAAACGGTAACTTCCGGATTGGGAACCGCTTCCTACACCGGCCTGCCTCCCGGAAAATACAAACTGATTGTCTATACGGCTAATAATGACAAGGTATGGGGCGATGAAGCCGCCGAAATAGACATCATCATTACGCCTCCGTTTTGGGCAACCGTCTATGCTTATGTTTTTTATGCCGTTTTGTCGGTTGCCGTTCTCTTTTACCTTTTTATCTATCTGCAAAAACGGAGAAAGAAAAAACAGTCCGAACGGGAAGCGATCGAACGCGAAAAGCAGAAAGAAGAATTAGACCAGATGAAATTCCGTTTTTTCACAAACATCAGCCATGAATTTCGTACGCCGCTTACTTTGATTATGACGCCGTTAAGCATCCAGATCCGGAAATCCAAAAACGAACATGACAAAAAAAGTTTGACCTCCATCCACCGGAATGCCGAGAGTATGCTTGATTTGATCAACCAGTTGCTGGATTTCCGAAAGTTGGAGATGGGAGGAGAAAAACTGAAACTGTCTTTCGATGATTTCATCCGTTTCTCCGAATATGTATATGCTACTTTCAAAGAAATGGCCGCCAACAAATCCATTGGCTTTGAGTTCGATAACCGCGAATTGCAGTTATTTATGTGGTTCGACAAGGAAAAAATGCGGAAAATACTCAACAACCTGTATTCTAACGCCCTGAAATTCACTCCTGTAGGAGGGTATATTACAACCGAAATACACCTGGTAGAAGAAAAGGGCCGCGAGTTTGTAAAAATCACCATTACCGATACCGGTTGCGGTATTTCCGAAAAAGAACAACAGACGATTTTCGAGCGTTTTTATCAAAGTGAAAATAACGCTTCGGATAAAGTCGGTTCGGGAATAGGACTGCACTTAGTAAAAGAATATATTGAATTACACGAAGGAAAGATAAGGGTCAACAGTAAACCGAATGAAGGAAGTGCATTTTCCGTTTTTATCCCTGCGGATTTAAAAGGGAAAGAAGACGCAAAGCTTCATTCCCGAATGCCGGAAGAAAACGATATGCAACCGGAACCGGACAGGAAAACCCTGCTCATCGTCGAAGACAATACCGAGTTCCGCCATTTCCTGGCAGAACAGTTAAGCAGCCTGTTCAATGTGCTGGAAACTTCGGATGGAATAGAAGGAGAAGAAACGGCACGACAAAAATACCCCGACCTGATCGTTTCCGATTTGATGATGCCCGGACAGGACGGGCTGGAATTATGCCGCCGGCTGAAAAACGATATTCAGACTTCGCATATCCCCGTCATCTTATTGACCGCCCGCCTGTCGGACGAAGCAAAAATTGAAAGTTACAAGGCCGGAGCGGATTCGTACATCGCCAAACCGTTCAATTTTGAAGTCCTCCTGACACGCATAGAAATGCTGATAGAACAGCAGGAAAAGCGGAAAAGACTTTTCCGCGAGGAGCTTGACGTACAGCCCGGCAGTATTACCACCACTTCATTAGATAAAGAATTTATCAAAAAAACGCTTCAACTGATTGAAAAAAATATAGACAATCCCGATTATTTAAACGACGATCTGTGCAGGGATTTAGGCATGAGCCGGAGTTGCCTGTATCCGAAATTCCAATCCATCACCGGGCAAACACCCAATCACTTTATCCGTTCCATCCGCCTGAAGCGTGCCGCACAATTGTTGCAGGCAGGCCAATATACCGTTTCGGAAATTTCGTGGAAAGTCGGCATTAATGATGTAAAATACTTCAACAAATACTTCAAGGAGGAATTTGGGGTGACGCCTACCCAATACAGGAAAGAAAATACAAATATGTAAATGTTTTTCAGAAATAATTCTTACTTTTGCGA
>JAISWH010000079.1 GCA_031271125.1 Dysgonamonadaceae bacterium
AAGTGGCGCACAATCCGGCAGATGATTTGGATTTCGGAACAAGCAAAAAGAACAGCCATCCGAGCGACGTTACGCCGCAGAAAGATATTTTCCTGAATGTGGATTACCTGCAACGGGGCGTTGGAGGCGACGACAGTTGGGGCGCGCTACCGCACAAACCGTATCGTTTACTGGAAAATGCTTATGAGTATGAATATGAGATGAGGGTGTTTAAGCCGGTTTAGGTATTGTTATAAATAAATCATGCAATATTGAGGACTTTTTTTTGCCGAAACTGAGGGAGTGACTTTGATTCATGCAGTATCTTTTTTAATCGAAAAGAGAAGATTCTGTATTTCCTTTCAGCATAAAATAATTTTTATTCTTTTCTTTTCTTACTTCTATAAAATCTAATTTTTCCAGTTTTTTCTTTAATATTTGTTCTGATTCAGCAAAATTTATTTTTTTATGAATTACCTTTATTGTTAATCGTCCTTTTGAAAGAATTTCTTTTACTTGTTCCGAAAATGATTTATATTTTTCTTGTGGTTCTACAACTATTGAAATGTTTTCGTCTTGAATTTTGTATTGTTTAACAACAGGATTCCCGTCAAAATCAACTGCAACAGCGCCTTTTAGAATCAACAGCAAATTATCGTTTTGTTCCGTAGTTTCCGGTTGCCGGACAAATATAGTTCCGACTTTTCGTATGCCTTTTTGAATTTTATTCAAACCGTCAATCACGCCTGCCCAGGTACCACCTTTCGTTTCTTTTCCCTGTCGGTTTTTTGAGGGTTTTGCTTCAGCAACAAAAATTTCTTTGGCAAGTCCGTATATAATCGGATTGCGAGCCATTGCCAATTCTTTTCCCCAGCCTGCTTTCGGGTGAAATGTACTCAAAACCAGAACATTGCCATCAATAATTTGTTTGTAATATGTTTTGATCCCCGATTCAAATGTCAAAATTCCTTGTGGTAAAACAATAATACTCTGTCCTTTGCAAGCGATGGAAGAATCTAATGCCTGTTTATCTACGCCTTTTGCAAAACCGCTCACAACAACTTTCCATTCTTTTCCTGCTTTGCGTGCAATATTATCGGTAAAATCCAATGCAATTTGCGAAGCATCGCGGGAACCGACAATAGCGACAGAATTTTCCTGCATAATTTGCTTATTGCCTTTTATATACAAAACGATTGGTGCGGATTTTTTTAGATTTTCCTTCAAAATTTTAGAGTATTCTGTCGAAATTACGGGAATAACTTCAATTCCGCTATTTTGCAAATTTTCCGCTAAAAAAGCATAATTTGCAAGCGAAGATTTTGCTTTTTGTATATCTGCAATCTGTTTGTCGTTAATCTGAAAATCGTTTTTCCAGCTTGCTTCAGAAAGCCCAAAGAAATCTTCAATTGACATTTTTTTTTCGTGATAAAATTGAATGATAAGATTCATTTTATCTTCATTTTTCCAACCATTTGTGTCGGAAAAATTCCAGGCGGGCAATTCGTGCGCCAACGCCATCCAATATGCTGTGTCTGTGTTCATACCAAATCTCCTCCTGTTGTTTTTGCTATTACTATGGGCGCTATTTCTGCCGCACCCAAACTTGTTAAATATTTTCCTGTTTCTTTGATTGTTGCACAACTGTCGCAAATATCGTCAAACAAAAGAATCTTTTTGCCGGCTATTTCGTTTGGATTAGAATAAGTAAAAGCATTACTGACATTTTCCTGTTTGAGATAACTGCTTTCAAATATTTTTTGTTCTGCTGTTTCCCGTGCCTTTTTCAAATTGTGGGAAACCGGAATTTTCAATACTTGCGATAATTTTTCCGCAAAATTTTTGACTAAATCACCCGACTTTGTCGGCGGAACATAAAGTATTAAATCAAATGCTTCATTACCAAACTTTTTGCGTAATGCTTTTAATGTCAGACGCAGAAGAAAATCAGGAAAATCGCCGCCATTTTCGTATTTTGACCTGTGAATGGCGTCGCCTACATTTGAAACTCCGTAATACGAAGCAGCAACACCGTTTACGATATTTGAGCCACGCGATTCAACAACTAATTCAGGAAAATAATTTTCCCTGAAATTTTGCAATTTTGCTGTCCATTCGTCCGTAACAATTACCCTGACTTTCTTTTCTCCCGTATTGTCACAATTTGTAAATGTACGATTCGTATTATCGCCCAGATATTCGCAGAGAAACTTCATTCTTGAATCTGTTGTCTCAACATACTCAATCATTTTTTCAAGGTCTTTTGTTTTTGCCTCTCTTAACTCCTCAAATGTTTTTGTATTTAATGGTTGAGAATTGGGTATAAATTCATATTTTTTACCCGCTCCATAAGTTGCTTCCCTGATAATTTTCTGTTCAATAAGGTCTGCTTTTATCACTCTGAATTGCGTTTGTTTGAGGTTTGTCTGTTTTATGATTTCTCTTTCGCCGAATAATCCTGTTTTGATACAATCAATTACTTTCTGGTATTTTTTAATTGACGGTCGTCCGCCTTCGATGAATGCTTCTGGTAATTTTTTGTCTTCGTTTGGATTGTAAAACAAAATGATAAATGACGGATTCCCATCCCTGCCGGCGCGACCAATCTCCTGATAATAATGAACCGGCGATTGTGGAATTTGAGTATGAATGATAAAGCGAATGTCGGGTTTATCTATTCCCATTCCGAGCGCATTTGTCGAAATTACACATTTCCACCTGTTTTGCATTAAACCGTTTTCAACATCAATTCTCGAATCTGTGTCAAGTCCTGCGTTATATGCAGTAGAAGAAATATTTAGATGGCTAAACCATTTTGAGTAAATTTCGGTATCAACTCTTGTTCCTGTGTATAAAATACCTGAACCGGGCAACTTTTCAATATTTTTTCCGAGCCAAATCATTTTTTCATCTTCCGAATTGACTTTAATTACAAATAATTTGAAACTGTCGCGCATTAAATTTCCGCGAATAACAGTAATTTCACCGCCGATTTGATTGGCAATGTCTTTTTCTACCCGTTTTGTAGCAGTGGCAGTAGTTGCAAGTACGGGAAGCCCTTTGGGTAACAGTTTTACAAGGTTTATAATACGTTTAAAAGCGGGGCGGAAATCGTGCCCCCAAACCGAAATACAATGTGCTTCATCAACAACAACCATAGCCAAATTCATCTGTCGCGTTGCCTCAACCCATTCGCTGTTTTCCTGTCTTTCGGGTGCAATGTACAGAATTTTTATTTTGCCTTGTTTTGCTTCTTCAATAATTTGAGAATTTTCTTCAACAGTCTGTTCGCTATTGATACATTTCGCCTGAATATCAAGCGATTGTAATTTCTTCACATGGTCGCGCATCAATGCAATTAACGGCGAAAATATTACGGTCGTGCCACTGAAAACCGTAGCAGGGAACTGAAAACAAAGCGATTTGCCAAAGCCGGTTTTTTCTATCAACAACACTCTTTCTCCATTGAGAATTTTCTCAATAGTTTGCCATTGTTCGTCGTAAAACTTCTGTAATCTAAAAGTTTTTTGAAGTAATATCTTGGCTTGCTGTCTATTCATGACGACTGTCGCCATTGATTATGATATGTTTCGTGCTCATCTTACATATTTTGAAATACAAAATTACATGAAAATCTTACGATTTCCAAGCGCATGCAATGAAAAACAGTTTTTTTACAGAGGAAAAGTAGCGATTATTTTTTTATTCATTTCGATACACGTAGATTGAGATAAAGCAACATCCTCCCCCACCTATTAATAAAAAAAATAATTCATTTTCAAACAGTATTTTATGCAATAATAACTTGTTGATAACCCTGTTGATAACTTTTTATAAAAAAAATATGAAAATATAGTGGGGTAAAGTGGAGAATTTTGTACTTTTACGCTGTGAAATGAATAATTAATTTTCGAATGAAGCGATTCATCGGTAATATTGACGCAAAGACAGATGTAAAAGGACGGGTTTTCGTACCGGCTGTATTTCGTAAAATCCTGCAAACAGCGGGAGAGACGCATCTTGTCTTGCGCAAGGATATTTTCCAGGATTGCTTGGTTTTGTACCCGGCACACGTGTGGAACGATGAATTGAGCGAACTTCGGTCGAAGTTGAATAAGTGGGACGAAGAAGAACAACAAGTTTTCCGGCAGTTTTCTTTGGAAGCGGAAATCCTGGAAATGGACGCCAACGGAAGAATCCTGATCCCCAAAAAATACATGCTGTCGGCTAAAATTACGACGGATGTGCGTTTTGTCGGTTTGGACCATACCATTGAAATATGGAACAAGGAAATCCTGGAAAAAATAACTTTGAGTCCGGCCACATTCAAAGATAGCGTTAAAAAATGTTTAGGCTCTAAATAAAGGAACGAAATGGAAACATATCACATACCCGTACTTTTGCATGAAGCTGTCGACGGACTAAATATTCGGCCCGATGGAATCTATGTGGATGTGACTTTCGGAGGCGGCGGACATTCGCGGGAAATCCTCAAACGCTTGAACGAAACCGGCCATTTATACGGATTTGACCAGGACGAAGATGCTGAAAAGAATACGCTTACCGGTGAACAATTTACTTTTGTGAGGAGTAATTTCTGCTATTTGTCTAATTTTATGGATTGGAACGGAGTAGAAAAAATCGACGGCTTGTTGGCCGATTTAGGTGTTTCGTGGCGACATTTTGACGATGAGACACGGGGATTTTCCTTCCGTTTCGACGGCGATTTGGATATGCGGATGAATCGACAAGCCGGTAAAACGGCGGCAGATGTATTGAATACCTGTCCGGAAAAAACTTTGGCCGACATTTTTTATCGTTACGGTGAACTGAAAAGTTCCCGGACGATTGCCAAAGCGATTGTCTGCGCAAGAAAAAACCGAAATATCCGGACAGTTCGCGACTTTCTGGATATTTTGAAACCTTTTTTCAGTCGCGAAAAAGAAAAAAAACAAATGGCTCAGGCTTTTCAGGCATTACGCATCGAAGTCAATGGAGAACTGGAAGCCTTGAAAGAAATGCTGCGACAAGCTGCCGGTTTGCTAAAGCCAGGCGGACGTTTGTCGGTGATTACCTACCATTCCCTGGAAGACCGTTTGGTAAAGAATTTTTTCAAAACAGGCGATTTCGAAGGTGTGCTTAAAAAGGATTTTTACGGAAACGTACTTACCCCTTTTAGACTGATTAACAACAAAGTAATCGTTCCCGATAGAGAGGAAATAGAAAAAAATCCCCGTTCGAGGAGTGCAAAATTAAGAATTGTTGAAAAAATATAAACTTTTTGGAAAATGGCTGAATCGAAAAGTACAAAGAAAAAAAAGAAAAATTTGCTTTCGCATATTTTGGGTGGCGGATTCCTGACCGAGGATTTCGTGATACGACAATCCAAACTGTTGGTTTTGATAGTTTTCCTGATTATTGTTTTCATCAGCAACAGATATTACTGTATGAAAAAACTGACGGAAATAGAAAATTTAAAAACAAAATTACAAGACGTCAAATATGAAAATTTGATTATATCGACCGAACTGACAAGCCACAGCCGCCAATCGCAGATAGAAGAAATGCTGGCAAAGAAAGGCATCGGATTGAGATCGTCGAAAGCGTCTGTATATGAAATTCATAAATAGTGATTAAAATGGCAAAAAATTCCGACAACAGCAAAAAAATTCAAAGGAATTATTTCCTTATAGCGCTGATTTTCGGCGCTATAGTCATCGCTATTATTGTGCGGGCAGTCATGGTATCGTTTGTGGAAGGAAATTTTTGGAGGGAACTCGGCGACAAAACGATTCAGACGGGGATTCCCATTCAGGCTACGCGTGGAAATATTTATTCGGACAATTATGAATTGATGGCCACTTCGGAATTTCGTTACCGGCTTTACCTGGATTTTTGGGCGGAAGGCATCCACGAAGATACTTTGCGGAAATACATCAAGCCGCTGTCGGTGGAGTTAAATAAGATGTTTCCAAGCAAATCGGCGGCAACTTATGAAGCGCATATTATGAGAGGATGGAGACAACGTTCGCCGAAAAACAGGGAATACCGTTTAAATATAGATGAGGTAAACTATTTACAGTTAAAAGCCATCCGGCAAATGCCGTTTTTCAAGCAAGGACAAAACAAATCCGGACTCTATGCGCGAAGTCTCGTGAAAAGGACCAAACCCTACGGTACCTTAGCTTCACGGACAATCGGCGATATTTATGGAGAATTTGACAAAGGCGGGAAAAACGGTCTGGAATTGGCTTTCGATTCCCTTTTGAGAGGTCGGCCGGGCGTAGGAACCCGTCAGCGGGTTCAGGGACGCAACATTCAAGTGACGGACAAAAATCCCGTTCCGGGCTGCGATATTATTTCAACGATTGACATCAACATGCAGGATATTACCGAAAAAGCGTTGTTGGAAAAGCTGAAGGAATTAGACGCCGAATCGGGTACCGCAGTGCTTATGGAAGTGAAAACCGGCGAGATAAAGGCGATTACCAATATGGGGCGTATTCGCGAAGGCGTATGGGGCGAAACGAAAAATTACGCCGTATCGGACTTGAGCGAACCGGGTTCGACATTCAAAGTAGCCTCAATGATGGTGGCTTTAGATGATGATCTCGTCCGACCGGGCGATCCGGTTGACGTCGACAACGGCATTTTCGAATATGCCGGTTCAACTTTACGCGACCACAACGCCAATCGTGGCGGTTACGGAATGATAAACGCCGCAAAATCCATTTGGTTTTCATCGAATATCGGAGTTGCAAAAATTATCCTGAGGTCTTATGGAAACAATCCCGGCAAATATGTGGACGGACTCTACCGTCTGGGCTTCAATCAGGATTTGCATTTAGACATTCCGGGATATGGAATTGCACGGATCAGGCATCCCCAAATTTCCCCGAATACTTGGTACAAAACAACTTTGCCTTGGATGTCTTTCGGATATGAAACGCAAATCCCGCCGATTTACACTTTGACTTTTTTCAATGCCATTGCCAATAACGGAACGATGGTGAAACCGATTTTTGTAAAAGAAATCAGAGAAGACAGTCGCGTAAAAGAGAAAAAAGAAATAGTCGTACTCAAAAAGCATATTTGTTCCGACTTGACGTTACAACACATCCGGGAAATGCTGGACAGCGTAGTCAATCACCCGCAAGGAACAGGGAAGCCGGCTCGTTCCGAATTAGTCAGGATTTCCGGAAAAACCGGAACCGCCCAACTCTCACAGGGCGCTGCCGGCTACAAAGCCGGCGGATTAAGTCACCAAGTATCTTTTTGCGGTTATTTTCCTTCCAACGATCCGCAGTATTCCTGCATCGTCGTCATTCGGAAACCCCGCAACGGCAATGCTTCGGGCGGGTACATGAGCGGAAGGGTTTTCAAACGGATTGCCGAAGAAGTTTTTGTACAAAACATCGCTGCAAGTCCCCGATTGACAGCGTATAATGATACGATTATATCCAAAACGCCTTGTGTAAAAAGCGGTTTATTCGAACATTCGAAATACGCAATGAAAAAATTGAACGTGAAATACGTCGACAATCTGGAAGGTGAGTGGATGAGCGCCCAAACGGCGAATGACCACGTATTGATTAGCAGTAGGAACATATCGGGTAATTTAGTGCCGAATGTAGTGGGAATGGGCGCTAAAGATGCGGTTTATGCAATGGAAAGCGCCGGATTGCGTGTTAGCTTGACGGGACAGGGGACGGTGGTTGCTCAATCTGTTGCGGCGGGAAGCAGAATAGAAAAAGGTCGAATGGTTATGATTCAGTTAAAATAAAAAAATATGGAAATAATAGCAGGCGTCACCGGAGTCCAAGCCGATTCCCGTAAAATTCGGAAAGGAAATTTATTTGTCGCGCTCAAAGGCGCTCAGTCCGATGGGCACGATTATATTGATCAGGCCATTGAAAACGGCGCAGAAGTGATCGTTTGCGAGGTTATGCCGAAGAAAGAGGTTTCCGGCGTCCGGTATTTTCAAGTAATCGACAGCGCCGAAGCTTTAGGCAAAATCGCCTCTATTTGGAACGGCGAGCCTTCAAAAAAACTTCAATTAGTCGGTGTAACCGGAACGAACGGCAAAACAACGGTTGCCACCTTATTATATACGATGTTCCGAAAATTAGGATACAAAGTCGGTTTATTCTCAACCGTTTGTAACTATATCAACGATAAAGCGATTCCGGCGACGCACACAACGCCCGATGCTATCGAACTGAACGATTTACTGTCGCAAATGGTTGAAGCCGGTTGCGAATACGCCTTTATGGAAGTCAGTTCCCATGCCATAGTGCAGAAAAGAATTGCCGGTTTACAATTTAAAGGCGGTATTTTCACCAACTTAACTCGCGACCATTTGGATTATCATCCGACATTTGAAGATTATCGCGATGCAAAAAAAGCGTTTTTTGATAGCCTGCCTGCCGACGCTTTTGCATTGACGAATAAGGATGATAAAAACGGTTTGTTTATGTTGCAAAATACAAAAGCTCACAAGCAAACCTATTCGGTGCTTTCGTTGGCCGATTTCAAGGGAAAAATTCTGGAAACCCATTTGGAAGGCACGTTGATAAACATCAATAATCGGGAAGTAGCTACGCAATTTGTGGGTAAATTTAATGTTTACAACCTGTTGGCAGTTTATGGGGCAGCCGTGTTGCTGGGCAGTAATCCCGATGATGCGTTGGTTTTGCTCAGTACACTTCATTCGGTTGCGGGGCGTTTTCAAACTTTCCGATCGCCCGAAGGGTACACGGCGATTGTCGATTACGCGCACACGCCCGATGCACTGACCAATGTGCTGAATGCCATTCACGAAGTAACGGCCGGACGTGGAAACATCATTACCGTAGTCGGTTGCGGCGGAAACCGCGACAAAGGCAAACGACCGCTCATGGCAAAAGAATCGGCAAGATTGAGCAACCGCGTGATTCTCACGTCCGATAATCCACGGTTTGAAGAACCCGGAGACATTATCAATGACATGTTTGCCGGTCTGGCGGAAGAAGATATTAAAAAGACGATAAAAATCACCGACCGCAAGGAGGCCATTCGCACTGCTTGCATGTTGGCGCAAACCGGGGATGTGATCCTGATTGCCGGGAAAGGGCATGAGGATTATCAGGAAATAAAAGGAGTCAAATATCATTTTGATGACAGGGAAATAGTTCAAGAAATTATAGGCAAAAGGTAAAAGGCGAAAGAATCCCTTGCCTAAAAAATATTAAAATATGCTATATAATTTATTCGATTATCTCAACAAATTAGATTTTCCCGGCGCCGGAATGTTCCATTACATTTCGTTCCGTTCGGCGATGGCGTTAATTTTTTCTTTGGTAATTTCCACGATTATCGGACGAAGAATCATTGAAAAACTTCAACTGATGCAAATCGGCGAAACTGTCCGTAATCTGGGATTGGAAGGTCAAATGAGAAAATTGGGCACGCCTACCATGGGCGGAATCATCATCATCATTGCAATTCTCGTTCCGGTTTTGTTATTAGCCAGGCTAACTAATGTTTATATTATTCTGATGCTGATTACCACCATTTGGCTTGGAACGATTGGATTTATAGACGATTACATCAAAGTAATCCGGAAAAACAAAGACGGTTTGAGCGGCAAATTCAAGATTGTGGGACAAGTTGGTTTGGGTTTGATTGTCGGCCTGACCATTTATTTAAGCCCTAACGCTGTGATGCGTGAAAATGTTGAAATTCGCGAGAATGATGTTATTACAGAAATTATTTACAACAAGGAAGTTAAATCGACAAAAACGACTATCCCCTTTGTAAAAAACAATAATTTCGATTACCGGAGTTTGGCGTCTTTTATGCCGAGTAACAGGACAGCGGCAACTTGGATTATTTTTGTGATTGTCACAATATTTATTGTAACGGCAGTATCCAACGGCGCTAATCTCACCGACGGATTGGATGGATTGGCGGCCGGCAGTTCGGCCGTTATAGGCGTCGCTTTGGGTATATTGGCTTATGTATCCAGCCATATCAAATATGCCGCTTATTTGAACATCATGTATATTCCGGGCTGTGAAGAACTGGCGGTTTTCGCAAGCGCGTTTATCGGCGCGTGCATCGGTTTTTTGTGGTACAACGCTTTTCCGGCGCAGGTTTTCATGGGAGATACCGGATCGCTCACTTTGGGCGGCATCATTGCCGTTTTTGCGATTGTGATTCACAAAGAATTGTTATTGCCGATTCTATGCGGCATTTTCTTGGTAGAAAATCTATCTGTGATGATGCAAGTCAGTTATTTCAAATACACAAAAAGAAAATACGGCGCAGGGAAACGCATATTTAAGATGACGCCTTTGCATCACCATTTTCAGAAAGCCGGTAATGCAGGGATTGACGCTTTAATACAAAAGCCGTTGATAGCTGTTCCCGAGTCGAAAATTGTTGTCCGGTTCTGGTTGATTGGGATTATTTTGGCGGTTTTGGCGATTGCGACTTTAAAAATGAGGTAGATACAGAATATGATTATACTAAACATCGAAAAGAAAGAAAATAAAGGCGTCAATTTAGCTGAATTTATGCCTTCGGTTCTTCGCCGGCTTGTAGTACTCGGCGCAGGCGAAAGCGGCGCAGGCGTCGCCGTCCTGGCTAAAAAGAAAGGTTTCGACGTTTTCGTTTCGGATTTATCGACCATAAAAGACAAATACAGGGAAATCTTGGAAAGATACGAAATTCCTTACGAAGAAGGACGTCATACGGAAGAAAAAATCCTGAATGCCAACGAAGTTATCAAAAGCCCGGGTATTCCCGACAAAGCGCCGATAGTCAGAAAGCTGCTTGCACAAAACACGCCGGTTATTTCGGAAATCGAATTTGCCGGACGATATACGAATGCAAAAACAATCTGCATCACGGGAAGCAACGGCAAGACGACAACAACCTTGCTGACGTACCATATCCTGAAAAGCGCCGGATTAAACGTAGGTCTTGCCGGAAATGTCGGCGAAAGTTTCGCATTGCAGGTAGCCGAACAGGATTACGATTATTACGTCATTGAACTGAGCAGTTTCCAATTGGACGGGATGTGCGATTTTCGTGCGGATATCGCCATCTTGCTGAATATTACACCCGATCATCTCGACCGTTACAACTACGAAATGCAGAATTACGTCAATTCTAAGATGCGGATTATTCAAAATCAGACGGCGGCGGATGCTTTTATCTTTTGGAACGGAGACCCGACGGTCAAATTACGAATTACGGATTACGGATTACGGAATGACAAAAAGCTATGCCCGGCGCTTTATCCTTTCGCTCAATTCAAAGAAGAAGGCGTGATTGCATATACCGAAAATAAACAAATAATTATAAATACTCCTAAAGGAAATTTTAACATGGAAGAAGAATTAGTAGCATTAACCGGAACACATAATTTGTACAATTCATTGGCGGCGGGAATCGCGGCTAAATTGTTGGACATCAAGAACGAAGATATCCGTCGTTCTTTAAGTGATTTCAAAGGGGTTGAACACCGTTTGGAAAAAGTGGCCAAAGTGCGGGGCGTCGAATACGTTAACGACTCGAAAGCGACGAATGTCAATTCGACCTGGTACGCCCTGCAAAGCATGAAAACGCCTGTCATCCTGATTCTTGGCGGGACGGACAAGGGTAACGATTACAGGGAAATCGAAGCATTGGTAAAAGAAAAATGCCGCGCATTGATTTATCTCGGCGTAGACAATTCCAAATTGCACAAGTTTTTTGACGAAAAAGTAAAACAAACAACCGAAGCGCATTCCATGGAAGAAGCTGTTTCAAAAGCATATAACATTGCAGAAACAGGCGACACGGTATTGCTGTCCCCCTGTTGCGCCAGCTTCGATTTGTTTGAAAACTACGAAGACAGAGGCAAGCAATTTAAACATTATGTCAGAAAACTTTAAAATAGTGATTAGTGGATAGTGATTAGTGGCCAATGACTAACCACTAATGACTAACCACTAACCACTAATCACTAACCACTAATTATATGGATTTTTTAAGTAAAATATTTCGTGGCGACCGTGTAATCTGGATGATTTTCACGTTTTTGTGCGCCATATCAATCATCGAAGTGTATAGCGCATCCAGTACGCTGACTTTCAAAACGGACTATTGGCGACCGATTATGAGACACGTCATGTTTTTGCTGGGTGGTTTGTTTGTTGTGTTGGTAGTTCACAGTTGCCGGCCCAAATATTTTTCCATTGTCCTGTTGGCGCTTCCTCTAACTTGGTTTTTATTGGTTATTACCAAACTTAGCGGCACGGAAACCAATGATGCAGCCCGCTGGTTATCAATAGGAGGAATAAGTTTCCAACCTTCGGAACTTGCCAAACTTTGTTTGATTGGGACAACCGCATTTTTCCTTTCCAAATATAAAAACACGGAAAAAAACATTCACTACCGCTTAATTTTGATTTCGGCGGTAATTAC
>JAISWH010000090.1 GCA_031271125.1 Dysgonamonadaceae bacterium
GGCATAGAACGCCGGCTGAAACAGTTCTATCCCGAAATGAATTTGCTATACCTTGATATTGACGGCGGAATGGCGGAAGTGAATCTTCATAACCGGCTGCATTTTTTGATAAGGTGAGAGCATTTGACCTCGCCACCCCTCATTCCCGAAAATAAACCCGCTTCACCCGAGGCGAAACAGAAGTCAAAATTTCGTATGGAATTGTATGTAACCGATTCGCCAAATCGGTAATTGTGATTTCCTTTCCGAAGATAACAGCCTCATCACCTTCTACCGCATCGGTATCCGTAACGTCCACCATGCAAATATCCATGCAAATATTACCGATAAAAGGGCATTTTTCCCCTTTAATGAATACTTGTCCGAACCGGTTCCCCAACCGGCGGTCTAAACCGTCGGCATATCCGATGGGCAAACAAGCTATGCGGGAATCTCGTTCGAGAATCCCGTTGCGACTATAACCCACGGTCTCATTTTTCCCAACTTCACGGATTTGCAGGATACGGGTTTTAAGTGTCGCAACCGGTTCCAAAACGTTCGAATCCACAGCCGAAATTCCGTACAGGCCGATTCCCAACCGCACCATATCCATTTGCGCTTCAGGAAAACGTTCTATGCCGGCCGAATTGAGCGCGTGTTTGAGAACCGGATACTCCAATTCTTTTTCCAAAAGGAAAGCCTTTTCCCTGAAACGTTTGATTTGGCTCTGCGTAAAATCGTCCAAAGCCGGCGAATCGCTCCCCGCCAGATGAGAAAAGACCGATTTCACCGTAACTCCTTGTTGATTGTCCAACTTTTCGACTAACGCCGGAATATCGTTTGCGCCGAAACCCAAACGATTCATGCCCGTATCTAATTTAATGTGAATCGGGTAATGCAAAATTCCCCGCCTTTCGGTTTCACGGATAATAGCGTCGAGAATATTATGGTTGTAGATTTCCGGTTCCAGGCGGTATTCAAACAAAGTCGCGAAAGCATGTTCTTCGGGATTCATCACCAGGATGGGCATGGTGATTCCTTCGCGCCTCAATTCCGCGCCTTCATCGGCTAAGGCTACCGCCAAATAATCGGCGCCTCTTTCCTGCAAGGTTTTTGCCAATTCGTAAGAGCCTACGCCATAGCCGAATGCTTTGACCATGCAAATGATTTTTGTTTCCGGTTTCAGGAAAGAGCGGAAATACTTCAAGTTGTGAATCACCGCGTCGAGATCAACTTCCAGGACAGTCTGGTGAGCTTTTTCTTCCAATTGTTCGGAAATGCGTTCAAAGCGCGATTGCCGCGAGCCTTTGATAAGGATAATGGAATCTTTCAATGTCCGCCAACTCCCTGAATCTAAGAAACTTTCCGTCGTCGGGTAAAATTCTTTTTCCATATCGAACAAATTGGAGTGCGACATCAGGTTAGGGCCTATGCCGATGATATGATCCACCTTTCCCTTCTTGACCAATTCCGCTACTTTCAGGTAAAATGCGACGGGAACCATTCCCGATTGAAGAATATCCGAAAGAATCAAGACCCGTTTCAATGGGTTGCCCGTAGAACGCCGTTCCATAAAATCCAAAGCGATAGACAAAGAGTTAATGTCGGAATTGTAAGTATCGTTAATCAAAATATTGTTACGGACGCCTTTATTGACATCCAAGCGCATGGCTACAGGTTCTAATTTGGTGAACAGTGAATGGTGAATGGTGAATGGTGAATGGTGAACGGTGAACGAGAGAATTAAAGCCAAACAATGGATAGCATCTTCAATCGAAGCATCATCGGTAAAAGGAATTTGGATTTCGCTTTGCCCTTCACCCTTCGCCCCTTGCCCTTCACCCTTCGCCCGATACCCGATAACCGTTTTGTCAACCCTCTTATCAATAAAAACGATAAAAAGGTCTGCATTCGGATTGGTTGTCGACCAGGCAAATGTTTTAGAAAGCAGGTTTTTCTTTTTCAGACAATATTTTACCAAAGCCTGGTCTTCGTTGTAAATGATTTTTCCCGAATGTTCGAACAACGTCAATTTCTCAAGGCATTTTTCTTCTTGGGAAACAAAATTTTCCTGATGAGCGTCGCCGATAGTTGTAAAAATACCGATGGTTGGCCGGATAATCGGCTCCAAACGCCGCATTTCGCCCGGCAAGGAAATACCAGCTTCGAAAATACCCAGTTCGGTTTGTTCGTTCAGTTGCCAGACCGACAAAGGAACGCCCGTCTGTGAATTGTAAGAGCGGGGGGAACGGACAATCGTCAATTGGTCGTGCAACAACTGATACAACCATTCTTTGACAATCGTTTTCCCGTTGCTGCCGGCGATGCCAACGACAGGAATGTCGAATCGCCGTCTGTGAAACGCCGTTAATTGTTGGAGGGCGGCAAGCGTATCGGAAACCCAGAGCAAGTTGGCCTCCGGCATTTCGTTCATTCCCGCGAACGGATGCCCGGCGACAAAATTGCGAACGCCTTTCTCATAGAGGTTGCGGATGTATTTATGTCCATCGTTCTGGGTCGTAGATAAGGCAAAAAATAAACTGACGGCAGGGTCGGAAAGAGAGCGGCTGTCGGTTAACAGGATTTGAATTGTCGGATATTTTTCCTGATTAATCGTAGCTTCCGCTCCGATTATCCGGCTTATTTCTTGGATGGAATAGTTCATATATAAAGTAAATTTCAGCAAAGTTACAAAAAGTTTGATAACTTCCTTTGCCCTCTCCATATTTCCCCCTTCGCCCTTCCCTCCTTCACCCTTCGCCAATACCCAAAGCCAAACCGAGCGCAATGCAGGATATAAAGTAATATGTTTTATAACATATAAAAAAATGCAACAGATTGTGATTTTACCATTATTTTTGTATCCGATTAATCGGTTAAGCAATTATTTATTGTTCAGAATCTAAGACAATTAATGAATATATCCTTAAAAGACATAGCAGATCAGTTACATTTGTCGAAGACAACTGTTTCGTGGGTACTTTCCGGCAAGGGAAACGAAAAGGGTATCAGCATGCCTACGCAGGAAAAAATCTTCGAATATGCTAAAAAGACAAATTACCAGCCTAATTTGTTAGCGAGAAGTCTGAATACAGGAAAAACAGGTGTTATCGGATTAATCTTGCCCGACATTG
Organism: Dysgonamonadaceae bacterium; assembly: GCA_031271125.1. Classification (GTDB taxonomy): domain Bacteria; phylum Bacteroidota; class Bacteroidia; order Bacteroidales; family Azobacteroidaceae; genus Azobacteroides. The sequence continues at coordinate 3,114 of JAISWH010000090.1, forward strand.
ATTCATTTTATTCGGAAATTGCCAAAGAAGT
>JAISWH010000016.1 GCA_031271125.1 Dysgonamonadaceae bacterium
TGTAAACGATGGTCTTGAAAATTATGTTCTTCAGCGAACAATTACCGTTGGCGACAGGGACGAATGTTCGCCTGTTGCCGGATTGTTTGATGCGGAAGGAAATAGATATACCGTTTCCAGGTTTGGCGGTGTTTGCTGGATGACTCAGAATTTGCGTTCTACGTGGACTAAGCAGGGAAATCAAGTACAGACAATAACCGCAGACGTGAATAAAGACAATGATCCGAATGCTGTTGTTTATTATTATCCTAACGGTAATACAAATTCTCCGTCTGGATATGGATTTTTATATAGCTGGGGCGCCGCTAATATCGGCACATTGTCGTCCGAGGCTACGGATGCTTTTCGCGATACAACATCCAATCGTCAGGGGATTTGTCCGGATGGTTGGACACTGCCCAGTGATTACGATTGGAATCAATTGGAAAAAGAGATTGCAATCAATCCGGGGAAATACTCTCTAGAAAGTGATACATTGAATCCTGCATGGAATGTAGCTTATGAAGGCGGTACCGACTGGCGTCCGGAAGGAAACCCCACAAACGGGTGGGGTCGCCGGATGAAAAGCCCAACAGCAATTAGTGGCGCTACTAATGGCGTGAGCAAGACGGACGGTACCGGCTTCAATGCGTTGTTAGTGGGCTACTTTTCTAGCGGTAAGGGCGCCTATTTCGGCACGTACACGTTCATCTGGTCCAGTAGCGCCAGTAGTGCTACCGCTGCGTGGCGTCGGTTTCTGGCCAACGGCGACTCGGGTGCGAACCGTGGCACTTACGCTAAGTACTACATGTTTAGCGTTAGGTGTAAGAAATAATGACAATTTGACTCCGCTCGGCGAAGGCTCCAGCTTTCGTCGAGCGAGGGTGTAGGGGCAAGGCGCGCTTTGCCCCTACGTCGGGCTAATAGCAAGCGTCCCCGCTTGCGGCATGTCTGGATACATGCTTTTAACCCGACGCAGGCAGAGCTTACGCCGAGCGGAGTCCTGCCTTTGGCTTCGCCGATTTTCAATTCAGGCAGAAGGTATGACCATTCTCTCTCCGCAGGTCGATGACCTGCGGTTATGAAAATTATGTCCTTTCAGGACAACGTAACATTGACTGATGCGTAACATGAGTTACTAATTTTTATGTTTTTAAATACATTGAAAAAGGCAATAGCACCTCAAAAAAAGATTTAGCCAGTTTTTATTATCGTTTTTGTTCTCATAAAAAATACTTATATTTGCAAAATTTTTCACGGAAATTTGCAAAATGATAACATCCGAAATGTATTATACATTGATTAAATGTGATTAACGCCAAAAATATTGGTCGTTAGCGGAAATCGGCTATAAACCGTTTTTCTTTCGGTTAACGGTACGAACAGTAAATAAAATTTATCTGTTCTTAAACATAGAATACAGGGGTAATAAAAAAACGCTTCAATTATTACCCTTGATTTGTAGAGTTAGGAGAAGCGTAAAATAGTGATTAAAAGCTTAAAAAAGTTTTATGAAAAAATTTCTCTGGATAATTATTTGTTGCTTAATAAGCACAAATTTTGTATTTGCACAGACAAAGACAGTGCAAGGTATTGTTATTGACGAAGGTGGCGAACCGGTAATTGGAGTAAGCGTGTTTGCCCAGGAAAGTCAAATCGGAACAACTACAGATGTCGATGGAAAATTTCAAATCTCAGTACCTCAGTCTGTAACCGAATTATCATTTAAATATTTAGGGATGAATTTCCAGACGGTTCGGATTAAAGAGGGTGTTATGCAGGTGATTATGACAAACGAAGACCAGGCTTTGGAAGAAGTAGTAGTCTCGATTGCCTATGGTGAAGCAAAACGGAAAGCGCTGACCGGCGCCGTAACAGCCGTCAATGCCAAACAAATAGAGCAACGCCCTGTGACCAGCGTTTCCAGTGTCCTGGAAGGAAAGATGGGTATTATGGTAAATAGTACCTATGGACAGCCGGGAAACGAACCGGAAGTTCGTATTCGTGGTTTCGGTTCAATAAACGGAACAAACGCTCCGTTGTATATTTTGGACGGGGTCCCATTCGGTGGAAATATTTCGGATATTAATACACAGGACATTGAGAGTGTATCGGTTTTGAAAGATGCCGCTTCTACAGCGCTTTACGGAAATCGTGCCGCTAATGGGGTTGTCCTTTTAACGACCAAAAAAGGACAAAATAAAAAAACAAGACTTTCGTTGTTTGTGAATCAGGGTTTATTCCAAAGAGGAATACCGGAATACGACAGATTAGGCACCGACGAATGGATGGAATCGGCATGGATCGGCTACAGGAACGGTTTTATTTCAGGAAACGGCATGTCTGTAGAAGAAGCCAATGCTACGGCAAATAACGAAATCGTTCCGACGTATTTCAAATATAATATCTATAATAAAGCTGATAATGAACTATTTAGCGCCGACGGTAAATTGCAGGCAAAAATCAAAGATGGTTATAAAGACGATTTGGATTGGTTCAAACCGGGTCTACGCAACGGATACAGACAAGAATACGTCATTTCCGGAGATGGTGCAAACGATAAAAGCGATTATTACTTTTCAGCAGCTTATCTGGACGAACAAGGTTATGTGAAAAATGCCGGATTCAACCGTTTTAGCGGAAGAGTCAAAATAAACTTTATCCCGAATAAATGGTTCAAAACCGGATTATCCTTAAACGCTACCGCTCAGGAAATAAATAATACAAACGGCGACGCTAATAGTTACACCAACTTGTTAAGTATGGCTCGCAGTATGGCGCCGATCTACCCGGTACATTTGCACGACATGACCACCGGAGAATATGAATTGGACGCCTCTCTTAATAAAATTTACGACAGTGGAGAGAAATACAACCGTCCGCAACAAGTGAAAAGACATTCGATTTGGGAAACCGAACTGAATACGGATCAGACTTCACGCAAAACAATGGATGGAAGCCTTTACGCCCAAATCACTTTTCTGAAAGATTTTAACTTCAAAGTCAACGGAAACCTGAATGAAAGGGTGTCGGAAAATAACATATACGATAACGCAACCATCGGTGACGGCGCCGGTAATAATGCCCGCGCCGGGTTTACGGATTATACCTACAAGGAATATACTTTCCAGCAACAGCTGACGTGGAAAAAACTGTTCGCAGAAAAACATTATTTTGATGTTTTGGCCGCTCATGAGAATTATTCCTACAACCGTATTTACTCTTATGCTAGAAAATCGGACGAAATTTTCCCCGGACAAATCGACCTGGTTAATTTTAATTCAATCACAAGTTTGACCGGTTATACCGATAATTACCGTTTGGAATCTTTTCTTTCCAGATTGAGCTATAATTACGACGACAAATATTTTATTGATGCTTCTTTTCGTCGTGACGGTTCTTCCCGGTTTTACAAATCCAACCGGTGGGGTAATTTCTGGTCGTTAGGAGGAAACTGGATTGTCTCGAACGAAGCATTTATGGCTACATTAAAAGACAAAATCAATTTTCTGAAAATCCGCACTAATTATGGAGAAACGGGAAATGACGCCAGCGTGGGCTATTACGGTTATATGGCTTTGTGGAGTTTGTCTGCGAAAAACGCATTGAGCGGAACTTTGATTAAATCGCAGCTGGAAGCCTTGGATATCAAATGGGAAGCATCTACTTCCTTTGGGTTGGCTCTGGAAGGCCGCTTATTCAACAGGATAGATTTCTCTGCCGAATATTTCGACAGACGATCCAGAGATTTGCTCTTTGATGTGAATCTGCCTACTTCCGCCGGAGCTACAAAAACCGATGAGACATCTCCTTATATAACAAAAAACATCGGATCGGTAGCTAATCGCGGCATCGAAGCAAGTGTCAATGTGGATATTATCAAAAGTAAAGATTTCAATTGGAATGCAGGATTAGACCTGACAACATTCAAAAACAAAATATTAAGGCTTCCCGATGAAAACCGGGAAAATGGAATTATTTCCGGAACAAAAAAATATACGGAAGGCCGCGGCGTTTATGATTTTTGGGTTTATCAGTTTGCCGGCGTAGACCAAATGTCGGGACGTTCCTTGTATCTGTTGAACGATAAGGATTATTATGTTGGAGAAGCCAACCCCGAAGAAACGCGCTCCCTTGTGCCGGCCGAAAATACCATAAATATCAACGGAGTTGATTATGTATATAAAACGACTTATGCAAAAAGGGATTTTACAAGCTCCGCCATTCCGGATGTATTCGGCAATTTCAATACCAATGTATCTTATAAGAATCTGGCGCTTGGAGTTATATTCACATATTCTTTGGGCGGGAAAATGATGGATGCCGCATACATTAGTTACATGTCTATCGGCGGTACATCTCCCGGCTCTTTGCACAAAGATGTGTTGAAATCATGGAACGGAGTCCCTGCAGGAATGACGGAAACATCGCCTGACAGAGTAGACAAAAATGTTATTCCCATTCTTGATCCGAATTACAGTGCGGATAACAATGCAACTTCTTCAAGATTTTTGCAGGATGCTTCCTTCCTGGTCTTGAAAAACATTAATTTAAGTTATAGCATACCCGGAAAAATTGTTAGGAAATTGGATTTGTCGGCTGTGAAACTGAATTTTACGGTCGAAAACCTGTTTACCCTGACTTCACTGAAAGGTATGAATCCACAAGCTTCTTTCAATGGAGCGCCGAATTCTTACCTTGCACTCCCAACGCCCCGGGTGATTTCTTTAGGTCTGAAAATAGATTTTTAATTGTATAATGTTTTTATTGTAAAAGATTTAATATGAAAAAGATAATAAATAATGTGGCAATCTTGATAATGCTTGTTTTCTTTGCCGGCTGCTCAGAAGATTATTTAGATACGTTTCCCACATCGTCGACCGGTACGGTCACCGCTTTTGAAACTACGGAAAATGCAGCCATGGTTATCAATGGAATATGTAGAATCATGACCCGTCAATATTCCAGTTATGGGCAGGGATTCAACGGAGAAGGAACCGTAAAAATGTATTACGGTAATTATCAGGGAACGGCTTTTGTTTATCCGGCAACAGGATGGACTAATACCATATCCGGAAGCTATCACGATAACGCTACTTCGTCTTATACGGCTTATCCCTGGTATTATTACTACCAGATTGTAGGAAATGCAAACAGCGTGATTCAGAATATTGATGATGCTTCCGGGCCTGAAAACGAACGGCAATTAATCAAAGCTCAGGCGCTTACTTTCAGGGCTTATGCCTTTACGATGCTGACGCAGTTGTATGCATACAGATGGTCGGATTCCAACAATGGTGCGACACCCGGTATCATACTTCGCCTTGAGCCGACATTCGATCCCATGCCTTTGTCAACTTTGGGCGAGACTTATAAACAGATTTACGATGATTTGGACGAAGCCATCCACCTGTATCAGGAAAGCAAATTGACAAGACAGGCCGACGATGTATGGACGCCGAATATCAATGTCGCTTATGCAATTTATGCCCGTGCAGCAATCAATAAGCTGGATTATCCGAAAGCAATTGAAATGTCGGTGAAAGCGCGTGAAGGACATCCGCTGATGTCGGTAGCGGAATATTTATCTGGATTCAACACGCCCAATCCCGAATGGATATGGGGCAGTTACGCCGGCACTACGGAAACCTTATATTTCTATTCTTACCACGCTTACATTGCCTATAATTCAACGGCGTCGGCAGTTAAAAGTATTCCGAAATGTATCAGTAAAGATTATTATGTACAGATTCCGGAAACAGATATCAGAAAAGCGTTATTTTTAGATCCTACGGGCTATACAACCAATGCAAGCACAGGAGAAATTACAAACCAGACACAGAAAAATAAAGTTTACGAGCGATTCCCCAGTATGGATAAAGCAGCTAAAATATTCAATTATATGCAGTTCAAAATCTCTTGCACTGAAATGCCGGGCATAGGATACCTGAATCATTTCCGTTCTTCAGAGATGTACCTGATTGAAGCGGAAGCGCAATACAAGACAGGAAACGAACCGCGCGCCAGACAGCTGTTAGTCGAATTAACGAAAGACAGTGGTCGTGATCCGTCTTACTCTTGTACCCAGACAGGAGACGCTTTATTTACCGAACTCAAAAAGATTGCCCAGGTAGAACTTTGGGGCGAAGGATTCGACTGGTTTATGGTAAAGCGTTGGGGAGACAAAATCATTCACCGTTCGTATGCAAAAGGCGGAAATTATTTGGCTGCCTACGATGCGGAAATAGGACCGGACGAAAAGAACAAACAAACCTGGGTGATTCCGCTGAAAGAAACAGACTACAATCCGCTGGCAAAAGGCACCGGCGGCAATTGATAATTATTGCAGTAGAGACGCGCCATGGTGCGTCTCTACTACTATTTTATCTTATTCCTTACTTCCTGTAAAAATATCTTCATACTTTCCACATCCCGCGCTTCTATAATTTTCAGGATATTGGCCAATTCTTTACGGATTTGCTCCAATTGTTTGGGAGTTCTCGGATTAAAAAGGATTTCCGTTAACAAATAATCGTCTTCCGAAAGTAAGCCCCGGGCAATATCCATGTGTTTTTTGAACGTCGTTCCCGGCGCCTCCTGGTGTTTCATCACGGAAGCAAAAACCAATGTCGATGAAAACGGAATGGACAACGAATAAGCAATGGTTTCGTCATGCTCATCAAAAGTATATTCGAAGATATTCAGTTTCAAGGTATTATATAAATCCCGAAAAAAAACTTTTCCCAAATGGGAAGATTCGGAAATGATAATGGCATTCTCGGAAGAAAGGTTGCCTAAGTTAGCAAAAGTCGGCCCGAACATCGGATGCGTGGAAACATAAGGTCTTCCCGTTTTTTCGTAAAACTCTTTTAGACCTGTCTTTACCGACGCAATGTCCGAAATAATACAGGACGCCGGAACAAAAGGCAGCGTTTGATTAAACGCCTCGATTGTATACCGAACGGTAGCGGCATTAATCAACATTTCCGGTTGGAAGTCCTTGATTTCTTCCGGTTTACTCATCCGAATGCAATTGTAAGTAAAGCGCAATTTTTCGGAATTCGTGTCGAAAATGGCAACTTCATGTGTAAAACTTAACAAGTCGGCGAAGAAAGAACCCATCTTTCCTGCGCCTAAAATTTGAATTTTCATTTTTGCTTATCTTTTGTGCTGCAAAATTACATGAAAACCCTACGATTTCCAAACGCGAGCAATAAAAAAAGTTTTTTTGTTGAATGCTGCGCAACTTCTGTTTTTGCAAACGCTTCGATTTGTGGAAACTGTTTGCTTGTGGAAATTTGACAAAAACAGCGTAATCCCGGTCTGCATCGACAAACTGTATCATAATCTCGACGGCTCAATAAACTGTATCATAATCCCGACGGCTCAATAAAACGAATACAAATGACGTCGGAAAGCATTGAATGATTGGCAAAGATTTGTATTTTTGTATTCTAATTGGATAAAAAGATGTTGACAAAAGAAGAACTAAAAGCAAGGATAGCGCAGGGCGAGGGCTTACACGTGGAGTTTAAAACCGCTGCCGAAACTTTGCC
>JAISWH010000098.1 GCA_031271125.1 Dysgonamonadaceae bacterium
ATTCCTCGTATCCGGCACTTGCTTTGCCAATACAATAATTTTTAAACTCATTGTGAATAAAATTTTATAAGATTTCGGCTGCAAATGTAGTGCTTTATTGTTTATAAACAAACAAAACCGGGAGAAAATTGCACAAAACTAATAAAACTGCGCAAAAATCAGTTGAGTTTGGGCGTATTATTAAGCCGGTTCATGACTTCTTCAATACATCTCAAGAAATCGGTTTTGGTAACGACAGGCTCCCAATCCGATTCCCAAGCGGGCATAATATAATAATCGACGTATCCTTTTCCCTGGCTAAGTATAACGACATGGTTTCTGCTATCTTCCGTAAGCGTTTTGATTTGCTTGGTCCGGACAAAAAGCGCTAAACCCAGATTGTCGTCATTCAGACTTTGTTTGCCGAAAGTGGCAATGTACGACCATTCGTTTTGAGAGTCGATATTTGTGAAAAACTCGACATTTTTATCCTTGTTGATGCCGGTTGCCAAATCCTTTATCTCTTTGTCCGACAACAATTCGATGTGCGACGCGCGACTGCCGGCGTCGATGCTGATTAAGGATTTCAGGTTGCATTTCGTACCGTTTGCATCCCAACCGTAATAATTCGTCATCACTTGCGAACGAACTTTCCCGTCGGCCGGAATGTAACAAACAACACTGTCGGTCTTTTCAACCCTGACGGCTTGTTTTCCGTCCCACACGGCAATACTGCCGATTCCCAAAGCCGAGCCGACTTTCATATTATCCATTCCCCATATCGCCGGATGGTGGTAAGTTTCATAGTTATCCACGCCGACAAAAGGCAAAACGATACCCGGCGTTTTTTTTCCAAAGACATCAATGGCATTCCGCTGGTCTAAGTAAAAACGGAATCCTGCTTTGTCGCTTTCCCAACCGGGGCCTTCGTATTTAATGTAGTAGGCATGGTCGCGAAAATTGTCGGGAACCCGCAAATAATTCGGTTTTACCCATGAAAAATCACCCTTGTATTCGTGACCTTCGAAATGACCACCGATTTTATGGGATAATTCGGCATACGTGCGTTTAGGGTATTTTATCGCCTGTCCCGGCACAATTTTCACGTGTTTGTTTTCCTTCGGATTGATTACGGCAACCGGAAAGACGGCTTTTGTTTCCCCTTGCAGATTGGTAATCAGTTCCAACGGCGCTTCCCGACCGTCAATTTGAACTTTGTAATTTCCCAACGGGAGTTTTTTTAACTGAGATTGGGAAAGCTCTATCGTACAATCCGTTAATTTTTTATCAGACTGATTTCGCAGGGTCAGGGATATTTCCTGCCCTTGTATTTGAGATATGGTAAACCATAATGAAATGATGACAATTATTTTTTTCATATTTTTCAATCTATTTTCAGTTCTTTTATACTCTGTATCCGTGATTGACGATCAATAATAATCCCATCTTTATCAATCAAATAGATGGTTGGGGTTCCGATAATACCGTAATTTATCAAGTTATCGCCTTTAAAACCTTTGAAATCGCACAATTTATCCGGCCAAGGGTAATTTTTGGAATGATAATCGAAAACTTCTTTGCTTTCATCAACCGAAATAGAATACACTCGGATTCCTTTTTCTACAAATTCGGAATAATGTTTAATAATCTCGGACAATTGGATTTTACAATGTTCACAGTTCGATTCATAGAAAATAATGAGTGCATTTGTCAGCAATTCTCCATTGAGCAAAGGCGCTTTGTTTCCGATTTTGACTTTGTTTTGTGCAATAGCCCTCCTCACTAAACCGAACGAGTCGTCCGAGATACGGCCTGAAGTGTCCAAATAATCAATAATAACTTGCTCTGCTTCATTCCAACCGAATTGTTCGGAAGCTATGATCATATCCCTTGAGAATGCTTCAAAAACAGCTTGGTTTTTCGTGCGTTTAAGCATTTTTATTATTGCTTCTCCCCAAGCAGTTTCGCCTTTGAATGCGTTAAAAGTAAAAGAAATGACAGGCCGCCAGAGTCCACTGTTGAATAGACGCGCAATGTCAATTTCATCTATAATATAATGCGTTAAATCATTTTGAAATTTTTCTTGTTCGGTCGGATTATAAATCTGGTTCCCCAATCCCCGCATGTAATTCCGTGTTTTTATGAAAAATGCCGCATAAGAACTATCGCCGGCCAATTTTTCCCGGAAAATTGAGTATTCTTCCTGTAAAGACAATATTCCGTGATGGAACGAGAGTGGCAATGAATTGCTGTTATATGTAACATTGTTAACTTTATAAATTGAGTCTAATTTTTGAAATAAAAGCGATAATTCGTCCTCATATTGAACCCTGCCGGCGTTTTCCTTGCTACCGTTATAAAAAATACGGTTTCCGCTGGGAATAGAATCTTCACAAGTGACGGAAAAGTCCTCATTATTAACTATAAAATCAATTTCTCCGCTACCGACTACCGCCCAAGACCCCATGCCTGTATAGCCTTTGTGTTTTTCGGGAATTGAGAGCGTTATCCGGCCGTCTACGTCTATTGTTCCGGCTTGCACCGTGTCTTTTGTCAAGCCGCTATTAAGAACATAAACATATTTTTTTCCGGCAAAATGAGGGAAATAAATGTTAATATTTTGTGCGGATATTCCACCACATACACAACAAAAAACAACTGTTAAAATAGTTTTAATTGATGACTTCATGTTTTATATTATTAATTAAATCTTTGTTTAATTGTTATTTAATTATTTCCGATAAATCTTGTCAAAAGGTAAGATAAAGATACAAATTCCTCTCTAACTACCTATTTATCAAGCGCTAATTTTAGCGAAAACTGATAAAACCCACATATAAACATACAAGAGCCGCAGTTATTAAATTATTTATATTAAGTGCAAAGGTAGTTAGTTTCGGCCAATAAAACAACTCCTTACATTCTTTTTAACAACGAAGTACCATTATACGAAATCGTTTTATCCGCTTTTACAGACTCTTCTATTCCGACGCCTTTTCCTTTATCAACCACTACAATCCTGAACTTGCGGTTTTTCAACATCCCCTTGAAATTTCCTTTGCGGTCGCCGATTGTCAGCGTTTTGTCGTTGTCATTCCAAAGAAAGTCGATTGTTGTGTAAAATCCTTTTTCGTAATTGTAGTTGTCGTTTTCGTCTTCGTAAAGTGTGAATTTGCCGTCAGCGCCGGGGTAAATGCGTATTTCGAGGTTGTCCCAGCGTTTTTCGGCGGCGTATTGTACTTTCGGACCCCAGGGAATGATGGAACCGGCGCGTACATACAGCGGGATAATGTCAATCGGGACTGCTTTCGTTACGGTTTGTCCGCCGTTGAATGTTTCGCCTGTCCAAAAGTCAATCCATCCGGTACCTTTCGGAAGATAAACCTCCTGCGCGCCTGTTTTACTGAAATCTTCATAAGGGTCTTTCCATTTGTCTTTCTTCGAAAACACATACATCGGTTCTGTTACTGGCGCTACGAGGAATGACCGCCCGAACATGTACCGGTTACTGATATTGTGTACTTTCGCATCGTCGTTAAAGTCCATGAACAGAGCGCGGAGGAAGGAACCGGCATTGCTTGTAACCTGCCATCCCGTTGAATACAGATAGGGCAGCAGGGCATAACGCAGATTAATGTATTTTTCTTCCGAATCGTACACCCAATCGCCTTTTTTGCCAAGGTTGTAGATTTCCTTTTTCACGCCGCTGCCATGCGAACGCTGCATGGGTGTAAACGTGGCGTACTGGAACCAGCGGGTATAAAGTTCGAGATATGCTTTGTTGCCTGTTCCCCCTTCATAATCCCAAAGGAAGAAACCGCCAATATCGGTATTCCAGTAAGGAACACCCGAAAGGGAAAAGTTCAATCCGGTAGGGATTTGTTCGCGGAATGCCTGCCATGTGCTTTGTACATCGCCCGACCAGGTTTGCGCCCCGTAGCGTTGCTGTCCGGCAAAGGCGCAACGTGTCAGCAAAAATACACGTTTGTCGGAAGTAGCGGCGCGGTGGTGTTCGTACACGCCTTTGTTTGTCATTAGCGGAAACAGATTGACTACACTTCGATATGTTCCCATTGCGGTAGACAAATCGTAGTCACTTTCTTTTTCGTTATGGTGGTCGGGTTCGGTACTGTCAAGCCACCAAGCGTCAATTCCTCTATCAAACAAGCCTTTTTTCAAATAATCCCAGTACAAATCGCGTGCGGCAGGATTGTAGGGGTCGTAGGGGCGCACGCCGTCTTTGGGCGGCCAGGTGGTAAAGTCAAGCAGCGCGTTCATCTTCTTCAGTTCTTGAAATTGCGGTGTTTTTGGACCAAACGAAGCCCAAACGGAAATCATAATATGCGCATTTTTGTTATGTACATGGTCGATCATTTCTTGCGGCTTCGGAAATTCGGGGTTCAGAAATTCCATCGCATTCCACGCGCTGTCGCCGCCCCAATACTGCCAATCCTGAATCATGCCGTCAATCGGTATGCGCAATTCACGATATTTATCAAGCACATCCGTCAATTCTTTTTGTGTTTTATATCGCTCGCGGCTTTGCCAAAAACCGAAAGTCCAAAGTGGAAACATCGGCGCTTGCCCTGTCAGTTCACGAATTTTCGCTACCGTGCCGTCGCCCGATTTCCCGTACATGAAATAATAGTCGATACATTCGCCTGCCTGCGATTCAAACGAAAGTTCCTGCGGGTTGTCGTTATACGTTGTGGGCGAGTAGTTGTCCCAAAACACGCCGTAGCCTTTTGCGGACTGGAAAACCGGAATGCAGGCGTGCAGATAGCGCTGTTTTAGCCATACTTTGGAATTGCGCTGATTCAGGTAATCAAGTTGATGCTGCCCAAGCCCGTAAATTGCCTCGTCCTCGTCAAGCATGAATGCCTGACGAACGGTAAACGTCCTGTTTCCGGCATCATTGAAGGGACTGAATTGTGCTCCGTATGGTTTTTCGGTAAACAACGCCTTGCCGTCCGGGTCATAAAACGAGACCTGTCCCGTTTTTACATTATATTCCACACGTACTTCACTGCTTCTCAAGGCTACAACATCACCTTGTTGTTCGGTAATGAAATCCGTCTGCTCCGGAATTTTCACAACCGAAAGGCTCTCTTTGGTAAATTTGCATCCTTCGGGCGATTTCAGTACTCGGACAATTCCGGGTGCATAGAACTGAATTTCAACATCCATTGACTGTGTATTCGATTTTAATCCTATATTTGTTTTTTGGAAATCCTGAGAGAATACATTCATGGATAAAACTGTGCTTAAAAATAGTAATGCAATCTTTTTCATTATAATTTCGTTTTTATTTTATTTTGTTTGATTCTTATAATATTCCATCAACCGGTTGGCTTCTTCTTTTCTATATTTATTGATTTATTTCTTTGAAGATATACAATCCGCAGGCATGGGGACGCAATTTGGCCGAAAATTTCCCGCCGGAAGTATCCGCCGTTTCGCCCGTCCACAGATTGGTTGTCATACACGGTTTATTTATCCCGACGTCCTGTAAATTTACCTGTATTTCCATCGGTTCGGGATTATCGGAAATGTTGAACACCGCCAGATAGCGTTCGCCGGTAACGGCATTGCGCGAAGTAACCGCTACTTTCCCGTCTTTCTGAAACAGTTGCCGGACACCGGCGCTCTCGCGGTGCATTTTCAAGACCTCCGGATTGGTCAATAATGATAAAGTAAATTCGTCGTTGCTCGGCAAGTCGCCGCCAAACATCAGTGGGGAACGGAAAATGGTGAAGAAAGTCATTAGCGAGTATTGTTCGTCTTTTGTGAGGCGGGTCATCCGGTCTTTGCCACGTTCGCCGCGAATGGAGATGCGTCCCAGCGGAATCATGTCGCAATCGGGATAAGTCGGCGCAATATGCGGATACCAGTTTTCCGCTATCTTCATCAAATGGGTAAGATGTCCCCAGGTATCCCAGACGTCGTCTACCATGCGCCACATATTGACGTGATTTTTGACGTGCAGGGCTTCGCCGACAGGCGTTTCCCCGGGCGAAACACTCAACACAATGGGTCGCCCGCAACGGTCAATCGCATGGCGAATCATTTCTATTTCCCGTTTATGATAGGGACGCGAGAGATCGTCAATCTTGATAAAATCCACGCCCCACGAGGCATACAGTTCCATGAGGGAGTTGTAGTATTCCTGTGCGCCCGGCTTGTCGATGATGGTGTAATTGTCGCGCAGCCATTCGCATTGCAAGTCGGTGGAATAGATTTGGTCGGCGGTATAAGGCGTTCCTTTGATGGGCAGTTTCTTTTCGACCGCCTGTTTGGGGACGCCGCGCATGATGTGGATACCGAATTTCAAGCCTTTGCCATGAATGTAATCGGCAAGAGGTTGAAAGCCCCTGCTCTCGACTGCCGACGGGAAACGGTTGAGGGCGGGCAGGTAGCGACCGTATTCGTCCATCACGTAGCGCGGGTCGGTCTGGTTGTATCCGCCGGCTTTGTCGTTTTCCACAAACCAGCGGATATCGACCACGATGTATTCCCAGCCGTATGGTTTCAAATGTTCTGCCATGTAATCGGCATTGGCTTTTACTTCGTGTTCTTCGACCGTGGGACCGTAGCAGTCCCAACTGTTCCAACCCATAGGCGGGGTTTGCGCCCATTCTTTAAACTCGTCCTTAGCGAACGGAACAACTTTCTTCTCTTTGGTATTGCCACACGTCACTAAAAGTGAGGCTGCAATAACGATTGCAAATACTTGTTTCATATGTATTAATGTATTAAATAAACTATATATATAGTTCAGACATAATTTTTCATATCTTTCGATATTACGACCTGTTTTCCGGGAACACCATAATCTAAAAGAACGTTTGTTTACTCTTGATTCACATTGTTACTAAAAAAACAAAGCTTCTACCTGTACCTATTGTATTTATAGATTCCGGAAAAAGCTTTGTTAAAACCTAATTCCAATTTTCTACCTGATACCTAAAAATCTAATACCTGTTTTCTTTAAATTAATCTTAATATCCTGGATTTTGTTCCAGATTTGAGTTCTTTTCCAATTGATTTCTGGGTATAGGTAAAATAGCACGGAAATCTTCTTTTGAAGCATCATGAGAAAACCACGACTTGGTGGTGTATGCACCAAACCGGATCATAT
>JAISWH010000108.1 GCA_031271125.1 Dysgonamonadaceae bacterium
CGGGCTTCGGCCAATGGCGACCCCACTTGCTTAGCTGTTTTTCATCTTCCTCAAATGAATGCTTTTAACGGAGAATTAACGGCAATTGTGCAATCGGAAGAAGAAACAGGAAATATCATTGTAGAAGCAAAAGCCAAGGGGTTGAAAACCGGTAGAATAGAAATAGGGGTTAATTCCTATTCAAAAAATCAATAATCCCGCTATACAAATGCATCCGCGCCTCAAAACCCAAAATGCTATGATTTTTATTCGGATATATTTGAGTATCAAACATTTTCCCTGCTTTTTCCAAAGCTTGTATATAATACATCGTATTTTGAAAATGCACATTATCGTCGGAAGAGCCATGCACCAACAGCAAACGTCCTTGCAAACCGGCGGCTAAATTGAGCGCCGAAGAAAGATTGTAACCTTTTTCATTTTGCTGTGGCGTTCTCATAAACCGCTCCGTATAAACCGAATCGTAAAATCGCCAGTCGGTGACAGGCGCAATGGCGACGCCGGCTTTGAAAATGCCGTTTCCCCGACTCATAGCCATCAAGGTATTGTATCCGCCGTAACTCCAACCCCAAATGGCTATTTTGTTTTTATCCACGTAGTCGAAACTTCCCAAATATTTAGCGCCTGCAATCTGGTCGTCCGATTCGAAAATACCTAATTGCATGTATGTACATTTGCGGAAAGCCTCGCCCCGCGCACCTGTTCCGCGACCGTCGACGGCTGCGACAATGTATCCGGTATTAGCAAGGTAAGCCGTCCAATCCATTTCGTACCGGTCTAAAACCGTTTGAGAATTGGGGCCGCTATATTGTACCATCAACACGGGATATTTTCGCGCGGCGTTAAAATCGACCGGCTTCATCATCCAGCCATTCAACACATCTCCCGACGAATTGGCAAAGGTGAAAAATTCTTTCTTGGGATATTGAAGTGTTTTCAAAACGTTCTGTAAAGCCGAGTTATCATTTAAAGTCAAAAGTTGTTTACCTTTTTCGTCGTGAACGGTGATAATTGTCGGCGTTGTCGTATTTGAAAAGTAATTGACGAAATATTGGTAATTACCGCTGAATGTTGCCGAGTTGGTTCCCTCATTGACAGACAGTTTTGTTTTAACGCCTTTTGCATCCGTTTTATATACGGAACGTCGCAAAGGATTTTCTTCGGCCGATTGGTAATAAACTGTTTTTGTTTCGGGATTAAAACCGTAAAGCGCTGTAACATCCCAATTTCCGACAGTTACTTGCCGTTCCTGAATGCCGTTGACGGTATATAAGTAAATGTGGGCGAATCCGTCATTTTCGCTGACATATAGAAAATGGTCTTTGCTAAAACAGATCGCGCGAATCCAATCGGGATCAATGTAATATTTGTTTTCATCATGAAGAATCAAGCGGGCGACGGTCGATTTGGGATTGGCGTAGTACATATCAAAACGGTTTTGATTCCGGTTTAAAGTCATAATTGCCAATTGATCAACGTTTTCCGTAAAACGGATTTCCGGAATGTAACCGTCGGCGTCCATCGGAATATTCATTTTTTTCGTGTCTTTGGTATCTACATTGTAAACATAAGCTCCTACGACAGAATTGTTTTCACCCGGTTTCGGGTATTTGTATTCATAAAAATCGGGGTATAACGAACCATCAAATAGCTGAAAACGGTAAACCGGCACTTTCGATTCGTCGGATTTGACGAAAGCCAGAAATTTGCTGTCGGTCGACCAAGTCATCAAGCTGGTTGTCGCAAACTCTTCTTCATATACCCAGTCCGTTACGCCGTTCAGGATTTTACCCTGTTCGCCGTCTTTGGTGACCTGCGATTCGGTATCGTAATCGAACTTCTTCAGCCAGATATTGTTATCTCTTACGAAAGCACACATTCTTCCATCGGGTGAAAAGAGGGGAATTTGCAATTTTCCCGGCGTGTCCGACAATGGTTTCAGGAAATTTCGCCGTACATCATAGTCATAAATATTTGCTTTCCAGGAATGGCGGTAAATAAATTCTACGTCCGTCCATACCAGAATGTGGAGTCCCGTACTGCTAACGGTATATCCTTCAACCTTTTCCAGTCGGGTTTCCCGCACTTTATCCACATGAAACAGGGTATCTGTTATTTTTCCGGTTTTGTAAGCGTATTTGAGAATCGCTTTGCCGCCGGCGCCCAACATCGTGTAATGCTCTCCATCGGGTAGCGAACGCATTTCGCCTACACTTTTCGGAGCATACGTTCGTTTAAGTATGTCATTGAGTTGTATTTGATTATCTCCGGTTTGGGCGGATAAAAAATGCCATGAAAGAATAAAAGAAAACAGGATAATTGCTTTGTTCATATTTAATAGTCTAAAAATTTGTACAAATATAGTGCATCTTTATTAAATTAACAATTGATAATGGGTGCATTTTATTGTCCCATTTTGTCTCGCCGATTAAAAGCAGTGACTGCATTAATCTCTTCTGATGTTTTGGTTTCAGATTTTATCACAAAAATACACAAAACTTTTTATCCGATAAAATTAAGATGCGATTTCTAACCGTGGATTACAAAACAAGCAGAAAGAAAATCCCTTCTAATCTTCTCCCTGCCCTATTTAATTTCAGATTGCCTCATCATAACAATGCGCCAAATCCTCCATTTTTTTAGTATGTATTTTATTGCATTTAGATTTATCTACTCCCGGTATATCGTGAATACCACTTCGCTGTTTCTTTGGCAACTTGTTTCGCGCTACCGTTTACACTGACTTTAAAATCTTTTTTACCTGCAGGTTGGCTTCCGTCCTTTCCATTGAGAGGGCTGTATGGTCCTGCCGGCAAATCCTGAAGTGTAACATTATTACAGGCTGCGCCAACGATTGCATGATCAGTAACAGCCGTTTGAATTGCAGATGCAACCATCCCGATTAAAGCGGCATATCCACTTTGTCCGTAATTAGTATTTGCATTGACAGTTATATTGCCTGTACGCTGATAAACCGTTTCATTTGTATGCACCGATTTGATAATGTACTCAACTTCAACAGTAATAGTAGCAAGAACAGATGCTTTTTCCCACTTGTTAATTACAGTAAACAATGCTAAATCGGCACCAAACACTTCACCGAATTTGGCAAGAGACGCATTAAAAAACAGTTCGGCATCATAGGCGCTTTCCCTTTTCAAAATTTCCATTGACAGAAACGGCGGAATGACGTAATAGCCAGCATTACTCAACGGGATATTCAACGTTGTATGGAAAAACTCCTTAGCCTCCACGTTAGTCGTTTTGTTGATGGGAGGCATAATCAAAATTGCAACAGGCTTTTCGTCATAAAAACCTTTATATACTTCCGATTTGGGCAATAACTTTGTAGTGGAACATCCTGACAACAGGATAACTCCGACAAGTCCCGACAAAAGTAATATCTTTTTCATTTTTCAAACATTTGTAAAATTCGGTCAATAAAAATTTTAGATTCCGGATATAGCGATATTTCCTTCTCTAACATCGCTTTGCCTTCTTCTGTTTTTTCCGACTGCAAGAGAACAAATCCGTAGTCGGCATAAACGCCGGGAGGAACTGCTTTGCGCGTTCCTGTTTGTTTTTCAATGAGTTGCCGATATGTTTTTATCAGTTGCTCCATCGATTTTTCATCGCTGTTTTTGAGGTATTTATAACTCGTATCATCATAATTACTCCATGAATACAAGGTTTTTGGGGCGCAGGATGTTAAATATAAAGTCGTGACCAATCCGATAAACAAAAATTTCCATTTCATTGTAATACAATTTTTTTAGTTTCCTGTGCAGATACAAAAATCTGTTTCCTGTAAATAGTTGTACTATTGTACGAAACAGTTACTGTGTGAGTTCCGGTGGATATGGCATAAATTTCACCTTTAAACCTGTCGCCTTTCGGAGTAATGGAATTTCCATCGCTTTCGTTGTGAACTTTGGCCTTAAATGTGGTTTTGCCGTCAATATCAACGTCAACGCCGCCGAGATAATTAGATGCAGTTCCCACAAATTCAAGAAAAGACTCATTTTCCAGTCCCCTTGAAGTGGACAGCGAGCCTTCGCCGACTTTACAACTCGTTAATATGAATAAAACAATTGCCAATAAGCATATTAACTTTTTCATTTTTAAATCTCCTCTATAAAGTAATTAGACAAATTTTTGCCATCAATACTCCCTTCGACAAAAGAAACTATTGAATATTCGTTTGGATTATCGCCTGCGCTTGAATCAATTCTGATTTTTCCTGCTGTTTTTCCAGGCAATTCCATCATCATTCCTGTTTGCGGATTTTTCACAGACTTACCTTTTTCAACCACTCTGTAGGTATCGCCTGTTTTTATTCCCTGACTTTTGCCACCTGCGATAATTACCGCATCTGAGTCATACGAAAGAAAATAGGATTTCCAAGGTCTATCCATACAATTATTGACTATATTTTCCACTAATTTTGAAATAGCGGCTGAAATAGCCTTATCGCTCAAGGTGGCGTCGTAATCGGTTGTTTTACCTAATCCAAACGAAGTTTTATTGGTAGTTTCCGCTTCTCCTTTTGCTTCTTCCGAATAAATGATTTGCCCTGTAGAAACATCAACTAAACGAATACTTACGCCTGCTTGTACAATTTGGGTTTTGCTACGCGAAAACACGGTTGCATCACCTTCATTTTTCCTTCCAAACTCAGTAACCGATCCGATAATCAGGTAATCTGCGCCGACTTTTTGATAGCCTTCATTCCCTGCAATTTGCAATTCTTCCACAATTTTATCCATATCTGCCCGTTCCAGCAAGATAAATTTGTTCGTCGAAGCAAGTTTGGCCGAAAGAATATCAACTGCTTGTTTACCAATCGGATCATTTTCTTTATTGTAAAAAACGCCCTTCGCATAGGCCGTTTCATTTGAAAAACGAGCAATGGCTACTTTACGCTTTAATCCTTGATAATCCTGCTTCACTTCTTGGATTTGAGACTCAACTCTTACCACCTTTTGGTGTGCAGTACACCCGGTCAAGACAAGTGAGGTTATTAGCAATCCTAAAAACAGATTTAAATAATTTCCCCTACTCTTACGGCTTTTCGAACTCACCCCGTTTTTTTGAATGGTCTCCGACTCCACTGAACGAATAGTGTGCAGTTGCGTTTTATTTGAAATTTTATGTAACATCCTGCTCCCCTTTCTTATTATATCACCAACTCGCCTTCCTAACCCCCGGTATCAACCCTGCAGAAGCCATCTCCCGCAACTGAATACGCGAAACGCCAAACTGCCGAACGTATCCTTTCGGACGACCCGTAATTTTACAACGGTTGTGCAAACGAACAGGCGACGCATTTTTTGGCAATGCCTGTAAGGCCACGTATGCCTCATAATCGCCTTTCTTTTTCAGTTGCGCTCTTTTTTCAGCGTATTTGGCAACTAATTTTGCACGCTTCACTTCGCGGGCTTTCATTGATTCTTTAGCCATGTTTTAACTCTTTTTAATGTTTTTAAAAGGTAACCCAAATTCTCTCAAAAGTGCGTAACCTTCTTCATCTGTTCTCGCAGAGGTTACAAAGGTAATATTCATTCCCAAAATTTTGGTAATATTATCAATATTTATTTCGGGAAAAATGATTTGTTCCTGGATCCCGAGGGTATAATTGCCTCTTCCGTCCAGTTTGCTTTCGATACCTTTGAAGTCACGGATACGTGGCAAAGCGACACGAACCAGGCGTTCCAGAAATTCGTACATCTGTTCACGGCGCAAGGTAACCATCGTTCCGATAGGCATTTTCTTACGCAGTTTGAAATTGGATATATCTTTTCTGGAGATGGTTGCTACGGCTTTTTGACCGGTAATTGTGGTTAATTCCTGAATGGCAACGTCGATCAGTTTTTTGTCTGCGACGGCGGCACCCAGTCCTTGGTTAATCACAATTTTTTTTAATACAGGGACTTGCATAATCGAAGTGTAATTAAACTCTTTGATTAGCGCAGGAACTATTCTTTCCTGATATTCTTTCTTCAGATTAGCTGTACTACTCATTATTTAATTTCCTCCCCTGATTTTTTAGAATAACGAACCAATACTCCTTTTGCATTCAATTTACGACCGATACGGGTTGGTTTTCCACTTTTGGGATCTAAAACGTTCAGATTCGAGATATGAACAGGAGCTTCTTTCTTTTGGAATCCTCCTTGAGGATTCTTCGCACTTGGTTTAGTGGCTTTCGACACCATATTGATACCTTCTACAAGGGCGCGCTGTTTTTCGATATATACTTTCAGCACACGACCTGATTTGCCTTTGTCTTCACCGGCATTCACATGAACCGTATCGCCTTTTTTAATATGTAATTTACTCATTTCTATTTGAATTAGGAATTAGGAATTAGGAATTAGGAATAACGGAAGTCTTCATGATTTCTCAAACATTCTTAATTCTTAATTGTTAATTGTTAATTATTATAAAACTTCTGGCGCTAAAGATACGATTTTCATATTCACGGCACGAAGTTCACGGGCTACCGGACCAAAAATACGGCTTCCGCGAATTTCTCCGGCATTGTTCAGCAATACACAAGCATTGTCGTCAAAGCGGATGTAAGAACCGTCAGCGCGACGGATTTCTTTTTTCGTACGTACAATAATCGCCTTGGATACGGCGCCTTTTTTAACATCACTCGAAGGGATAACGTTTTTAACAGCTACGACAATTATATCCCCAACAGAAGCGTAGCGTCTTCTTGTTCCACCTAAAACCCGGATGCAAAGTACTTCTTTGGCTCCTGAGTTGTCGGCTACTGTAAGTCTTGATTCTTGTTGTATCATGATTATTTCGCTCTTTCAATGATTT
>JAISWH010000143.1 GCA_031271125.1 Dysgonamonadaceae bacterium
AAATTGGCCTGCGAGGTTTACGGAGTAGATTTGGTGGGTGGAGACACCTCCGCTTCACTAACCGGACTTTGTATCAGCATTACCTGCATCGGCGAAGCGTCCGGCGACCGGATCGTTTACAGAAATAAAGCCCAAAATACCGATTTGATTTATGTTTCCGGCGATTTGGGCGCCGCCTACATGGGTTTGCAGCTATTGGAAAGAGAAAAAACCGTTTTCGCCGGGGAAAAAGATTTCACGCCGGATTTTGCAGGAAAAGAATACTTATTGGAACGACAATTAAAACCGGAGGCACGGAAAGATATTATCCGCATTCTGGATGAAAACGATATTTTACCTACTTCAATGATCGACATTTCGGACGGACTCTCGTCGGAACTGTTGCACATTTGCACGCAAAGCAGTGTTGGTTGCCGGATTTACGAAGAACGAGTACCGATTGATTATCAGACAGCTTTGATGTCGGAACAGTTCAATATGAATCTGACTACAGCTGCTTTGAACGGCGGGGAAGATTATGAGTTGCTGTTCACCGTTCCTTTGAGTCTGCATAAGAAAATGGAGAGCATTGAGGGCGTCAAACTCATCGGTCGTATTTGCGAAGCATCGGAAGGGACAAACCTGATAGCTCGCGACGGTGCGGAAATACCTTTAGTAGCCCAAGGTTGGAATTCTTTGAAATAAATTTTTCACAAAAGACTTGTTAATTCAAAAATAATTTCTACCTTTGCAACCGCAAAATGGAGGGTGCCATAGCTCAGTTGGTAGAGCAACGGACTGAAAATCCGTGTGTCCCTAGTTCGATTCTTGGTGGCACCACGAAAGTGGAAAGTAAAAGAAATAAGACCCCGAAAGTCATTGATTTTCGGGGTTTTAACTTTTAAAGAAAAAAGCAAAACGGGGCGGGATACGGAAGTTGGGGATCATCCCTGATTACATTATTTTCCATACGGCTTATTTTTTAGTTGATTTAATACCCGTTCCACATCTTCGGGCTTGTAATACATTTTGTGGTGGATTTGACGAGGGAGTTTGAAGAAAATTATTTGCTCAAATAGGTGTCATTCAGAAAAAAACGTATCTTTACCGAAATTTTACAAGTCGACACCGAAGAACTGCTAACTCTTTGGCTTGCTGACCAAGTAACCGCAGTAGTTGAAGATGAAAAAGAACTTTCAAACAAAGTTTTGAACATTGCTAAAAAAAGAATAAACAAATAGATATGCCACATTGTAACAAACAAATGATTTCATTCTTAAATCACAACAAAAAAACGAGTCATCTGCAAAACTCCTGTGCCGTCAGGCACAATATGTCGGTAGAAAATGCAAACAACCATTTTTTCCCACCGTCCCGTTACGGGACGGCATGTGGGTAGAAATACCTTTGTTCCCGAAAACAACTCAAAGCAAACGACCGCAAAACAGCGCAACTTCTATGTGATTTTCCGGTGATTACCATCCTTTTTCTTCTATAAATTTTGCAAGACATTTTTATTCGTCTGTGTATAATTGATAAATTTCATGTACCTTTGCAAAAAAACGGATATGGAAAAGCAACTTAAAAAATTGCCGGCCGGCATTCAAACTTTTGAAGAAATAATCACGGAAAACTACATTTATGTGGATAAAACACGAATGTTGGTAAACTTAATCGAAAGTGGGAAAGTATATTTTTTTGCCCGTCCGCGCCGGTTTGGAAAATCATTGACGCTCACAACGCTTGAAGCCATGTTCCTGGGTAAAAAAGAACTTTTCAAAGGCTTGTATGCCGAAGCGTGGATAAACCGTCCCGATTTTGTGAAATATCCGGTTATCCGATTAAGTATGAATGCGATAACGACCGATTTGGGTCTGGAAATTTTACGAAATTCTATTGTACTGTTGTTAAGGGAAGAAGCGCGAAAATTAGATGTGGAACTTTCGGACGTTAATGTTCCCGGCGATTTATTTCAGGAATTAATTATCAGGACATCAAATAAGTATAAAAAAAAGGTTGTTATACTGATTGATGAATATGACAAGCCGTATATTGATTTTGTCGATGATCCCGCGATGGCAGATAAAGTGCGCGAAACGCTGGCGAATTTTTACGTGCGCGTGAAAGCCAATGATGAATATACCCGTTTCGTATTGCTGACCGGGATTTCAAAGTTTGCAAGGCTTGGTGTATTTTCGAAGCTCAACAACCTGACCGACATTTCAATGAACGACAAATATGCAGCCTTATGCGGGATTACGCATGATGAACTCTTGCAAAACTTCCCCGACCACCTCGAACTTACAGCCGAAGAAATGCAAATTTCCAAAGATGAACTTGTGGAACGGATAGAGGATTTTTACGATGGATTTTCGTTCAACGGCAAGGTGAGGCTGTATAATCCCTACTCAACATTGAGGTTTTTCGAGGATAAGAAATTTGTCAACTATTGGTTCGACAGCGGCACGAGTACAATGATTGCTAAATATTTGAAGAACAAAAATTTAACGGTTGAGCAATTT
>JAISWH010000015.1 GCA_031271125.1 Dysgonamonadaceae bacterium
ATGAACTGAAAGCGAAACTCGAACCGGCAGTAAAAGCCTACGGCGAACGCCTGTCTGCCGCCGACTCGATAAATCCTTTCGGCGTAATGATAAGTACGGCCGGATGGGCTGCCAACGGCAGCATTATAGGCGCGGCAAATTTCAATTACGATTTATACCGTTTATTCCCCGATGCGATTAACCCCGAATACATATACAGGGCGCTGAACTATCTTTACGGATGCCATCCGGCGCACAACCTGTCGTTTGTTTCCGGCGTCGGCGCACAGCCCAAGAAAATGGCTTATGGCAACAACCGCGCGGACTTTTCGTTTATCCCCGGCGGTATCGTTCCCGGCATACGCATATTGAATCCCGATTATCCCGAAAACAGGGACGACTATCCTTACCACTGGAGTGAAAACGAGTATGTGATACCGATTGCGCCGAGTTATATATACCTGGTGAATGCCGTCAACAGTATAATCAATAATAAAAAATGAAATACATCAGCTTACTTATCATATCCGCCATTGGGATGGTATCATGCACTTCCGGCAGCGACACAGCCGTTTTCCGTTGATGAAGGCGCTTCATGGAAACCGGTATTTGAAGACGCAGACGGAAAAATACTCAGCACGCAAACGGCAAGAGGGTTTACCGGCGTTGTAATTGGGATGTATGTACAATGAACGGAAAAATTTATCCTGTAAAAAAACTTTTTTCATTGCTCGCGCTTGGGAAAACCAAGTTTTTCATGTAAATTTGTAATCTAAATTTTAAAAAGATGGAAACGAAAATATACAAACGCTTACCTTACGGCAATTCCGATTTAAGGAGCATTATTACCGAAAATTATGCATACGTGGATAAAACACGGTATATCGAGATGTTGGAAAAAGAGAGCAATAAAAATCAGTTTTTCATTCGCCCGCGCAAGTTCGGCAAGAGTTTGTTCTTTACGACTTTGATGTATTATTACGACTTGAACGAGGCGGAAAATTTCGACCAACTGTTCGGCAATCTCTATATAGGCAAACATCCCACGCCCGAACGCAATTCGTATGCAATAATGAAACTTGATTTTTCCGGTTTGGATACCTCCGACGAAGAAGGATTCAAAAAGAGTTTTTCGAGTAATGTACAGGATGCTGTCCGTAACTTCTTTCGTATTTACAGACATGTTTTTTCGGATGCGGACAGCTACGTTCGCCAAATAGATGAAGAAAAACCGGGAATAATAGCCCTGCAAAAAGTCTTTTATGCCGCTGAACAGGACAAAGTAAAGCTCTTTTTCATCATCGACGAATACGACCATTTTGCCAACGACCTCATCGCCATGGGCAACCGCTTAGGCAGCGACTTCTATAAAACAATGGTAGCTGCCAACGGCCTGGTGCGCGATTTCTACGAACGAATAAAAATGGCGGCAAAAACCTCCATCATCAACCGTACCTTTATTACCGGTATTTCTCCGGTGATGCTCGACGACCTCACCAGCGGGTACAATATCGCCAACATCCTCACCCTGGAGCCTCAATACAACGAGATGATGGGCTTTACGCAGGAAGAGGTCGAGTGGCTGATACGGGAAACAGGCGTCGACGAGAGTTGCATCAATATAGATATGGAAGCCTACTACAACGGCTATCTGTTTCATAAAGACGGTAAACACAGGGTATATAATCCCGCCATGATGCTCTATTTCTTTGAACAGATACTGAGACGCCGGCAACCGCCCGAAAACATTGTCGACCTGAACCTGAAAACAGATTACGGACGCTTGCGCCGCCTCGTTCAGAACGACAACAACCGTGAAACGCTTATCCGGATTATGAAAGAAAACGGCATCGTTGCGGAACTGTTGGCAAAATTCTCCATCGACATGCTCAACGACGACGATTATTTCGTATCCCTGCTTTTCTATATGGGTTTACTCACCATCAAGGAACCCTGTTTTAATCAGTTGAAACTCATCATTCCCAACTATTCCATCAAAACGTTATACTGGGAATATCTTATGAAGATGATACGGGAAACCTCTCCCGACCTGAATATAGAATCCCGTCCGTTGAACGAAGCAATCCACGCCCTGGCATTGGACGGTAACCTGGAACAATTCATCGCTTA
The DNA here is from genome assembly GCA_031271125.1 of Dysgonamonadaceae bacterium. Lineage (GTDB taxonomy): Bacteria > Bacteroidota > Bacteroidia > Bacteroidales > Azobacteroidaceae > Azobacteroides. Next base: position 2,110 of record JAISWH010000015.1, read on the forward strand.
TATTTCCGAAAATGCATTCGGCAAGCTCTCCGACTACGACTTGCGGCGCTTCGACGAAAAGTATATTCAGATTCTTCTGTTAGCCTATCTTTTCATGAGCAAGGTATATGTCCCGATGAGCGAATACGAAGCTGTTCCCGGTCGCACGGATATTTACCTGCAACGCAGTCCGTTGCTGCCTCAGATCAAATACGAATGGGCGCTGGAATTAAAGTACTGCAAAACGGACGCAAGTGAAGCGGACATCGCCGCCCAACAGGAAAAAGGGCGGGCGCAGGTCGAACAGTATATTGCTTCCCACCGTTTGGGCGGCCGCCCTGATTTGAAAGCAGCAGTCATTGTTTTCATCGGCAAAAACAAATACCGGATTCTACATATCGAACATTAAAATAAATAAACAGAATGAACAAACATATTTTCATCATTTTTCTTTGCCTGTTGTCAGGTATTTCCATCGTCTTGGGACAAGATCCCGTTTTCAACACGTTAAAATCCGAATTAGACCGTAATTTCTCGGTATTGAAAGAACAGCCGGTTCCTGCATACTACATTTTCCTTCGATTGGACGAATTCCAATCCATGACTTGCGCCGGAAGGTTAGGCCGTTTGCAAACAGCCCCGCAATTGGAAGGTCCGTCCCATGCCTTGTCTTCCGGCATCCGGGTCGGCGGCAGGGAGTTGGATAATACCCACGAAATCAGGGAATCCGGACAAGGCAGTTACAGCGATATGCGAATCGCCGCCGATTATGTTCCCATCGACAACAATCCCGATGTGCTGAAAAAAACGATTTGGCTGCAATTAGACGATTTGTACAAAGACGATGTCCAAATTTACGAACAAATCAAAGCCAACATGGCTGTGAAAGTTGAACAGGAAGATAAATCGCCCGATTTTTCCGTCGAAAAAGCGGATAATTATTACGAAGCGCCCATCACTTGGGAATCGCTGCAAATCGACCCGAAAATCTGGGAGGAAAAAGTAAGGAAATACTCCAAAATCTTTGATGAAAACAGCGACCTTTCGGATGGCTCGGCCTATTTGTCCGCCGGCCTTATCCGCAAAACATTTGTCGATACCGAAGGACGCGAAATCGCGCAAAACGCCGTTACCTTTCAGTTAGCATTGATGGCCGAAGCGCTTGCCGACGACGGTATGCACTTACCGCTCTTTAAGACTTGGATGGGTTTTTCTTTGTCGGAACTTCCTTCGGATGAAGAAGTTATGAAAGCTGCTCGCGAAATGAGCCAAACGCTTTCCCAACTCAAAAAAGCGCCGGTGGTGGAATCGTTTTCCGGTCCGGCTATCCTTTCGCCCAAAGCGGCCGGCGTATTTTTCCATGAAATATTCGGACACCGCGTGGAAGGTTCGCGCCTGAAACAGGAAAATGATGCGCAAACTTTCAAGAAGAAAGTCGGCGAACGGGTACTGCCCAAACATCTTTCCGTCACCTTCGACCCGACTTTGAAATATTTCGGACCAACGCCTTTGAACGGTTATTATGTGTTTGATGATGAAGGGATTCGCGGACAAAAAACGGAAGTGGTGCGAAACGGCATCCTGAAAGAATTTCTGATGTCGCGCACACCCATCGACGGATTCGCTCATTCCAACGGACACGGGCGTTCGCAGACAGGACTTGCGCCCATCTCCCGCCAATCCAATTTATTAGTCGAAAGTTCGCAAAAACTTAGCCCGGAAGAGCTTATCAAACAGTTACGCAAAGCCGCCAAATCGCAAGGCAAAGAATATGCTTACTACTTCAAGGAAGTTTCCGGCGGATTTACCAATACCAGCCGCTATTCGCCCAATGCGTTCAACGTGACGCCCTTAGTGGTTTACCGGATTTATACCGACGGACGTCCCGACGAATTGGTGCGCGGAGTGGATTTGGTAGGAACGCCTTTGGCGATGTTTTCGCAAATTACGGCTTGCGGGGACGAATATGCGGTTTTTAACGGAACTTGCGGCGCCGAATCGGGTTCGATACCCGTTTCGTGCGTAGCGCCGGCGCTTCTGGTCAAACAAATCGAAACGCAGAAACGAGCCAAAAGCCAGTCCCAACCGCCTGTCCTTTCCAAACCTGCGTCGGATAATCTTTCCCAATCTTCCGATAACGACGTCGTGCCGGCATCCATTGCTAAAGAAACGGAACGCGCTTTAGAAGGACTCCGCTTGCCCGGATTGCAAGCGCCTTTCTTTATTTCCTACACCGCCGGCGACGTCAAACAGTTGATGGTCAATGCTTCCAACGGAAGCCTGGTTTCTTCCCAATATTTTCCTTACCGGGGAAGCGCCGCCCGCTTATTGATAGGCGATTACCAATGTACGGATGAAAATTTCACCGGCTCCACCGGCGGTTCGGTCGGTTATGACGGAACTATTTGTGCAGACAACGACGAAGCCGGAATCAGATACACCGTCTGGCGCGATTTGGACGCGATCTACAAAAACGCTGCGGAAACCTACCAACAAAAACTTTCCGCTATCAAGCAGTTAAACATTCCGGCTAAAAATCTGGAATTGCCCGATTGGGACAAAACGGAACCTGTCGTGATGAACAATATCCCGCTTCCCGACATTGATTTCAATACATCAACTTACGAAGAATATGCCAAAGCGGCCTCCACCGTTTTCAACGATTACAAAGAAATATTTAATTCCACCGTTTCGGTAGTCATTTATTCGGCGGTTGTTTACTTATATAATACGGAAAAATCGGCTCTCCGCGTACCTTTGGTTTTCGCTTCCGTCAAATCAAGCGCAGAAATCAAAACCGGCGAAGGTGAACATTTGCAGAACGGATTTGACATCACGGTAGGCCATCCGAAAGAACTTCCCTCAATCGAAGAACTCAGGAAAAGATGTAAAGAATTGGCGGAAAACCTGACGGAAGAAGCGAATACGGCCAAATTGGACGAATCGTATTCCGGCCCCGTTTTATTTGAAGGCGATCCGGTGAGCAGAACATTTTACGGCAACTTTTTCTACGGGGAAAATTCCCTGATCGCCGAGCGTAAACCGCTTACGCCCGACGGCGTTTCCTACGGCGGCAACAACCTGGAGGATATGATAGACAAACGAATCACCGCTAAAGAAATCACTATCGAGGATTTAACCGGAACGCCCGAATACGCCGGTGCGAAACTATTGGGTTACACGCCGGTTGACGCCGAGGCGGTAATTACTCCCGCCAAATTGACATTGGTCGAAAACGGTATCCTTAAAACTTTGCTGAACGATCGGGTGCCGACAGAGAAAGTCCCTCATTCCAACGGACATGCTATGTTTACTTCCGGCGTCGGACATGCCGTCAATACAGGCGTCGTCCGGATGACACATACCTCGCAAAAAACGAAAGAAGAACTGCGCGAAGAGCTTTTCCGCCTGGCCAAAGAAGAAGGTTACAATTATGCCTATATCGTTAAGGGCAACACCAACCGGATGCAGTTGTATCAAGTGAACGTTGCCGACAAAACGGAAACGAGAGTCCGCTCGGCAGTTATCAGTAACTTGGATGTTCAAGCGTTCAAGAAAATAGCAGGTGTTTCGGACAAGGAATTGATTTATAATGGAATGGCAGGAAATTTAATTTCTATTATTACGCCGGATGCGGTTTTGTTTGAGGAGTTGCGCGTCCAAAGCGATCGGATGGATAGTTTCCGGAAGGCGCCTTTGGTCAATCGCCCATAGGTGTAGGGGCAAGGCGCGCCTTGCCCCTACGTCGGGTTTTGTAAAAACCTCATTGGTTATTTACATTCAGCCCTGCTGCCAAATTGACATTGGTCGAAAACGGCATCCTTAAAACTTTGCTGAACGGCCGGATGCGGTATTAATTTAATACGTTGCATTCTGCGGATCAAAATTCGTCCATCCGCTCGCCCAATTATCGTTCTCACCCGAAAATGCGCCCACATAGTTAATTTTAGAGAAAAATGCGTCGCTCACGAAAGCATCGGTAAAATCGGCGCTGCCGAGCAAGGGACTGTCGGACAGGGGTCCCCAGTTGGGATTCGCCGCCTTGCTGTTGGGCTGTTTCAGTTTCAAGTCGGCAATTGCAGGGTAATTATAGTTGTTCAATCCGGCGGTGTTGAAATAGTTGCTTGAGACGGCGCCCGACCATGCGGCAGGGTCTTTCTTGTCGGCGTCGGCGCCCAATAAATCCACGCCAGCGAGATAAACATTTTTGAGTTTCAACAAACCGTTTGCGGCGGCGCCCTGCGTATCGCCCCTGCCGTCGTTGGACAGCATCAGGCCTACGGGGAACCCGATAGCTACGGAGTTGAAACAACTCAAACGGGAATTGCGGCGGATTTGCATCGCAGCCTGAAAAATACCCGTCCGGATACCGGAAGCAACGCCATAGTCATAACCGTTGATGTATCCCGTATTGTTTGCAAAATCGGCGGCTTGCCCAAGCGGGCCAACCAAAGTTACGTTGCTGAATAC
>JAISWH010000050.1 GCA_031271125.1 Dysgonamonadaceae bacterium
TTTGTAACTGATTGATTACTAATTATTTAAATAGGCCAATGTTTTACAAGTGTTTAACAAATTGTTAAAATAAAAAAATGAGACCCGAAAATATTGCTTGTAAATTATTGATAGTAAGAAAGATAAGGCCAATTTTCGCCTTTTTTATTATTTAAACAACGCTAAAACAGCTGTGAATCAATAAGTTAATAGGTGTTCTTATTTAGAATGATTCTAAATAAGGAGGCTGAAAAAGTTGACGGGACAAAGAAAAGTAATCGCAAATAGATAGTAATCAATCAGATAGGTGTTTGTAATTTTGTGCCGGATTAAGATATGAAAAATGAAGTGTCTGTCATCAATACAGTGACAGACACTTTTGTTAAAATTTAAAACACAAGATTTTGCAGGTGACCCGTAATAATTCCTAATTCTTAATTCCTAATTTTTATAAATAATCATTAACTTTGCAGCACAATAATTTATTTGTATATGAAACTGCCTTTTAAAGATCAAAAATTTATTTTCCTCCTGTTTGCGGTATTCGTTGCGGTAAGCCTTGAAATCCTGTCTATTTCGGGAATTGATATTCCGGCGCCATACGCCCCGTTCATCTATGGAATCCTTATCTTGGGAATCGGTTACAAAGTCCTTTGGAATGGTTTGCAATCGTTGTTCCGGCTAAATTTCGGAAGCATTAACCTGTTGATGATGATTGCCGTAGTCGCCGCTTTTTACCTGGGAGAGTATTCGGAAGCGACAGTAGTTATCGTGTTGTTTATGTTGGGAGAAAAATTGGAAGACATCGGTATTGAAAACAGTCTGTCGGCATTGGATAAATTAGTAAGCGAAGCGCCTCAAACAGCGTTTGTGAAAGGACGGGCGGAACTTGTTCCCGTCGAAGAAATTCCCGTCGGAACCATTATACAGGTCAAACCGCACGACAAAATACCTTTGGACGGCGTTATCACGGAAGGCGAAACCGCTATTGACGAGTCGTCTATTACCGGCGAGCCGATTCCAAAAGAAAAAACCGCCGGCGCTACGGTTTTTGCCGGTACGCTAAACAAACATGGTTTTATCGAATTACGAACAACCAAAGCGGCCAAAGACACCACTTTCGCCCAAATTATCGAACTGACGACGCAAGCGCAAAACAATAAATCGGACGCCCAGAAGTTTATTCAGAAATTTGCAGCAATTTATACGCCGATTATCATATTGTTAGCTATCTTACTGTTTGTTGTTCCCGTCTTTATTTTAGGGAAAGAATTAAATGTTTGGTTGAATCAGGCGATTACCCTTTTAGTTATTTCCTGTCCCTGCGCATTGGTCATTTCCACGCCGGTCGCCGTTTATGCCGCTATCGGAAATGCCTCAAGCAAAGGTTTATTGGTGAAAGGCGGCAAATACTTCGAAGCAATGGCCGAAGTAAAAGCCATTGGTTTGGATAAAACGCGCACCATTACTTACGGGAAACCGGTTGTTTCCGACATCGTTCCGCTCAATGGCTCCTCGAAAGAAGAGTTGCTTGCCTGCGGCGCGGGTACGGAATTATTTTCGGAACACCCTCTGGCGCAAGCCATTGTCGATTGCAGCCTGAAAGAGGGTTTTGAGCCGCACCGGATTCAGCAGTTTGAAAGCGTAGTCGGCAAAGGCGCGAATGCACGTTGCATCACTTGCGGCGATAATGCCGTATTCGTAGGCAAATGGGATGCGTCCGCCGGTGAAAACCCCGAAACGAATCGGGAAGTGGAAGCGTATATCAATCGTTTTTCTTCGGAAGGGAAAACCTGCGTTATCGTCAGTTGCGGAAACCAAATCAAAGGCATAATCGCGTTGACTGATGAAATTAAGACCGAAAGCGCCGAAGCAATTCAATCTATTCGCACCTTAGGCGTCGAACCGGTAATGATTACCGGCGATAGCCGGCAGGCGGCGCAATATGTGGCTTCCCACACAGGAATCGAACAGGTTTTTGCGGAATTGCTTCCGGAAGGAAAAACGGAAATCGTCAAGAAATTACAGTCCGAATACCGGAAAGTGGCGATGGTCGGCGACGGCGTGAACGACGCTCCCGCACTTGCAGCGTCGGACGTTTCTATTGCGATGGCGGCGACAGGCAGCGATACCGCTATTGAAGTATCCGATATTGCCCTGATGAACGACAAACTGTCTCTAATTCCTTATCTAATCAGGTTGAGCCGCAAAACAGTTGCGACTATCAAATGGAATACCGTTAGCGCCATTGGCATAAAAATTCTTTTCATCCTGCTTGCTTTCTTGAGTTACAGCAATTTAGTCATGGCGATTGCGGCGGATGTCGGAGTGATGTTAGCGGTTGTTCTGATTAGCTTGCGGATCATGGCGTTCAAATAATTCCGCCCACTTATCCATAGTTTCCGAAACATTCTTTTGCAACTCGGCGTGTTTCCAAAGCAAGTCTGCGTTTGAAGCGCCTTCGGGCGTATTGAGGATGGTTTCTATTTTTTTGATTTCGGCTTCCAAATCTTCAATTCGTTTTTCGTAATTAGCAATTTCCTTTTCCAAACGTTTTAATTGTCTTTGCTGTTCTTTGCGTTCGGCGTACGACGGGGCTACCGGCGCAGGGTGAAGGGCGAAAGAATCGGCTTCCTTTGCCTTTGGCCTTTCGCCTTTTGCCGTTTTCTCAAGTTCATTGAGGTTTTCAATTCGTTTTCTTTCCAAAAACTCATAAATTCCACCGAGATGTTCTTTCACTCTTTGAGCGCCGAATTCATAGACTTTATCGACTAAGCCGTCTAAAAACTCGCGATCGTGGGAAACAATAATGACCGTACCGTCGAATTCTTTCAATGCTTCTTTCAGTACATCTTTTGAACGCATATCCAAGTGATTGGTCGGTTCATCGAGGATCAGCAGATTAACCGGTTCGAGCAACAAACGAATCATGGCCAAACGGGTGCGTTCACCACCGGAAAGTACGGCGACTTTTTTGTCGGAAGCTTCCCCACCGAACATGAAAGCGCCCAAAATATCGCGGATTTTGGTACGGATATCACCCACTGCCACATAGTCGATGGTTTCAAATACGGTTAGTCTTTCGTTCATCAAATCGGCTTGATTTTGAGCAAAATAACCGATTTTGACATTGTGTCCCAATTGGAGTTTTCCTTCAAAAGGAATTTGTTCCATAATGCACTTGACGAGCGTTGATTTTCCTTCGCCGTTTTTACCGACAAAAGCGACTTTTTCACCGCGATTGATGGTCAGCGTCGCATCTTTGAATACGACATGGTCGCCGTAGGATTTGCCGACGTTTTCCATGATGACGGGATAAGAACCGGAACGCGGCGCCGGCGGGAATTTCAGGCGCAAAGCAGAGTTGTCTTCCTCGTCGATTTCGATTCGTTCCAGCTTTTCCAACTGCTTGATACGGCTTTGCACCTGTATAGCTTTGCTGGCTTTGTAGCGGAAACGTTCGATAAAATCCTCCGTATCTTCGATTTGTTTCCGTTGATTCTCATACGCCCGCAGTTGCTGTTCACGGCGTTCTTTCCTCAGTTCCACATATTTAGAGTAATTAACGCGGTAATCGTAGATTTTTCCCAAAGAAATTTCGACGGTTCTTTGGCAAATGCGGTCGATAAATGCACGGTCGTGCGAAACAATAACAGCAGCATTCGCTTGCATGGCAAGAAAATTTTCCAACCATTGGATGGATTCGATGTCAAGGTGGTTGGTAGGCTCGTCGAGCAATAGGATATCAGGTTTCCGTAAGAGTAATTTAGCCAGTTCGATACGCATTCGCCAACCACCACTGAATTCACTCGTCGGACGGTCGAAATCCGTTCTCAAAAAGCCTAATCCCAACAAGGTTTTTTCCGTTTCAGCTTCAATATTGGAAGCGCCTTCCATAACCAAACGCTCATTGAGCAAGGTGATATTGTCAATTAATTTATGGTACGATTCGGATTCGTAATCTTCACGGTCTGCCAATTCGGCGTTCATTTTCCCTAATTCGGTTTCCCATTGCAAAACCCGGTCAAAAGCCAAAGACGCTTCTTCCTTCACCGTGCGCTCGTCTGTGACTTGCATCTGTTGCGGAAGATATCCGACCACAGCATCCCGCGGAATAACAACTCTTCCTTGGGTTGGTTCCTGCAAACCGGCAAAGATTTTCAGGAGTGTACTCTTCCCTGCCCCATTCTTCCCGACAAGCGCTATTTTATCTTTTTTGTCTATTACAAACCCGATTTCGTCAAGTAAAGTGAAACTTCCGAACGAAACAGTTAATCCTTCTACTGAATACAAATGATTAAATTTTTAAATCTTTAAATCCCAAAACTCCCCTCAGCCAAGCCTGCGCCATCAGTTGAGCGCCGGCCATAGACGGATGAACGCCATCCGGCCCCCAATATGCAGCAGGAGCTTTTTTAAGCGCTTCATTGTAAACCGATTGAAATGGTATGAAAGTCAAGTTAAATTCGCCGGCAATTGTTTTAGCGGTTTGGCGATAGCCTTTGAAATTCGATTCCCAAGTATCGTCCAAAGCCGTGCCTCCGTGAATGAGAAACGGTTCGCAAATAACGATTTTTACGGCCGGCAACTCCTTTAAAGTACGGGCTACCAATGTCCTGTAATCAGAGGCGTACGTTTCAAGCGTTCCGTTGTATTGACCGTTGCGTTTATGCCAATAATCGTTCACTCCGATCAGAATACTAAGCACATCCGGTTTCAGATGGAGGCAATCTTTGTCCCAACGTTCGGCCAACTGGAATACTTTGTTTCCGGAAATACCTCTGTTGTAGATTTTTAAATCTTTATCGGGATATTTAGCCAAAACATTTGCCGCCGTAAATAAAGGATAACCGTGTCCAAACATCTGCTGGTCGTTAGCTTTATCTTCATCCGAACGTTTTCTTCCGGCATCGGTGATGGAATCGCCTTGAAACAGAATGATATTCCCTTTCGATAATTGTACGCCCTGACTTTCGGTCTTTGACGAAAATTCCGGCATGGCTGCATTGACGATGTCCGGAATTAAAAAAGCAGTCGTTCCGGCAATGGCTGTTTTTTTGAAAAAATTACGTCGGTTCATACTGATAAAAATTACGAATTATGATTTTTATTTATTGAGAATTAGAAAAGTTTTTCGGGGTATTCGCCTTTTTCCGTTAATTCTTTGATCTTGGCAACGACGCCGGGACGGTCGTCGGCGTATGTAACTCCAAACCATTTGGAAGGCGTATCCAGGACTTTTACCTTTACTTTTCCGCTTATAATCAAATTATTGACTACAAGAGGAATGAAAAATTCCGCTTTCGGGTTATCCTGATTTTTTGTTAGAAAATCGACAAATTGCTCATCCGAATAATTGAAATATTCGGGGGTAAATCCCCACATATTCATGGATACGGGAACGTTTTCACCGACGACTTGCAAGTTGCCTTGTTCATCCTTGTATTTGATTTTTCCGTCCGTATCGCGAATAATATAGGTGCGTTCCACAACCGTGTTCAGATAATCGTTTGCATCTTTTTCGCAGATCCCGCGGGCGACCGAACCGCTTTCCGACAGGGTGTTTCCCAACCGGTAACCAATCATGCAATAGTCGTTTTTTCGGCCTTCCAAACCGGTCAGATAACCGGCCAAAACCCGAAAACTTTCCCCGCCGTAGAAATCATCGGCATTGATAACGGCAAACGGCTCGTGAATCACCTGTTTACCCATCATCACGGCGTGATTGGTTCCCCAAGGTTTTTCCCTGTTTTCGGGGACTTTAAATCCTTCGGGAAGATAATCAAGTTCTTGGAAAACAATTTCAACGGGAATCAAATTCTCATACTTTTTGAGGATTTTTTCACGAAAATCCGCTTCAAAACTGTGCCGGATAACGAAGACGATTTTTCCGAAACCGCCTCTTACAGCGTCGTACACCGAATAATCCATGATGGTTTCGCCATTGGGACCGACTCCGTCCAATTGTTTCAGACCTCCGTAGCGGCTGCCCATGCCGGCAGCGAGAATAAATAATGTTGGTTTCATATTTTTATGTTGAATTGTTAATTTTTTTGCAGGTCAAAGGTACAATTTTTTTTTAACATTGCAATTCGATTCGTTAATTCAATAAACTCCTCCACCGACAACTGTTCCGGCCGTTTGCCGAAAACCGGCGAAGCAGAAATTGCATTGTTTTCTCCCAACAAGGATTTCAAGGAATTACGCAAGGTTTTCCGCCTTTGGTTAAACGCTGTTTTGACTACAGTTTTAAATAAAGTCTCGTCGCATCCCAATTCCGTCCGGCGGTTTCTTGTCATTCGAATGACTGCGGATTTTACTTTAGGCGGCGGATCGAAAACTTCGGGTTCGACGGTGAAAAGGTATTCGATGTCGTACCAGACCCGCAAAAGCACCGTGATGATTCCGTAAGCTTTTTTACCGGTTGGAGCGGCCAATCTTTCGGCCACTTCTTTTTGCAACATGCCTGCACAAAAAGGAATTTTATCTTTGTATTCCAATACTTTAAAGAAAATCTGGCTGGATATGCTGTAAGGATAATTTCCGATTACGGCAAATTGAGCGGGAAATAAAGTATTCAAATCCAATTTTAGAAAATCGGCTTCGATGATTCGACCGTGTAATTCGGGATAATGTTTGTTCAGATAAGTTACCGATTCTTTATCAACTTCGACCACAGTCAGTTGTTGCTTATTTTTTAACAAAAACCGGGTTAAAACACCTGTCCCCGGGCCGATTTCCAGCACCGGTAATTCCGCCGTTTCGGGCAAAGCGCCGGCAATTCGTTCCGCGATGGATAAATCTTTTAAAAAATGTTGTCCCAATGACTTTTTCGGTCGAATTTCTCTGCGATACATACCTTGTGTTTAATCTTGTAACTTATTTTTGTACTGCAAAAGTACGGATAAATTGTGAATTTGACCATTTTATCCCTAAAAAAACACTATATTTGCGGCGAAAAATGAAGCGCTTGATTTTCTCGCTTTTACTTAATAATCAAATTTTATGGATAATAAACAAATTACACTCAACATCGACAAAGTATTCAATTTTGTTTCCGGAGAACAAATTTTTTCGCAAGCGAATAGAGCGCAAGAGGCAAATTTTCGTTTGGAAAACGGGAACGGTAAAGGAAACGATTTTCTCGGCTGGTTGCACCTTCCTTCTTCTATTGACAATTCCACCATTTACGATATTCAAAAAACAGCCGATTTACTTCGTTCCAAATGTGAAATTGTCGTCGTCATTGGGATTGGAGGGAGTTATTTAGGCGCTAAAGCCGTTATCGAAGCCTTGTCCGGCGCTTTCGACAGCTTGGCGGAGAATAGACCGCTTATCGTCTATGCCGGTCACAATATCGGCGAAGATTATTTGTACGAATTATCAACATTTCTTGCCGGAAAATCGTTCGGCATTATTAATATTTCCAAATCGGGAACAACTACCGAACCGGCCTTGGCTTTCCGTATTCTGAAAAAACAGTTGGAAGAAGCCGTTGGAAAGGAAGATGCAAGAAACAGGATCGTTGCCATTACCGATGCGGCGCGTGGCGCATTACGGACTTTAGCCGGTAAGGAGGGTTACAAAACATTTGTGATTCCCGATAATGTGGGCGGACGTTTTTCGGTTTTGACTCCCGTCGGTTTACTGCCGATTGCCGTTGCCGGAATAGACATCAAGTCATTCATTGACGGAGCCGTTTTTATGGAAAAAGCAACCGGAAAAGACATTGCTTTTGAAAATAATCCGGCTGCAATTTACGCTGTTACCCGTAATTTACTGTACCAACAAGGTAAAAAAACGGAAATTCTGGCAAACTTCAATCCTAAATTCCATTATGTTTCCGAATGGTGGAAACAACTTTACGGTGAAAGCGAAGGCAAAGAACACAAGGGTATTTTCCCCGCATCGGTCGATTTCACCACCGACTTACATTCCATGGGGCAATGGATTCAGGAAGGCGAGCGCACTGTTTTCGAAACGGTGATTTCCGTAGCTAATCCGAAATACCATGTCGAAGTACCGAAAGACGAAGAAGACCTTGATGGTTTGAACTATTTATCCGGAAAACGAGTTGATTACGTGAACAAAATGGCGGAATTAGGCACTCAAATCGCACATGTGGACGGAGGCGTTCCCAATATTAGAATCGAACTTCCCGAATTGAATGAATATTATGTGGGGGCGTTACTCTATTTCTTCGAAAGAGCCTGTGGAATAAGCGGTTATATACTCGACGTCAACCCTTTTGACCAACCGGGTGTGGAAGCATACAAAAAAAACATGTTCGCCTTGTTGAAAAAACCGGGATACGAAAACATTAAGATATGATAAAAGCCGTTTTGTTTGATATGGACGGCGTCCTGTACGATTCCATGCCCGGCCATGTGCAGGCTTGGCATGAAACCGCATTATCACTGGGCTTTGATTCCAATCCCGACGATTATTATCTCTTTGAAGGAATGACCGGCCCGGCAACGATAGATATTCTTTTCAATCGCGCTTACGGACATGACGCCACCGAAGAAGAAAAACAAAGTATTTATGCTCGAAAATCCGAACGTTTTGTCGAATTGAGCTGGGTTTCTCTGCCTATACCGGGTGCAAAAGAAGTGTTGGAAGTCGTCAAAAAGCACAAACTGAAACGAGTGCTTGTCACCGGTTCGGGACAACCGACTTTATACGGGAGTCTGGATAAAGATTTTCCCGGTTATTTTGAAAAAGGCTTAATGGTCACGGGATACGATGTTAAATTCGGGAAACCACATCCGGAGCCTTATCTTATGGGTTTGGAAAAAGCGGGCATAAAAGCCGAAGAAGCTCTGGTGGTAGAGAACGCACCTTTGGGCGTACAATCGGCAGTAGCAGCGGGAATTTATACGATTGCCGTCAATACAGGTCCTTTGCCCGATAAAATTTTATCGGACGCAGGCGCAAGTATTGTTTTTCCTTCCATGATGGCGCTGTCGGAAAATATAGAAACTCTTTTGAAGAAATGATGTTTTTCTCAAACCGCTTTCAAAATCGCCGTCAGATACTCCCAGAATTTCCCTACCGAAGCGATTTCCAACTTTTCGTCCGGTGAATGAGGAAATTGAATGGTCGGACCGAAAGAAACCGTATCCAACCCCGGAACATTAGCGAGAATAATGCCACATTCCAAACCGGCGTGCATCACTTCTACCTTGGGTTTGTATCCGCGTTGCGTTTCAAAAACCTTTTCCATGATTTTCAGGATTTGGGAATCCGGATTCGGGTCCCAACCCGGATAAGCATTTCCCAACTCGATTTGGTCGGCGCAAGCATTTGTAAATACGCTTTCTATGCGGCTGCATATCGCTTTTTTCTTGCTTTCGGACGAACTACGCGCCAAAAATTTAATTTCCGTCAAGCCGGCGCTTGACTTGACAATCGCCATATTGACGGAGGTTTCGACCGTATCGGGAATTTTTGCAAACATATTGACGACTCCGTTGGGACAACCAAAAATGGCATGTGTTAATTTCCGTTGAACGTCTGCCGGGGTGATTTTCAATTCCTTAGAATCGGTTTGTCTTTCGGCTTTCAATTCGATTTTATCTTCAATTCCGTCAAATTCTTTGTTGAAAATTTCCTGATAGTAATCGACCATCAGCAACAAACGTTCATAATTTTCTTTTCCATCGACTAAAATGGTCGCAAAAGCCTCGCGGGGAATCGCATTACGTAAACTTCCGCCTTCAATCGAAGCCAAACGAACGCCGTAAGTTTGCACAGCGTCTTTCAGAAAACGGAACATCAGTTGATTGGCATTGGCGCGTCCCAAATGAATATCTACTCCGCTATGCCCTCCTTTCAGTCCTGTTAACGAGACTTTTACAACGACGTCTTCCTTGGGAACAAAAGTTTCATTATCATATTGGAATGTTACGCTGACGTCTTCGCCGCCGGCGCAACCGATATATAATTCGCCATCCAATTCCGAATCCAGGTTCAACATGATTTTCCCGTTGATGAATCCCGTCCGAACCGCCAAAGCGCCGTACATTCCCGTTTCTTCGTCGGTCGTAAACAAACCTTCCAAAGGTCCGTGTTGTAAATCAGCCGCTTCGAGAATAGCTAAAGTCGCCGCAGCCCCAACGCCATTGTCCGCACCTAAAGTCGTGCCTTTGGCTTTTACCCATTCGCCGTCGATATAAGGCTGAATGGCGTCTTTCGTAAAATCAAACCGGATATCGGAGTTAGCCTGCGGAACCATATCCACATGCGATTGCAGGATAACGGTCGGCCGGTTCTCATAACCCGGAGTGGCCGGTTTGCGGATACAAATATTATTGGCTGTATCACGTCTTGTTTCCAAACCCAAATTTTTACCGAATGTTTCGATGTATTCGGTTACTTTCTCACAATGACCCGAAGGACGCGGTATTTGCGTCAATGCATAAAAATGTTTCCAGACATTAGCCGGTTTTAAATCTAAAATAGAGCTCATAATTTATTTATTTATTTTTTTACTGTTCGCTATCGGTAAAGCCATTACGCCGAATAAGCCGAATAAAGCCGTAAAAATAAGCGACTGTATCGTCCATACGCAAAAAGCAAATGCGCCGGCGTCGTCCTTAGTCAATCCGAATCCTATCAATGTTGCTATAATCATGAATTGCCATGCGCCGACGCCGCCCTGTACCGGAACACCCATCGCAATACTTCCCATTCCGAATGCAATCAGTCCGCAATTCCATCCCAGATTTTCGGTAAACGGAAATGCGTAAAAACAAATGTAAAAATACAAAAAATAGCTTAACCAAATCAGCAGGGAATAAAAACCGAACAACCAATTGTCTTTCATTCGTCCGATGGTGCGGATTCCTTCCCAAATGTCGAACAAAAACTGTTGTGTTTTCTTTATCGCCGGCCGTTCTTTAAATTGCCGGAAGAAAAACCACATCACAATTCCCATAAAAACAATGCCAATGTAGAACCATACGGAAGATAAAATATCATACAATTTGGAGTAAGTTTCGGGATGTTGAGCAAAAAAAGACTTGAAATAAGGCACATTCATAACAAACGCCGCAATAACAATCATGGCGACAACGATCGTATCGGATATACGATCAATAATCACCGTACCGATTAATTTGGTAAAAGGGACTTTCTCATACCGATTGATCATCGTACATCGCCAAATTTCCCCTAAACGGGGAAAAGCCAGATTCACCCCGTAATTTCCCAAAACGGAATAAATTAAATTAGATTTTTTCGGATTATAACCCAAAGGACGAATCAACAATTCCCAACGAATCGCACGCATAATCTGGCCAAACAATCCAAACGGAAGCGACAGCGCAATGATCCAATAATTTACATCTTTTTTTAATATCAAGATTACCTGTTCAAAGTCTAATGCCTTAACAATGAACCACAATACAATCAACCCGAATGCCAACGGAATAAATGTTTTCGAGAATTTTATCAAACCGGACTTAATTTTTTCCTTCATATTAAATTTTTTACTGCTTTTGTTAGCAAAGTTCGTATCAAAAGCGAATGCTCCCTTTGTCTTTGCAATGGCAAAATTACATGAAAAACTTGGGTTTTCCAAAAGCCTTGCTTATATTCTTTTCTAATTTCCATTTTTTCAATCCGGTAACCACATAACAACGCAATTCCAAATGGTAAAACAGCAAAGAGGATGTTTTTCGGATTTTAGATGAAAACTCGCCACAAAAACGGCTAAATCTTTTTTTGAGGTGCTATTGCCTTTTTCAATGTTAAATACGACTATCGGATCCTTTTTGAACCGTTTCACCAGTTGTTCCCGGAAACGGTAAGTATCATAGCGCTTGCACGTTCCCAGATAAGAATTGACCGAACCGATCCAGTGAGTCAGATTAGCATCGGTATCGCTGTCGCTGGGGGTGAAGTTCAAGCGGTATTTATTGATCATCGTCGCATTTATTTTGCGCCGGATGCGTTTGCCCACTGTATAATTCTGCGAGCACGAGCGGATAAACTGCCTGATACGGCTGACTCCGATCGGAGTGCTGCCGGCAATATTAAACTGCTGTAAACGAACGTGAATGTCAATTTTCGCAGTTTCCGGTTTCTTTCGTGTGAGCTGGACCGGGGATAAAGAAGTATGCTCTTTTTTGAAAAAGCTTGCCGGAGAAAATAATCTTCCTTCCGGCAAGCGGAACAGTAACCAACTACCGCTCTCAAAGTTACCCACTAACAACGCTTTTAGTAATCACTT
>JAISWH010000054.1 GCA_031271125.1 Dysgonamonadaceae bacterium
ATTTAATGCTCGATTATACTGAAAATTGACAGGCGAACTGATTTTACGACATTGTATTTTTTGAAGCTTATCCTTAATTTATCTGTACACAAAGATATATTCCAAGAATGAAACGTCAATACCAAGCCCTACGGGTTTTGCTGAAAATATCCACACCTCCGCTACGCTTCAGGTAGTATTTTCTACAAAAGTGCAGCCTTATTCATTCTTTTTATAAGAGAAATGTTTAACAGATAAACAAGAAAGAAAAATATGCTTGGATTTAGAGAATATTATGTAAATTTGTAGTGAGTTATATGAGGAAATGCAGCGCAAAGTGCAGAAATAGGCACGGTTGCCAATTCGTTACCTCTTACCGCCGAAAATTCCGCTTAAAGCCGTTTATTCAAAAGGTTATCTCCCAAAGATAATTTTATAAAATAAAATGTGAGAAGTTGCTTTGTTCAAAAAGGTTTTCTATATTTGCAAAAAAAATATAAAAATATGACGAGACAGTATTGAAAAAAGCAGTAGATTCTATTTTCGAGCAAATTCGAAGAAATGAAAAACGCTTGTTTCTGCGTAATGAACTCCGGCGGCATAATTCCCAATCCAAATTGTCACATGAAAATATCCCTGTACAAGACTTTATTCGAAAACGCGCAAAACGCGGGAAAAACGTTATTAACACTTTCGGACGAAAAGGTTAACGCCATCCTACATTCGGCAGGCGAAAATATACTGGACAAAAAAAATATCATTCTTGCCGAAAATCAAAAAGATCTGAGCCGGATGAATCCTTCCGATCCCAAATACGACCGCCTGAAACTGACCGCCGAACGAATAGAAGGAATTGTAGCCGATTTGGAAAACGTCACGTACTTGCCTTCGCCTTTGGGTCGCATTTTGACGGAAACGATTCGTCCGAACGGCTTGAGAATCAAAAAAACGAGTGTTCCGTTCGGCGTAATCGGCGTCATTTACGAAGCGCGGCCTAATGTAAGTCTCGACGTTTTTTCGCTTTGCTTCAAGGCGGGTAATGTTTGCATCCTGAAAGGCGGTTCCGACGCCGAATGTTCCAACCGGGCTATTGTGTCGGCGATTCAGGAAGTCCTGCAATCTTTTTCCATACCTGCGGCCTGTTGCACATTACTGCCTTCCGGCCGGGAGGCCACAGCTGCATTGTTGAATGCCCACGGATTTGTCGATTTGATTATTCCGCGCGGCAGCCGGAGTTTGATTCAATTTGTGCGGGAAAATGCAAAAATTCCGGTTATTGAGACCGGCGCAGGGATTTGTCATACTTACTTTGATGCGGAAGGTGATAAAGAAATCGGACAAGCCGTCGTCACCAATGCCAAAACGCGCCGCGTAAGCGTTTGTAATGCTTTGGATTGCTTGATTATCCACGAAAAAAGGCTTTCCGATTTACCTTTTATCTGCGAAAAATTACAAGCCGCTAACGTGATTATTTATGCCGATGGGAAATCTTACAGGGCGCTGTCGGGTTTTTACCCCGAAAACTTGTTACAACATGCTAAAGAAGAAAGTTTCGGCGTCGAATTTCTGGATTATAAAATGAGCGTCAAAACTGTTCCGGGCATTGAAGAAGCGCTCAAACATATTTCCCGGTACAGCTCCAAGCATAGCGAATGTATTGTTTCCGAAAACAGGGAAACAGCCGGTTGGTTTCAAAATCAAGTAGATGCAGCTTGCGTTTATGTAAATGCACCGACGTCTTTTTCCGATGGCGCTCAGTTTGGTCTGGGTGCGGAAATCGGTATCAGTACGCAGAAATTGCATGCCCGTGGCCCCATGGCTTTGGAAGAATTGACGACTTATAAATGGCTGATTGAAGGAAGAGGACAAATCAGAAAGTAAAATAGCTGTCCAACAGTTGCTTGGCAGCCGCAAACGAACTTATCTCGGAACGAAGCACCTGCGTTTCTTTGACAAGTAGTTCCTTCCCAATAACGGGCGACTGATAAAAATGATTTTTCAGTTGCTCGTTTATACTTTCATACATCCAGTATTTCGCTTGGGAATTGCGGCGTTGATCAAAATAACCGTTTTTTCGGGTGAATGTGATATATTCGTCAACCATATCCCATATTTCGGATATTCCCAACTGGTAATAGCCGGAATAAGTCAGCACTTTAGGCGCCCAACCCGAAGGTGGTAAAGGAAACAGATGCAGTGCGTTGCGATATTGGGCGGCGGCCAACCGGGCTTTTTCGACATTGCTTCCGTCGGCCTTGTTGACGATAATTCCGTCGGCCATTTCCATGATGCCACGTTTGATTCCTTGCAGTTCGTCGCCCGTGCCGGCCAGTTGGATGAGCAGAAAGAAATCGACCATCGAATGGACTGCTGTTTCCGATTGTCCTACGCCGACGGTTTCCACAAAAATGGTATCAAATCCTGCGGCCTCGCATAAAATAATTGTCTCGCGCGTTTTGCGGGCAACGCCGCCCAAAGAACCGGCCGACGGAGAAGGCCGGATAAATGCCTTAGTGTCCCGCGAAAGTTCTTCCATGCGCGTTTTATCACCCAAAATACTGCCTTTGGAGCGTTCACTGCTCGGATCGATAGCCAAGACGGCCAGTTTCCGGTTTCGCTGGTGAATCAAATACATTCCGAAAGCGTCAATCGAGGTGCTTTTCCCCGCGCCGGGAACACCGGTAATCCCGATGCGCACCGAATTTCCGGAAAAAGGCAAGCATTTTTCAATGACTTCCTGTGCGACGGCTTGATGTTCCGGTTTTTGGCTTTCCAGCAGGGTAACGGCTTGACTTAAAACCGTAATGTTTCCTTTTCGTATTTCTTCCGTATATTCGGCCGGCGTATAATCACGACGTTTTTTCCTCCCCGCCAGGTATGGATTAATAACAGGAGGTTGGACGATCCCCTTATTCACATTCAAACCGGTGTATTGGGGATCGTTTTCAGGATGCTTTATAAAATTCATTATCGGTGATTTGCTATTATTTTCACTTCGAGTAACGGTCTTTTCGGATCGTTGGAAACAATCGAAAGCGTCGAATTAAAAGAAGATTTTATTTTATTTTTGTCAATATGCACTTTCATCTCGACAATCTCACCCGGATTAATCGCAAAAGTCGTTTTAGAAGGCACAACCCATGGACTGGACGATTGTATATTTTGGATATTCAAAACGCTATTTCCCGAATTTGATAATTTCAAAGTCCTGCTCGTTCCCGCAGTAAAATTCCCGAAATTAATTTCCATCGTATTTGTATTGATTTTCCCGGCGTTAGCTTTTTTGTCCGCTTCCCATTTGCTGAAATCATCTAAAATCAAGGCCGAATAAGAGAGAATCTGTTTCCGGTCGTCAATATAAAAAACCAAGTCCCCGTTTGCATAACCATATTTATTGTAATTTGCAGCAAGAAAAGTAACTTCAATAACCGATTCTTTCATAGGCTCAACAACCGGACTGTAATTGACGGTAAAATATTTAGGCGGAGTAATTTTTTGAGTTGCCGGCTTATCGGAATTGTTGAAAACTTCTAATCGAATGGTTTTCGAAGCAGAAAATTCTAATTGTCCAAAATTCAGGTCTTTACTTTTCATCAGGTAATTTTCTAAAGCTACCGAATAAATTTCTTCAGCTTTTTTAGGAATAGGGGCATTTGTCACTTCGCCGCTTATTCGCAATGTGATTGGAATGCCTTGGTTTGTATGAACCACAATTGATTTGAGAAAAGAACCGTGTTGTCCGCTCGGATTATAAGAAACCGTAATCGTTCCGGATTTTTTCGGTTCAATAGGCGTTTTTGTCCAGGAAGGAGTCGTGCATCCGCAAGATGCTTTAACATTGCTAATTAGCAGCGGCTCATCCGAATTATTCGTCAGGATAAAATCAAAATTTACGCGTCCTCCTTTATCGGAAATCACACCAAAATCATGCTTTTTTTCATTGAAAGTAATCTTTCCATCTTCTTGCGCAAAAGAAAATTCCAAATTTATTGTAACACAAATTAGTAAAAAAATAATCCTTTTCATACATTTATTTTTATATATTCTAAATGGTTATAATTTTGAGTACAAAGTTAAGAAATAAATCAAAAAAAATAGGTTTTTCTTTGTACTTTATGATTTTTATTATACTATGCGCGGCATGTTGTGCATAGACGAGTTGACAAGTAAACAAGTAAACGAGTTGACGAGTAAACGAGTAAACAAGTCACTGCTCTTTATACCCTGTTTACTCGTCAACTCGTTTACTCGTTAACTAATTTTGCTTATGCACAAAACCATACCGCGTGAAGTATATATTCGCTATTTTTGGCAACTGTAAAAAACAAAAAAATACAAAAATTGATAAACAGACTTTGCAAATTCAAAAAAAAATATGATATTTGTACTCTCTTTTTACAGAAAAAATGGAATCTTTATATAAAACACATCGGTATTTGCTCGAAAACAATCATACCTTGGTAAGACGTCAATTAATGGATGAAATTAATTGGAACGACAGGTTGATAGGTATTAAAGGTTCTCGAGGAGTCGGGAAAACTTCATTTTTAATTGATTATGCGAAAGAAAATTTTCAACCGGCCGACAGGCAATGCCTTTATGTCAATTTGAACAATTTTTATTTTACGGTAAAAACCATCCGGGATTTTGCTAATGAGTTTCAAATGAAAGGAGGTAAAGTTTTGTTGATCGACCAGATTTTCAAATATCCGGACTGGTGGACGGAATTGGCTTATTGTCACGAAAATTTTCCCGATTTGAAAATTGTTTTTACGGCTTCTTCGGTCATTGATTTGGGAAGCGATCATTACTATCTGGCGGATAAGGTTGCCGTTTACAATTTGCGTGGGTTTTCGTTCCGGGAATATCTTGAACTGGAAACGAAATTCCGGTTTCAATCTTACAAATTAGAAGATATTTTGGAAAAACATGTTGAGATTGCTACCGATATTTGTTCAAAAATCAAACCTTTGGCTTATTTGGACAGCTATTTGCAATATGGTTTTTATCCTTTTTTCCTTGAAAAGCGGAATTTCTCGGAAAATTTGTTGAAAACCATGAACATGATGATGGAAGTGGATATACTTAGCGTCAATCAGATAGAACAAAGTTACCTGCCGAAAATCCGGAAACTGTTTTATTTACTATCGTTATTAGCTCCCGGAAGCGTCAATATCAGCCGGTTAAGCCATGAAGTTGAGATTTCGAGAGCGACGGTGATGAACTACATTAAGTATCTGAAAGATGCGCGTTTGATAAATCTTTTGTATCCTGCGGAAGAAGTTTTTCCTAAAAAACCGGCTCAAGTTTATGTGCATAATCCGAATCTGGCGCATATCAGCCGGCAGATAAACGGGCCGGATCAAACTTTGCGGGAGACTTTTTTTTACAATCAGATACACAAAGCTTATAAAGTTAATCTCGGAATCAAAAACAGCCGGTTTTTAGTGGATTCCAAGTATCATTTCAATGTGGGAGACAAGATAAAAGGGAAATTCAACCCGGATGTGTATTATGCGATTGATGGCATTGAGAGGGGGGAACGGAAGGTAATTCCGCTTTGGTTGTTTGGGTTTTTGTATTGATTGCCGGGACTGTGATTTATTTGATCGGTATGATTTTAAATGAAGAATGAAATGCAATTACAAGTTATTCAAAATAAGATATACGAACTGCGTGAACAAAAAGTGATGTTCGATTTTGATCTTGCGGAATTATATGGGGTAGAGACAAGGGCATTAAAACAAGCGGTAAAAAGAAATATAGATCGCTTTCCCGCCGATTTTATGTATGTACTTTCGGAAAATGATGTAAATCAGTTGGTATC
>JAISWH010000102.1 GCA_031271125.1 Dysgonamonadaceae bacterium
GATGAATGCTGTGCCTGGCGCACAAGTTCCGGAATCGGTTCCCGACGGAAAAGGCGGAATGATATCTCGCGAAGACCTCAAAATGATTTATAATCCGATGGAATTGGAATGATACGAAATAATATGAAACTAAAGATTTTTTCTCTGTTAATTATATTTGTTCCGTTATTTACTTATTCCCAAATAATTATGAGAACAGGCAATACTACCGTTCCAAGTTATGAAACTTTAGACACAGCCGTTTTGAAAGTATTGTACGAAGTTAAGGCCTCAAGTGAAAAAATCTCGCTAAAAGACGAAACTACTTCAACGCGCTTACAGACGGATTATATGGTTCTGGAATTTGGTTCGCAAGGCATTTCCCGATTCTACAGCGACAACCGGCGCCGGGTGGATTCGCTGACAAACGAAATGGCAAAAATTAATCCGAGAAACATTAATATTAAAGATATTTTAGATAAAAACGGAATTTCTTCGAGCGGCTTGAGTCTTGAAATCTATAAAAATTACCCGAATGGAAAAATTACGGTAACGGATGATATCGGAACATCTTCTTACCACTATGAGGAACCGATGATTGACATACAATGGCAAATTACTTCCGATACCATGACCTGTCTGAATTATCTCTGCCAGAAAGCAGTTGGCGATTTTCGCGGACGGCATTACGAGGCCTGGTTTGCTCCCGACCTGCCGGTTAACGACGGGCCGATGAAATTTTCGGGCTTACCCGGTTTGATTCTGAACATCTCGGAGTCCGATCACTTGTTTGTTTTCAAAGCAATCGGACTTGAAACTTCTACCTTTCCGATTCTGTTTCCCAAAAAGAATTACCTGAAAGCATCCCGGAAAGAAGTAGAAAAAGTCAAGAGAAAATCGGTTGAAGATCCGATCGGATTCATCACCAATTCAATGCCCGGAGCAAAGGTAAAAATAAAGTTCACAGACGAAAACGGAATTGAAAAAAGTCCCGACGAAATGAAATTTCAGTATAATCCGATGGAATTGGAATGAAACAGATGATGAAATATTTTTTCGCTGCCGTTTTCCTGTTTACTTCTTTCCTCGCTCATTCGCAAGTTGTAATTCAAGGCCTCGTGAAAGACGCGCAAACAGACAAAGGCCTGGCCGGCGTCAATGTAAGCATCCGTGAAAAAGGCAAACCTGCAATCTTGGGTTTTAAGTTAACGGACAATAACGGGCGATACCGTCTGGAATACCGAGGCGATAATGATACGCTGATTGTTTCTGTTTCGGGATTTAACGTCCGGAAACAAGAGAAAACCGTTCCAAGTAAAAGCCAAACTTTGGATTTTTTGGTATCCTCAGAAGCCATCACACTGAAAGAAGTGAAAATTACCGCCCCGAAAATCAAGCAAACAGGCGATACCATTGCCTATTCGGTCGTTGATTTTACCGATAAGAACGACCGTACCATCGGCGACGTACTGAAAAAACTGCCCGGAGTCGATGTGACGGAAAGCGGTCAAGTCCTCTATCAAAACAAGCCGATCAATAAATTTTACATCGAAGGCAGCGATTTGTTGCAAGGCCGTTACGGTATCGCAACCAATAATATCGAAGCCAAAGAAGTGAGTAAAATAGAAGTCCTGGAAAACCACCAGCCGATTAAAGTGCTGAA
This sequence comes from Dysgonamonadaceae bacterium, assembly GCA_031271125.1. Lineage (GTDB taxonomy): Bacteria > Bacteroidota > Bacteroidia > Bacteroidales > Azobacteroidaceae > Azobacteroides. The sequence continues at coordinate 1,643 of JAISWH010000102.1, forward strand.
AGACAAAATCTTTTCCGAAAATGCCGCCATCAACCTGAAACTAAAAGAAACGGCAAAAGGAAAAGTGATTTCCAACGCCATGCTGGGCGCAGGCCTGCCGCCCACACTTCTTTCGGGCGAATTGATGGGCATGTATTTCAACAAAAACCGCCAAAATATCACTACCTACAAAGGAAACAATACCGGCGACGACGTTTCGCGAGACATGAACGCTTTCTATTCCCGCGACGCCGACCGGATGAGTGACGAGGGAATGTTGAGCGTGCAATCGCCTTCTTCGCCGTCCATCAACCGGAAACGTTATTTATTTAACCAGGTGAATAATGTGACTTTCAATAACCTATGGAAATTGAACAAAGATTATCAGTTAAACGCCAATATTCATTATATTAACGACCGCCTGGACAAAAGCAGCCTTGCCCGCACGGAATATTACCTGCCCGGCGACAGCGTGATACAGATCCGGGAAATTCTCTCTTCCCGCCTTTATATGAACCGCTTGGACGGCGAAGTCCAATTAACGGCCAACACAGATAAATTTTATCTGAACAACTTGCTCAAACTCAATGCCGGTTGGGACCGAGAACGAGGTGACGCCATCACTGCCGACAGCATCCATCAACATTTGGATAAACCAAATTACGCGATTAGCAACTCATTTGAAATCATCAAAGACCGGGGCAAAACCTTATGGAATATATCTTCTTTCAATGGTTTCTCGGTTACACCACACACTTTGACCGTGCAGCCGGTGATTTACCCCGAACTGTTCGGAACAGACGCCACCGGCTTAAAGCAGAAGCAGGACATGAATCATTTTACATCCGATACCAAAGCCGCTTTCGGAATCAATACCGGCTTTTGGAAGCAAAATTACGAAATCGGTTTTCGCGCCGATTTACAGCATCTGGAGTCGGAGTTAACAACGATTGCGTCGTCCATTCCGAACCGGTCATTTTCCGATTCCCTTCGTAACGATTTGCAATGGAACAAATATAGATGGTACTTCCGACCCAGTTATACTTATATGCGGGGCGATTGGAGAATCAACTTGGGCGTGCCGGTAAGTTATACTTTTCTGCACATCAACGACCGGATAATGAACGGAAAAGAAAATACGCAACGGATTTATGTTAACCCCTTTATATTTATCCATTACACCTTTTCGGCTTATTGGGATGCTTATGTCAGTGCGAATCTTTCCAACGGCATGGGCGGATTGGGAAACGAATACACGGGTTATATCATGCGATCGTACCGGAATTTGGTGCGAAATACCGGCAGTTTGTACGAAACACAATCGGCTAATACAAACCTGAATCTGAATTACCGGAATCCCATTAAATCTTTGTTTGGAAATGTCGGAATCAATTATTTCAACAACAAAGCCAATTTGCTGTACGGCTATGACTTAAACGGAATCCTTCAGGTACAGACGTCGTTGGCAAAGCCCAACAATACGCAGGGAATAACGACCTATGCAAGCGTAAATCAGACGATTGATGCTATTGCTTCAACCGTAAAATTAGGAGGAAATTATTCCGTATCGTCCGGTTCACAATTGGCGCAGGGAGAAATCCTGAAATACAGCGGAAAATCCTATTCGTTGACGCCTTCCCTGAATACTAAAATACGTTCGTGGTCAAGTTTTAATTATAGTTTTACTTTTTCCGAAAGCCGGAATACGGTAAAAACGGAAAATGCAAACCTAAAACCTATCCGAACCATTTCGCAACAGCTACAATTCAATATTTTTCCGGTGAAAAGGCTGATTATCAACCTCGGATACGAATATTTTTACAACAATACCATTGTTTCCGGTAGCCGCGTTATGTCGTTCGGCGACATCGGCTGTAAATACAAATACGCCGGCATGGAATTTCAACTCACTTACAGCAATATATTCAATGCGCGACAGTATATTTCCGCGTCCTACAACAACATTAATTCCTATTATTCGGCTTATGATTTGCGGCCGGCGGAAGTGTTGTTGCAAGTTCGGATGAAATTGAAATAAGGCGCCTGTGTCCCCGGATGGGATAATATATTGATAGAAATTATATTTTGATGAAATTTACTTATGTTTTGTTTGGATTTCTATTATGCTCTGTTTCGGTTTGTTTGGGTGCAAAAGATTACTATTTCTCAAACCTTTCGTTGAAAGATGGGCTGTCGCAGATAACCGTTTTGGCTATCTGCCAGGATTCGCACGGGTATTTGTGGTTTGGCACGCGCAACGGACTGAACAAGTTCAACGGCTACACTTTTGAAAAATACTACCACGACGCCCAAAATGATAATTCATTGACCGATAATTATATTCATTGCCTCGTCGAAGACAACGACGGCAACCTTTGGATCGGTACAAACAACGGACTGAGCAAAATGGATTTATCTACGAATAAAATCACACAATATTTTGCAGAAGACGGAAATGACAAATCATTGTCCAACAACATGATCTATGCGCTTTGCAAGGACGAAAACGGCGACGTTTGGATAGGTACGATCAATGGTTTGAATGTTTACGACAAGAAAACAGACACGTTCAAACATTATTTTCTTGATGAAAAACTGAGAGATAATGCTATGTACACGATGTGTTGCCGGGATGGAACCCTGTTTATGGGCACATATCAGGGAGTTATAGCGGGAAATTTTAAAAACGGGGAAAAATCGAAACACTATCCCAACCCCAATCACGTACGCTCCATTTGTGTTGATGATAACAAAAAACTGTGGATAGGAACGCAGGACAAGGGCCTTTTTATTGAAAATGAAGACGGTTTCGTAAATATTACTGCCGAAAACGGACTTTCAAATAATTACGTCAGGTCAATTGTCGCTTCGCCGGACGGAAAGCAGATGCTGATAGGTACTTCAAACGGGCTGAACGTGATAGACCTTGAAAGTTTGAAAATCACGATGCAATACAAAAATTACGATAACGACGACGGAGTTCTCAGTCATTTCTCCATTCAAAGTATGTTTTTCGATCCTCAGAACACGCTGTGGGTAGGCACGTATGCAGGCGGCGTAAATTATTGCAGCACATTCGGGGCGCGTTTCCGCTATTTCAATCCCGCAGAAAAGACAGATCAAATGACGGGAGTTATCGGACAGTCCGTAGAAACAACCGGTTATCTATATTTTGCAACCGAAGGCGGCGGACTTTTGGAAATGAACAAACAAACGGGCGCTTTCCGTACTTATCTTCTTTTTCCCGATGAAAATGCGTATCCGAAAAATATTCTGAAATCCGTTTATTTAGACGGAAATAGAATACTTTGCGGGACAAATCTGGGCGTAATTTATTCTTTTGACCTGAAAAGCAAGCGTTTCTCTCTTTTTCACGACTTTAAAAGTCAAATCGGAATTTATTATATTGGTCGAAACCTTGAAAATGAGATAATTGTCGGCTGTGTAGACCCAATCGGGATGGTGATTATTAAAGACGGGAACGTACAACCCGATTTCCCGCTAAAAGATGGAAAATCAATCGCTTTCCGAAATATGCGTTGTTTTTCGGAAATTGAGAAAAACATTTTTTTGATTGGAACGAGAAATGACGGATTATTTTTATACGATAGAAATACTTTTGATATGCAACAGTTTACGACACAATATTTTGCCGAAAAGAAATATGCTTTGCCCGAAAATTACATCACGACCCTGTTCCGCGACAGCCGGAACCGAATCTGGATCGGCACCTTCGGCGGCGGTTTCTGCCTTTTCGATTTGACTACGAAATATTTCACGAACTTCAATGTTTCCGACGGTTTACACAACAATAACGTATGCGCCATCGTTGAAGACAACAATGGCCATTTGTGGATCAGCGCCATTTCGGGCATCAGCGATTTCAACCCTGCCGACCGCTCATTCAGGAATTACACTTATTCGAACGGAATAAAAGTGAATGAATTTACGCCCCATACAGGTATGAAGACCTCTGACGGACAGATAATTTTCAGTGGTAATAACGGTTTTGTTATGTTCAATCCCAATGAAATTTCTTACAATCCGACTGCTCCGGCAATTTTACTTGAAAATTTATTCATTAATAACTCGAAAGTTGAAATCGGAAGTAAAACCTTGCCAAAGGCGCTTTCCGAACAAAAAGAAATCGTTTTAAAATACAATCAGACAAATTTTTCAATAGAATATGTCGCATTAAATTTCATTTTTTCCAATAAAAATAAATACGCTTATAAAATGGAAGGCTTTGACGCGGAATGGAACGAAGTCGGGACACGTCGAATGGCATATTACACCAATATTCCGTCAGGCGCCTATATCTTCAAAGTAAAAGCGGCCAATAACGATGGCGTTTGGAGCGATACCGCCGTTGAGATGGTGATAAAAGTTCTTCCGCCGCCATGGAAATCAGGATGGGCTTACCTGTTGTATTTCATTGTATTAGCCTCGATTTTGTATTTTATATATCAGTATTTTGCCGAAAAGAAAAGATTTGAAAACGAACTGAAAATCCAGCAGGCAGAAGCGAAAGCGCAACAAGAATTTAATGCGGAAAGGAGTAGACTTTTCACCAATTTCTCACACGAATTGCGAGCGCCTTTAACTTTAATTATCAGCCCGTTGAATGATTTATCCGAACACTCCGGAAACCTCACCCAAGAGCAGACAGGCAAAATCGCGATCATGAAAAACAATGCGCAACGGCTTTTGCGATTGGTCAATAACCTGATGGATTTTCGTAAAAACGAAAGCGGAATGTTGAAACCGAAACTTGTGAAAAGTGATTTTGTTGCTTTTGCAAGAGAAATGACGTTGAATTTCAAGGAAATGGCAACTTCGCGCGAAATTGATTTCAGGTTTAATACGGATGTAAAGGAAATTTTTATGTCCTTTGATAAGAATTTAATGGAAAAAGTTTTTTTCAATTTTCTTTCAAACGCTTTTAAAAACACGCCGGATGGAGGGGAAGTAGCGGTAAGTCTGTTTGTGCCGCATCCCGGTGCGATACGGTTTGAAATCAGGGATTCGGGCGTTGGCGTTCCCGAACCGGAGTTGGAAAAAATATTTCAACCGTTTTATCAAGTGGCTCAGAATGAATATAGCGCTTCGGGTACGGGACTTGGCTTAAGTTTGAGCAAATCAATTATTGAGATGCATAGCGGCAAGGTCTGGGCGGAAAACAATGAAGACAGAGGCGCAACATTTCAATGTATCCTGCCCACAGATAAAACAGGTTCCGATGAAAATGATTATACAAAATGCAGTAACATAGCGGAGACAGGAACGAAGAAAAAACACGTAATTCTCGTCGTTGAAGACAATTTTGATGTTCGTGATTATATTGTATCCCACTTGAATACGGCATACAATGTCATTCAGGCTTCAAATGGAGAGGAAGCATGTGAAAAAGCCGTTAACCATTTGCCCGATTTGATAATATCCGACGTGGTGATGCCCAGAATGGACGGTATAACGATGGCGCAAACGCTGAAAAACGACATCCGCACAGGGCATATCCCGATTATCCTGCTGACAGCCAAAGTATTGCCTGAAGACCAGACCGAAGGCTACAATATCGGCGCCGACGATTATATAGTTAAACCGTTCAATTCGAGCGTTTTGTTGGCAAGAGTAAAAAATCTTCTTGCCGTGCGCGAGAAATTGAAGGAAATTTACGGAAAACGTTTTTCTATCGAAAATTTCGGCATAGAAACCACATCCGCCGACGAGCGTTTCATACAAAAACTGTATGAAGTGATGGATAAAAACATATCGAATCCGGACTTTAAGTTAGATGAATTTTCGCGTGAAATAGGCATGAGTAAAGCCAATCTTTACCGCAAAATAAAATCCGTAACCAACTTTTCCCCAAACGAATTTATCCGGAATTTCCGTCTCGAAACGGCTGCAAAAATCCTGAAAAACACCGATTTGCCGGTTTCCGAAATTTATGTGGCGGTCGGTTTCAATTCACATGCCTATTTTTCAAATTGCTTCAAAACCCTTTACGGAATATCGCCTACGGAGTTTGCAGAAAGTTCGCGAAGGCGAAATTGAATGAATCCTACAAACTTTTGAATGAATTTTGATAATGCGAATGACAAAAACAGCGGACATTTACATCGCAAAAAATACATTATGAAAAACATCATTATAACAATAATATTATTAATCAATTATCCGAATTTGTTTTCGCAGATAAACTATCCTGATTTTACGCGCTTGAATGAGGATTGGGAATTTGTGCGTACGGATTTGGGCAGCGTTTGGGAGGCCGTTCGTCCGGTAGCAAGGCCGGATGACCCCGAAAATGTACCGTTTTGGACAAAAGTTACTTTGCCTCATACCTGGAACGCCTGCGACGCCGTTACTCCGGATGTAAACTATTATCAGGGCGCCGGCTGGTATCGCAAATTGTTGAAAATAAACAATCCCTATCAAAACGGACGAACAATTTTACACTTTGAAGGGGCGGGACAAAAGACGGAAGTATATATTTATACCGAAAAAGCCGGTAGCCACCTGGGAGGTTATGACGAATGGACGACGGATATTACGGATGCGGTTGAAAGATTTCTGCAAAGCGATGATTCGAAACGGTTTGGCGGACTTGTTCCACTCACGGTTCGCTGTGACAATTCGCGTGATACGGAAATGATTCCGTCCGATTTATCGGATTTCACCATTTACGGCGGGATTTACCGGTATCTGAATCTGGTTTATACGCCGGATATTTCACTGTCAAATATTTATATCGACGCACAAACGGATACAAAAGGGAAAAAAGGAACTTTTTCCTTAGAAATGACCCCATCCCGTAAAGCCGGTAATTTTACTACTGATTTCCGGATTTTTGCTCCGGATAATAAATTGATTATCGAAAAAAAGGAATTACAAACCGGTTCTCCTGCAAAAAACACGTATGAAGTTTCTTCGCCTCAACGCTGGTCGCCCGAAAATCCGAATCTGTATACCTGTAAAATCCGATTGATAACTGAGAATGATACAACTGTTTACACCGAAAAATTCGGATTCCGTTCATTTGAATTTAAGGAAAAAGGCGCCTTTTACCTGAATGGCGAACGGCTACTTTTGCGCGGAACGCACCGGCACGAAGACCACGCCGGCGTTGGCGCGGCAATGACCGAAGAACAGATTCGCGCCGAAATGAAAATGATAAAAGCGATGGGTGCGAATTTTATCCGTCTCGGACATTATCAGCAGTCGCGTATTGTATTGAATTTATGCGACAGTCTGGGGTTGCTGGTATGGGAAGAAATTCCTTGGTGCCGCGGCGGTCTGGGGGATGAAAAATATCAGCGTCAGACGCGACGGATGCTTGAAAACATGATTGTTCAGCACCGGAATCATCCTTCCGTTATTCTTTGGGGGCTGGGAAATGAAAACGATTGGCCAAACGATTTTCCGGAATTTGACAAGGAAAAAATCCGGAATTTTATGTCCGAATTGAATGAAACGGCGCATCGGCTTGATCCTTCACGATTGACTTCCATTCGCCGTTGCGATTTTTGCAAAGATATAATAGATGTATACTCACCTTCAATCTGGACAGGATGGTATTCCGGGACTTATGAAGAATACAAAAAAAAGACGGAAACAGAGCAGGCGAAAACGCCCCGTTTTTTCCATGCCGAATGGGGCGGCGACAGCCATGCCGGACGGTTTGAAGAAAATCCGTTTACGCCTGCATACGACGACAGCGGGAAAATTACAACTGCATCAAGAGCAGGCGACCGGAGCGAAAATTATATCTGCGACTTGTTTGACTGGCACTTGAAAGAACAGGAAACCATGCCGGCGCTCACAGGCTCGGCTTTCTGGACGTTTAAGGATTTTGCAACGCCGATACGTCCCGACAATCCTGTACCTTACATGAATCAGAAAGGCGTTGTACAGCGGGATTTGACGCCGAAAGAATCGTACCGGGTTTTACAGTCATACTGGAGCAAAGAGCCGATGATTCATATTTTCGGTCATGCCTGGAAAGAACGTTGGGGCGCTGCCGGTGAAGAAAAGCAATTGCGGGTTTATTCCAACTGCCGGGAAGTTGAACTGTTCCTTAATGGTAAAAGTCTGGGCGTCAGGAAACGCGATTCTCAGAATTTCCCTGCCGCGGGATTGCGATGGGATACAAAATTCCGGGAAGGGAAAAATACCGTCAAGGCTATCGGAAAAGCGGGAAACAAACGGATTGAAGACGAAACCGTTTTCTTTTACGAAACGCGCACATTCGGCAAACCGGCTACAATTGAACCGGCTGTCATCGAAGAAACGGAAACATACGCATGGATTGAAGCGACTTTGAAAGACGCAAACGGCGTGACGGTTCTTGATGGAAAAGATTTTATTTATTTCAGCGCCGCCGGCGATGGCGAACTTGTCGGGAATCAGGGTACGAATACCGGTTCAGGCAAAATTCAGGCGCAAAACGGACGAGCGCGAATCAAACTCTTGAAAAGAGGAGGAAAAACGCTTGTTGCAATTAAGTCAGGCGGGTTGAAAACGGAATTTATAGCGATAAGTGATGAAAAATAAGTGGTATTATTAATTTATTATAAATTTAAATGAAGTGACAGTATGATGAAAAAATTAACATTTTTAATCGTCGGATTATTCTTGACCCTTTGCCTTTCGGTAGCGCAAACGCAAAGTGTACGCGGGACGGTTACAGACGAAACGGGAGAGCCGGTAGCCGGCGTTTCTGTAATTGTTAAAGGAACTACAATCGGTATTATTACTGATGTAGACGGAAATTTCAGCATCCAAATTCCTGAAAATGTGAAACAGTTAACATTTTCGTTTTTGGGTTATGAAAGTGTGGATATTGCTGTGGCGCCACAAATGCAGGTAACATTAAAGCCTTCCGAAACAAGTCTTGATGAAGTGGTAGTCGTGGGTTACGGCATTCAGAAGAAAGTAAACCTGACAGGCGCTGTGGCGGCTGTTGATGGTGCGCAAGTAGCCTCGTTGCCCAATGCCAATGTTTTGGCTTCGTTGCAGGGATTATTGCCGGGCGTTGCTGTTTTGAGAAGCGGCGGGCAACCCGGTAGTGAAACTTCGGGGATTCGTATCAGGGGTATGTCTTCGACGGGAACGGCAAATGCGCTTATCCTGGTTGACGGTGTCGAGGGCAATTTGACCTTACTTAACCCGTATGACATCGAGAATATCTCTGTCCTGAAAGATGCGGCTGCTTCGGCGATTTACGGAGCGAGAGCGGCGGCGGGAGTAGTTCTCGTTACGACTAAAAAAGGAGCCGCCTCCAAAAAAGTCAAAATTTCGTACAACGGATCGGTGGGAATTAATGCGCCGACGTATATGCCGGAACGTGTGACGGCATGGGAAGAGCAGAATATGATAAACCTTTCACGTATCAATGCGAGCGTGGACCCTGTAACGGGAAAGGCGACCGGCGCAGCCGAACAGGACGCCGAACGCACCTCATGGGTAGGGAATCCGAATTACAACTACCGTCCCAATGGGCAACGCTGGGAGTTCTTCCAAAGCACCAACTGGATGGAAGAAGGTCTGAAAGACTTCACCGTCTCGACCGACCATTCCGTTTCGGCGAGCGGCGGTTCGGGAAAAACAGACTATTACATGTCGGCCGGATACCACGACAAGGAAGGTCTTTTGAAATATGGTCCCGACGGCAACAGCCGTACAAATCTACGTTTGCAATTAAATACCGAACTCAGCAAGTATGTGTCTGTTAATTTTCTGGGAACGTATCAGGGAAATCTCAAAGAACAAAGTTCTTACGGTAGTCTTAGCGTTCTCAATGACTTATATACTGCGCGCGGACGTCAGCCGGTATATAACCCGGAAGAAGATACCAATTATGCGGTTAATCCGTACAATGCGGATTTACAGCGGAACGCCATTGATATTATGAAAAATTCGGGATTTAACAGAGAGCGTTATGACGCATTTATCGGAAAAGCCGGAATACAGTTCAAAAATTTTGTTCAAGGTTTAACGGTCGATGTAAATGTCTCTCGAAAACTTGATTATTACAATCAGGAAATCGACAAGAGGTCGCTTGCGTGGCCGGGAAAGGATGGACAGGGACAACGTCAGACGACAGGCACAAACAGTCTCGTAAAAACCAAAAACTTCTCTTGGCAGGATAAATTTGAAGGATTGCTGAACTATGATAAATCGTTGGGAGTTCACAATGTCCACGTGTTACTGGGCGCATCCTACGAGCAATACAACAAAGACGAAATCAAGGCGACCGCAAACAACCTGTTGTCGAACGACTTTTTCAGTTTCAATTTTTATGACAACGCGCTTGCTGCCAATTCGGCGCTTGCCGACTTGATTCAACCCTGGAAAATGGCTTCGCTGTTCGGACGTTTGAATTACAGTTTCAATAACCGTTATTTGTTTGAAGCCAATTTCCGTTACGACGGCAGCTCCCGCCTGGATCCAAGTAGCCGCTGGGATTTGTTTCCTTCTTTTTCAGCCGGATGGCGCGTAAGCGAAGAAACCTGGTTTGATGAATCGCTGAAAGAAAATATCAGCAATTTGAAACTCCGCGCTTCATGGGGAGAATTAGGTAACAGTTCGGCGCTTTCGGGCTATTTCCCCTATCTCGGATTGATTACGAACAAAGACGCTAACGGCAATGTGATAAAACTTGTGGGTAATCCCGTTTATTATCAGAGAGAAATGGCGTCGAAAGACATTACCTGGGAAGTTCTGCAATCTACAAACGCAGGCGTTGATTTGGGTTTGTTTGACGGACATTTGAACATGACGGCGGATTATTATTGGAAAAGGAACAAAAACATGATGGCAAACATGCAGGTAGGTCATCTTATCGGAGTTTCCGTTCCGGCTCAGAACATCGGTGAACTAAAAACCTGGGGATGGGAAATTTCGGCAAACTGGAACCATCATTTCGGTGATTTACGTTATCAGATAGGTTTCAACATTGACGACAGCCAGAACGAACTGGTCAAATATACCGGCGCCAATGTCGTCTGGGAAGGTACGGTCGAAAGACTCGAAGGTTATCCTTTGAATACGGTCTGGGGTTACAAGACGGACGGTTACTGGAGCAGCCGCCAGGAATACCTGGATTATAAAGCCGCTAATCCGGGATTTCAGAGTTTTTCGGACAATATGGTAACCGGCGGAGACGTGAAATACCTGGCGCAGGGAGCGCAAGACCATACGATCGGAATCGGCGATGCAACTCCCGAAAATGCGGGCGACCTGGTTTACCTGGGAACAACAAACGGTCGTTACCTGTATGGTTTGAATTTGAGCGCTCAATGGCGCGGATTTGATTTCTCGGCGCTGTTTCAAGGCGTCGGCAAGCGTACTTTCCTGATCAATGCGGCAACGATAGCGCCATTGGCGTATTCTTATGAAATGCCCTGGACGATTCACCGGGATTATTGGACGGAAGATAATCCCGACGCATTCTTCCCGCGTATTATCAACCAAAATACATACAATTACAAGGCGTCGGACAAATGGGCGCAAAACGGAGCATATATCCGTCTGAAAAACATACAGTTGGGATATACCGTTCCCCTTCCGGGCAAAATTCTTCAAAACCTGAGGTTTTATATTGCAGGAACAGACGTCTGGGAACATACCGAAGTATTGGACGTATTTGACCCGGAAGTCGGCAATGATACGCAAAAATCCAAATATTATCCTTTCTTCCGCACATGGACAACAGGAATTAATCTAACATTCTAAAACAGGAAAATAATATGAAAAAGATACATTATATAAGCATTTTATTGGGCGTTACGATCTTGTTCGCCTGTGATGATTTGTTGGATGTTAAGCCGGGATCGGAACTGACGGACGATAATTTCTGGAAATCGGAAGCCGATTTTAAGGGGGCATGCAACAGGTTGTATTATGATTTGGACGGTTGGAGTAACGACTCCCGCGCCGACGAGTTTGTGGGCGCCAATGCAGACGGAATAAGTTCCGGAAACCGTACGATACCGGGTACAAGCGATGATTGGACACATCCTTATGACCGTATTTTTTCGGCAAACAATATTATCGAAAAAGGCTCACAATCGCCTCTGGCGGAAAATCTGCGTAATCGCTGGATTGCCGAAGCATACTTTTTCCGGGCATATCAGCATTTTACCTTAGTGAAAAGATACGGCGATGTGCCGCTGGTAACAAAAACTTTTACGAGCGTATATGACGAAGACTTGAAAAAAGGTCGCACGCCACGTGAAGAAGTTATTCAGCAATGCTATAATGACCTTGAGTTTGCCGCTCAATATCTTCCCAAACGTACACAATTGGGAACGGGCGAGTTAGACCGCCGGCGCGTAAGTCGTTCGTCGGCGCTGGGTTTGACGGTTCGTATCGGACTGTATGAAGGAACTTTCCAGAAATATCACGGTGTAAACGGCGGAAGCAATGCCAACGGCCATTTAGACAAGGCGATTTCCGCATTTGAACAATTGAGAGGCGAAGGACATGACTTGCATTCCGACTTTAACGCCGTTTTTTCTTACCTGAACGAAGCAAATACAAATCTTGAAATTGTCTTCGGCAAGGCTTACGGAGAAAACGACTTTACGACCATCAGCACAGGGCATGTTTATACCCGCAACTGCGAGGGCAGTTATGCGCTCACCCGCAATATCCTCGACCGCTTCCTGTATGCGGACGGCCTGCCGATAGATAAAACGGCGCTGAAAGTACCGGTTGAAACTTCGTACAACAACATTGTCGGCTTAGACGGGGACGGTAAGCCGTTGCCGGATGGTTTAGGACAGCGGGACCCCCGCCTGATGAAAAGTATCTGGACAATTAACGACCCCCTCGAAAACGATGTTTTTGTCGGATGGGGCGTAACCGGGAAAGGCAAATACTATCCGTTTGATTCGCAGCGACCGAAAGGTTATCCGACGAAGAAAGCGTTTTTCGGTTCACTTTGGGAAAAGAGCGTGGGCAACAAGGATTTTACGGACAAGATCATTATCCGGTATGCCGAAATGCTGGTTGCATACGCCGAAGCGCTTTATGAACGCAACGGAAGCATCACCGATGCACAGCTGGATGCAACCGTAAACAAACTGCGTGCTCGTGTGGGTTTCAACGTGAAACTGACAAACGCTTTCGTATCGCAACACGGATTGAATATGCTGGAAGAAATCCGCCGCGAACGTACCGTCGAACTGTTGACCGAAGGATTGCGCTATGACGATATAATCCGTTGGAAAATAGCCGAGAATGTACTTCCTGTGGATTTAATCGGCCCGATATGTCTTGCCGACGAGTTGCAGAATTCGGCGTTAATCGGAACTTTAAACCCCAGAATAACGGATGCTTCCGGAAAAATAAACGGGATTGACGTTTATCCGCAGGCAAACACTTACGTGATAGAATTTAAGAATACGAGAAAGTTTAATCCCTTACGGGATTACCTTTATCCTATTCCTACTTTTGAAATTGCGCAGTCGGGTTTCAATATCAAGCAAAATCCGGGTTGGGAATAAAAATGACGGATACTTAATATATTGAAAAATTAAAAAATTTATAGAAAATGAAAAAAATAATATATATATTTGCAATAATAACGACAATGCTTTACATTTCAAGTTGTAAGGACGATGCCTGGACTTCTGATCCCGACTTGGAACACATCTATTATGTAGGTTTCTTTAAAGCAGGCGTTTTCAGCGATGCGTTGAATTACGAAATTGCAACGAACGGAACAGCCAGATGGCGCGTAAATTCAACGGCATGGATAGTCACAGGAACCGACGGCGTGAGTAGCAACATACCGTTTGAGTTCCACAGCGAACGGGTGCGCAGTTATGATGTAACCACTTTCTTTTGGGTATCCAACAGCGGAACTTCGGGACTTGTGGCCGGAACAGATTATGTCGTTCTCAGTGAATCGGGTGCAACACTCGACCCAACGGACGGAAAATATTCGCTTACGTGGCAACAGGCAAAGAAAGGAACGCAGATTGTAAGAATCAAACGTTTGACTTCGGCAACAGGAACGTTGAAAATCAATACGCTCGACCCTGCAAACGGTACGCCGAAAACCACAGAAGATGCGTATCGCGAAAGTACGTTGAACAACAAATCCGGAGAGTATGAAGTTCGCGGATTGACGCATGACTTCAACAAGGAAACCATTACGTTCAATTAAATGAGTAAACAAGTTGGCGGGTTAACTTGTTAACTCGCCAACTTATTAACTTATTAAAGAAAAAAAATATGAAAAGAACTTATTTAATCCTGTCTGTTTTATTTTCGATGCTTGTATCTGCTAATGCACAGTGGATGTGGAGTATTGATAAAATGAACGAAATAAAGAAAGAACTCGATTCGCCCGCATATTCCGGCGCCTATAAAAAACTAATACACGAGGCGGATCTGGAGATGAAGAAAAAGCCTTATTCGGTGACATTCAAAGAGGGCATGGCGCCGAGCGGAGACAAACATGATTACGTAAGTCTTAGCCGTTATTTCTGGCCCGACCCTTCCAAAAAAGACGGCCTGCCCTATATCTACAAAGACGGTGAATCCAATCCCGAACTGGAGAAGTATGATCGGAACCCTCTCGGAAACATGGCAAACGCGGTTACCACGCTTTCGCTGGCTTACTTTTACGGCGGCAAGCCGCAATATGCCAAAAAAGCCGTAAAATTGCTCAAAGTCTGGTTCCTTGACGAAAAAACGGGTATGAACCCGAACCTCAACTATGCACAGTTTACTCCCGGAAGCAACGACAATAAAGGTCGCCCTTCGGGATTGATTGATTCATATTCGTTTGTCGAAATGTTAAACGCCGTCAAACTGTTGGAAACATCAAAATACTACACTGCAAAAGAAAAAGCCGGACTTCAAAACTGGTTTAAGGAATTTATAAAATGGTGGGAAACAGATAAAAACGCCATTGTAGAAAAAAACAGCGCCAATAATCACGGACTTGCTTATGATGTACAACTTGCAATGTATGCATTGTTTGCAGGCGACGAACAAAAAGCTTTGAAAGTTATCGAAAATTTTCCCAAAGAACGCTTGTTCAAACAGATAGAGCCTGATGGCAAAATGCCCCGCGAACTGTCGCGTACGTTGGCTTTTCATTATTCGGTCTATAATCTCTATTTCATGGTGGATATGGCCTTCATTGCTCAAAACCAAGGCGTCAATTTACATGAAATGAGTTCGCCCGACGGAAGGTCAATCTATAAAGCCGCCGATTTTCTAAAACCATATCTCGGTAAAGATTTGCCGGCATGGCCTTACAGGCAAATAAGCGGTTGGGACGGCGCATTGCAGTCTTTATGCCGGGAACTGTATCGTTTGAGCGCTATCGACCCTTCGCGTGAAGATTATTTGGAACTGTACCGGAAATACGGGAAACAGGGGGTGTCCGACCGCAACTTGTTGTTGTACGGAATTAATTTTGGCAAACCCTATTCCGTCAAATAATTCTCGAAACCGGCTTCTTTAATAATTTCAACGGCTTGTTTTTTGTCTTCCTCTTTGACCATCAGCGAACGTGAGATGGCCGGCGAAAAAACGGACATATTTTCATTACTCAAAAAATAAGGAATTTTTTTCGCATGTAGGATACTTTCCAAAACGCTTGCGTCGTCCAGGAAACTAAATGTAGCAACTTCAACTAATTCCATAATCATCGTTTTAAAATTCTGAGGTAAAGATAAAAAAAATTTCTATCTTTGGCATGAAAATTGATTAAAAAAATAGATAATTCAATTGAAATATAAAAAGAACAATGGATGATTATGTAACTTCACAAATGGAGATAGTTATTGAAAATAAGCCTGTTACAAAGGAAGATTTGGAAATTGACCATGCTATCCTGCCTTTGAAAAATATGATGTTTTTCCCCGGAATACCTACGCCGATCAACATAGGCCGTTCCAAATCCTTGAAATTAATTCAGGAAATCCACAGACGGGAAGGAATAATAGGTGTTTTCTGCCAAAAAGACATAAATGAAAATGACCCCGGTTTCGATGATTTATATCCGATAGGCGTCGTTGCAAGGGTAATCAATATAATGAAAGAAGACGAAGAAGGTACGGCGGTTTTGCTGATGGGAATCAATCGAGTCTGCTTAGAATCAGTCACTTCTCAAGAACCGTATTTGAAAGGCAAATTTTCTTTGTTGCCGGATATTTACCCGCCGAAATCGGATAAGGAATACAAAGAGCAACTCAAATCAATCAAAGATGTTACGATTCGGATGCTTTACGAAAAATTGGGCTTGCCGGAATTTGTGCTGGATTCGCTCAGGAAATCAAAGGATAACGGGTACTTAGCCAATCTGGCTTTTTCTACCGTTGAAGCAAGCGCCGATCAAAAGCAGGAAGTACTTGCCATTAATGATGTAAAAGAACGTCTGAACAAACTGCTTTCATTGATTGACCAGGATGTACAACTGCTTGAAATAAAGGCTTCTATCCGCCGGAAAACGCAAGTTGATATCGACAAACAACAACGGGAATATTTCTTGCAACAGGAAATGAAAAATATTCAGGAAGCCTTGGGTGGAAATATCCATGACATTGAAATAAAGGAAATTAAGGAAAAGGCAAGCAAACTGAATTTTACGGCCGGACAGCGTTCCGTATTTGAAAATGAATTACAAAAATTGGAACGTTTGCATCCGCACTCGCCGGATTATTCGACGCAAATGTCATATATTCAATGTATTATCTCTTTGCCTTGGAACAGTTATACCAAGGATAATTTCAATCTGACACGGGCGAAAAAAATCCTTGACAAAGACCATTTCGGTTTGGATAAAGTAAAGGAAAGAATTATCGAACATTTGGCGGTATTGAAATTGAAAGGGGATATGAAGTCGCCGATTATTTGTTTGTATGGCCCTCCGGGTGTAGGAAAAACTTCTCTGGGAAAGTCGGTTGCGGAAGCTTTGAATCGCAAATATGTCAGAATGTCATTGGGTGGTTTGCATGATGAAGCGGAGATTCGCGGCCACCGCCGCACGTACATCGGAGCGATGCCGGGGCGAATTGTCCAAAGTATGCAGAAAGCCGGTTCATCTAATCCGGTGGTTATTTTGGATGAGATCGACAAAGTAGGTCATGATTATAAAGGCGATCCGGGCGCAGCGCTTCTGGAAGTGCTTGATCCGGAACAAAATATCGCTTTCCATGATAATTATTTAGACATTGATTACGATTTGTCGAAAGTGCTTTTCATTGCCACTGCCAATGCCTTGAATACGGTTTCCCAACCTTTGTTGGACAGGATGGAGCTGATTGAAGTGAGCGGTTATATCCTGGAAGAAAAAGTAGAAATCGCTCAAAAGCATCTGATACCTCATCAAATGGAAATGCATGGGATTCTTAAAACCCAATTTGATATTTCCAAAAAAGCCATCATCGCCTTGATTGAATCCTATACGCGGGAATCGGGCGTGCGGGAATTAAACAAGAAATTAGCCAAAATCATGCGGAAAATCGCACGCGCGATCGCAGAAGGAACGAAATATCCTAAAAAATTAGAAGTCAATGATTTATATACCTATATGGGCGTTGTCGAATATTCCAAAGATAAATATCAGGGCAACGACTATGCCGGTGTCGTGACCGGTTTGGCTTGGACGGCGGTTGGCGGAGAGATTCTTTTTGTGGAAACAAGTTTGAGCAAAGGCAAAGGTTCGAAATTGACATTGACCGGAAATTTGGGCGACGTCATGAAAGAATCTGCCGTTTTGGCATTGGAATACATCAAAGCGCATGCTTTGCAACTAAATATTCCCGATGATGTTTTCGAGAAATGGAACGTACATGTGCATGTTCCCGAAGGCGCCATCCCTAAAGACGGTCCCAGCGCGGGAATCACGATGACGACTTCCATCGTTTCCGCTTTCACCCAACGGAAAGTCCGTTCCAATTTAGCCATGACGGGCGAGATGACGCTTCGCGGGAAAGTATTGCCGGTGGGAGGAATCAAGGAAAAAATTCTGGCGGCTAAACGCGCTGAAATCAAAGACATTATTCTCAGTAAAGAAAATAAAAAGAATATTGATGAAATCAATGCTATTTATCTGAAAGGCTTGCAGTTTCATTATGTCGACGACATTAGGGAAGTTTTGGATTTTGCTTTGTTGGAAGAGAAAGTGCAGCAGCCTTTGGAAATTGTTTGAGGTTGAGGCAAGACAACCACTTTTCGAATGACTCATGTTGTAAATTTAACTGCAAAAGTATGGTTTTTGTGTAATAATCAATGGTATATAAGAAAAAATTGCGTAAGTTTGCACCAAAATTATTTGATTATCAATTTATGGCCAAAAAAGATTTGTCATACAAAGAAGCATATTCCCGTCTGGAGCAAATCCAACAATTGATTGAAAGCAACCAATTGGATGTGGACGATTTAAATGAAAAATTAAAAGAAGTTTCCGTTTTATTAAAAATTTGCAAAGATAAACTTTTCCTTGCCGACGAAGAAACCAAAAAAATACTGGAAGAAATCGAATGAACAGGCCGGATAAATACGTGATTATCGTTGCCGGAGGAAAAGGACTGAGGATGGGTGGAGATATACCTAAGCAGTTCATGCTTTTAGAAGATCGTCCGGTACTCATGCACACAATCCAAGCCTTTTACGATTCCGATTCCGCCATTCGTATTTTCCTTGTTTTGCCTCAAGAACAGAAAGAATATTGGGAAAACCTTTGCGCCGAATATAATTTTTCCCTTCCACATCAAATCGTTTCAGGCGGAGAAACCCGTTTCCATTCGGTCAAGAACGCTTTGGAAGCAATCCAATCACCGTTCACCGTTCACCCTTCACCCGCCACCCTAATCGGCATTCATGACGGCGTTCGCCCGTTAATTGATAAAGAATTGATTCGCAATGTTTATGCACAGGCGGATAGTGGGGACGCCGCCTATCCCGCTATTCCGGTCGTGGATTCGATGCGGAAACTTACGGACGACCTCGAAACAACCCTTCCCGTCGATCGTTCCAAGTACTTTTTTGTGCAAACTCCGCAGGTTTTCAAGGCTGAAATTTTATTTGAAGCCTACCGGCAAACCTACAACCCCCGATTTACCGACGATGTATCGGTCGTGGAAACTTTGGGAATCTGCCGTCCCGTAATGGTCGAAGGCAGTCGCGAAAACATCAAAATAACAACACCCGCTGACTTAATTATCGCTAAAGCAATTCTCAATTCTCAATTGGCTAACGCCGAACGGTGTTTCTCAATTCCTAATTCCTAATTGATTATAAAATGCCGGATTTAAGCGCCCAAAATATCATGTATCTGCCCGGAGTCGGGCCTCGAAAAGCTGACGTCCTTCAAAAAGAAATCCGGATTTCGTCGTGGGAAGATATGTTGTATTATTTTCCCTACAAATATATCGACCGAAGTAAAGTTTTCAAAATCAGTGAGATAGACGGAAATATGCCTTATATCCAACTGAAAGGGAAAATCCTGTATTACGAAGCCATCGGCGAAGGACGCAAACGACGCTTGACCGCCGTTTTCTACGACGATACGGGAACGATTGATTTGGTTTGGTTTCAGAACATCAAATCCATTCAAAATGCGTATAAACCGGAAACGGAATATGTTTTGTTCGGAAAACCTACCTTTTTCAACGGCAGGATTAATATCGCCCATCCCGAACTGGAAACGGAAGACAAGTTTTTCAACGG
>JAISWH010000104.1 GCA_031271125.1 Dysgonamonadaceae bacterium
CAAATCTTTTTTGTTATTTTTTCTTAATATTTTCATCTTTTTTCTGTGTTCTTGAGCCTCTTTTTATTTGCTTGCTGTTCGTTTTCTGCGGGAATATTGTATAATGTTTATTATAATCAGCCAACAATTAGCCAATTATGGCGACAAAGTTAGTTGTTATTTTTGATTTTGCAAATTTTTGACCCTTTTTTTTGGTGCTCGGTACTCGGTGCCGGGTGGGCGCGAGGCGTGTAAATTCTACCAACATGCCGTCCCTCCGGGACGGGCATTGTGCCGTTAGGCACAATATGTGGGTAGAAAAACAGAATCCCCCACCCCAGCCCTTGTGCCGTTAGGCACAAAATGTGGGTAGAATAAAAACAAGCAACCCGTGTATACCGTCATTGGACCAGGCCGATTATCAATTCAGGACAACGTAACATGGACGGATGCGTAACATGAGTGACTCATTTGTATGCTTCTTAAATACATTGAAAAAGGCAATAGCACCTCAAAAAAAGATTTAGCCAGAAAATTAATTATTTTTTTGCATTTTCTCTTCCAATTTCATCAACTCGTCACGATACTGCGCCGCCTCAAGAAACTCAAGTTTTCGGGCTGCATCCAACATCGCTTTTTTCGTTTTGGCAATTGTCTTTTCCAACTCGGGTTTCGTCATGTATTGAATAACAGGCTCGGCAGCTATATTTATAACTTCTTTTTCGATATAGGCTTGTGGTTCGGCTTTATATTCTTTATACAGAGTCGATGAAGTATTTTTGATTATTTGTTGAGGCGTGATGCCGTGTTTTTCGTTGTATAGCAATTGTTTTTCCCGCCGGCGTTGGGTTTCATCAATGGTTTTCTGCATACTTTCCGTCATTTGGTCGGCATAGAAAATTACTTTTCCGTTGATGTTGCGGGCCGCCCGTCCCGCCGTTTGGGTCAGCGACCGGTGGGAACGCAAAAACCCTTCTTTATCGGCGTCGAGGATGGCTACGAGCGAAACTTCCGGTAAATCAAGTCCTTCCCGCAAGAGATTTACTCCGACAAGCACATCAAAATAGCCTTGCCGTAGTTTTTCCATGATTTCGATGCGATCCAAAGTATCCACATCCGAATGGATATAAGCCGTATTGATACCGAAACGAAGAAAGTAGGAATTTAGTTCTTCCGCCATCCTTTTGGTGAGCGTAGTGACCAAAGTCCGCTCACCGTGTTCGGTTCGCCGATTAATTTCTTCCATCAAATCGTCGATTTGGTTCAGACTCGGGCGCACTTCTATTTCCGGATCGAGTAATCCGGTTGGACGGACAACTTGTTCTACTACAATCCCTTCACTCATTTGCAATTCAAAATTGGTTGGCGTTGCACTCACAAAGATTTTTTGCGGCGTGAGGGATTCAAATTCGTCGAAAGTCAACGGACGATTGTCGATCGCCGCCGGAAGCCGGAAACCATATTCTACCAGGTTAATTTTCCGGGAATGGTCGCCGCCGTACATGGCATGAATTTGCGGAACAGTGACATGACTTTCGTCGATGACCGTCAGGAAATCTTTCGGAAAATAATCTATCAAACAGAACGGACGGCTACCGGCCGGACGTCCGTCGAAATAACGGGAATAGTTTTCAATTCCCGAACAATAGCCTAATTCACGGATCATTTCCAAATCGTAAGTAACTCGCTCGTAAAGCCTTTTGGCTTCCTCAACCTGTCCGCCGTCTCTGAAAAATTGCACCCTTTCGCTTAAATCTATGCCGATTTGTCCGACGGCTTGATTGATGCGTTCGCGGGTGGTGACGAAAATATTCGCCGGATATATGGAATAACAATCGAAATTTTCAAGCGGATTTCCGCTCAGGGGATCGAACGTGTAAATTTCTTCGATTTCATCGCCCCAAAACAGGATTCGCAAAGCCAGATCGTCGTAAGCCAGATAAACGTCGACCGTATCGCCTTGCACCCTGAATTTGCCCCTTGTGAACTCAACCTGATTTCGCGAATATAAACTGTCGACCAATTTTCTCAGTAAGCTGTTGCGAGCCAAAGTTTGTCCTTTTCGTACGGAAACCACATTTTCCTTGAAATCTTCGGGATTGCCGATGCCGTACAAACAAGACACGGACGATACGATGATGATGTCTTTCCGTCCCGACAAAAGGGCGGAAGTGGCCGAAAGGCGGAGTTTTTCTATTTCGCTGTTAATGGATAAATCCTTTTCGATATAAGTATTCGTCGATGGAATATAGGCTTCCGGTTGATAGTAATCGTAATAGGAAACGAAATATTCCACCGCATTTTTCGGAAAAAAGTTTTTAAATTCGGAATACAACTGGGCGGCTAAGGTTTTGTTGTGGCTCAAAACCAAAGTAGGTTTATTCAATTGGCTGATAACGTTAGCAATGGTAAAAGTTTTTCCCGAACCGGTCACGCCGAGCAATGTCTGGTAAGGCATTCCTTGCTTCACGCCGGCCGTTAATTCCTCAATGGCTTCCGGTTGGTCGCCGGTCGGCTTATAATCCGATATTAATTCAAAATCCAAAGTAACTCCTATAATTATTAATTACACCATTGTGTCCATACCTGTATTTTTCAAAATGGAATAATGCGTACAAAGGTACTGAAAATTTTTATCTGCCTGTGTGCTATATAAAGAATTTCATATAACTTTGCAAAAAAATGATAAAACGATGTCAATATGTTAGATTTTAATGCCTGTGTACTGCTGATATATACCGGAGGAACTGTCGGAATGATAGAAGACGCCACCGGCGCTTTAAGAACATTTGATTTTAATCACTTGAAAAAATATGTTCCGGAAATTAACCGGCTCAACTTCAATATTGAATCTATTCAGTTTGAAGTTCCCATTGATTCTTCGGATATGAATCCCGAAAAATGGTTGCATCTGGTAAAAATCATAGAAGAAAATTACAACAAATACGATGGATTTGTGATTCTTCACGGGACGGATACGATGGCTTATTCGGCGTCTGCACTGAGTTTTATGTTGGAAAACCTGAATAAACCGGTTATTCTTACCGGCTCACAGTTACCTATTGGGAAAATCCGTACGGATGGGAAAGAAAATTTGATTACCGCCCTCGAAATTGCCGTAGATAAAAATGAAAATGGCGAAGCGGTTGTCCCCGAAGTTTGTATTTTCTTCCAGAATCTGCTGATGCGCGGCAACCGCACCATTAAAGTCAATGCCGATAATTTTCGCGCTTTCAATTCATTCAATTATCCGATATTGGCCGAAGCCGGGACTTATATCCGGTATTGGAACGATTTGGTCCTTCACCGTCCGCGTAACCTTAAACCCAAGTTTCATTATCTGCTTGACACGAATGTGACTGTTATTCGGATTTTTCCCGGTATTTCGGCCGAAACGCTCCGGGCAATCATTCATATTCCTCATTTGAAAGGGATTGTCCTGGAAACCTACGGCGCGGGAAACGCTCCTACCGGAAAATGGTTTTTAGATGTTATCAAAGAAGGGATTGACAAAGGAATTGTTATCGTGAATGTGACTCAATGCGCTTCGGGATCGGTCGAAATGAACCGGTATCAGGCAGGACAAGCCTTAAAAGACATAGGCGTCTTGTCGGGAAACGACGTCACGACAGAAGCTGCGGTCGCCAAACTGATGTTTTTGTTTGGACATGGCTTGAGTCGTGACGAAGTGAAATGCAATATGCAGTTGTCGTTGGCTGGGGAAATAACGGTTTGACGGAGGAAGTAAAAATCTGCCAAATGACAACAAAAAAACGAGTCAATCGACCTACCACACACCATTTAGCGGAGTGGATGTGACGTGTTTATACGGGAACGGGTTTCACGCATCGAACGGAAAAGCGATATGGAGGATTGGTATATGTATTTGTTCTGAGGTTACCTTCCAGCCCTTGGTATATACAGACTCCTGCTTCTTCTAACCACGCAAAAAGCGCGCCCCAGCCTACACCTCCTGAGCTGTCCACGTAGCCCCCATGATCGTAGGCCTGAAAGCAATTAAATTCTTCTTCGGTACTCATAGCAGACATGTACAACATTAAGTCGTTTGCTTGCTGAATCGTAGGAAGTTGCCATCCATCTTTGCAAGCAGTGGTTTTATTTGCATGTGTATAGTAGTAATGCACAAACGAAGTGCCTGGATAGATCGTGTCAGTAGTTTCACCTTCCCGCGAAGATTCGATCATCCATTCGGTACCACCGAAATTATAGGTTTTGTAATCTCTGTTCCCCATCTTTTGTACTATTATGCCCGACGAAGGCAGCGCCTTTCCTACAACTTTAACAGCCATTTGGGCCTGCAGATCCGAACCGTCTAAAGTACTGACACGTATCACAGCATTCCCTTCAGATATTCCGCTGACAAGGCCATCTGCACTTACCGCTGCGAATTCGGGCTTGTCGACCTCCCACTTAACGGTCCGGAGGCCAATTTCCGGTATGATTTCAACCATCAACTGAAGACTGCGGCCAGCAACCACAGAGTCTGCGCCTGTTTCTGAAGAAAGGTTGATACCGGTGACAGTACCGATAGGCAGAATCGTTAAACCAAAATCCCGGGAAGCTCCGGAACCATCAATAGCAGATGCACGAACCGTAACACTACCGGGTTTAACAGTAGTCACCAGCCCGGTGTCGTCAACAGTCGCTTTACCGGCTGTTAGCGAACTACTCCAAGGTACACTCCACGCCAATTTTTTGTTAGATGCAGTTGCCGGCAATATGCTACCCGTTAATTTCAGTGTTTCGCCGACTTTCACCTTATTAACACCCTCTGGGGAAGTGATAACAATTCTATTTACAGGAATTGCCGCCCTGGGAGCTCCACCGGAATAAATCCATGTACCGTTCCAGGTGTAAATACCCTGACCCCTACCGCCTATAATATCATCATTGGTATTGTAAACCGTCATACCTATGGCGCTTGCAGCGTCGCTTGGATTCGTCGATAATTGAAATGCCGCCGTATCTGTAAGCGAAACTGTGGGTAACTTCAAACCTTTGTTATCTGACTTTAAATCCAAAATCGCACCGGAATGCGGTTCGTCATCCGATCCGATAGTCACCTGCGCATACAAATTTGCTGCTCCAAAAATCGTCTGAAGCAGCAAAAACAAAAACATCATTTTTTTCTTCATTTTCATCTTTTCAATTATTAATTTT
>JAISWH010000072.1 GCA_031271125.1 Dysgonamonadaceae bacterium
CAATTAGTATTCAGGCGGCTATAGCGCCGGGGTTCCACCTCTTCCCTTCCCGAACAGAGTAGTTAAACCCGGTTGCGCCAATGGTACTGCATCTCTGTGGGAGAGTAGGTCGTCGCCGGATTTTTTGAGAAAGGGCTGAAATTAATATTTCAGCCCTTTTTTTGTACCATAACAAGACAGGTTAAACATCTATCTCTACATCCGACGGAATTGTCGCAGTGCATTGTGTACCGGCGGGAATTTCCGCATTACCGCCTCTAATCAAGAAACACAGAAGACACACCAAAACGGTAAGCGCTACGGACAGAACAAGTTTGTTGCTGCCTTCTTCCGAAAGTTGCCCGCCGGTAAGCATAATGTTGGTGCCGTCAACAGCGTTAATACTGCGGACAATAACTTCCAACTCGCCTGCCTTTCCGAACAAACCGTTTTTCTTCACTCTTTGCACCTGCCCTCTGGCAATGCTCCCTGCCCGAATAGCTATTTTACGGTCAACGACAATGTCGTTGATAAGCCGAAAATCAATGGGAGCGCCGGGGGCAACACTCTTGCTGGAAATGGCGGTTACAAGTTCCAACGGCACCATTGTTCCTGCCTTGATTACTACCCGACTCCCTGCGGGTGCTGCCTGCGCAACGCTTGAGACTAACATTACGAATGCCATAATTACTGACATTCCCTTTAACTTTTTTGTAAACATAATGTAAAAAATTAATAATTAATAATTTGATTGTTTATTTTGAGTTGATTAACTCCGCGATTGACAATATGTTGATTATATCTAACGGCGCTGTTCCCTGCGCCCATAATATTTCCCGTATAAAACGAAAGTGAAAAAATACCTGTAAGCACTGCCATACCATAATTTTCTCTGTCGATGCACGAATACGTTGCATAACCCAAGGCAGCGTTAATCAACAATGCAGTTATTGCATTTTTGTAATTTTTGGTATAAATGTAGCCGCCACCCGGCACAATAGACAACAGTTTTGCCACCACAGGTTTTTTCGGTTTTTGATGGCTTATTTCCTCAATAATCCTTTGATTTTTTCCCGAAATCAGCGAGGACATTCCGTAACTTGACGCCTCTGTAAATAGCAATTTTGCCTTTCCGTAATCACTATTTTGGGTTGCAATAATACCCTGTAAAACAATACTTCTCTGCTTATTTTCTTCATTTCTGAAGGGTTTTTTGTTCAAAATCGTTAAAGATTGTTCGTAATTATCTATGTTATAATAGATTTTAGCAATTTTGATTTTTACTTTTTCATTTTCCCGCACCGATTCGGGAAAACGCGTCAAATAGTCATACACGGCGTCTTCTTCACGATTCAGCGCCTCATAGCATATCAATTTATTTATGTAATAGTCAGCATCACAATCCCGTTTGTTATAGATATTTCTTTCTATTTCCAAAAGCGCAGGATTGTATTGAGCATTGTTAATAAGATAATTAACAAACAGTTTACTGCTGTCTTCTTTCGTTTTGGCTTTCAGGTTGTCAGTATAAAAATATCTGGTCGGCTGATAAATCAAACCGTCGGGAACGGGTTTGTATGGTGGCAGGTCAAGCAGTCGCGATGAGCCGTATTCAGATGTTTCGTGATAGAAATGACGGTCGTTTCCGCATCGCGTCAGGCGGTCGGCAGTCAGAAGCATAGCCTCGTAAAACGGGCGTTCCCGGAAAACCATCAGCCCGTAGTTGGAACAGGACGGATACATTGGGCAGTGTGAGCCTCTTGCGCTACTGATATATTTCTGATACATGGCAATATAATCCGTTACAGCCGATTCTCGGCCCGAATACTGCCGATTTTTCGCAATAGCGGTAATTTCACCATCGTGCCGTTCCTGTGCGGTAATGCCGACGGCAGACAGAATAAAAGCTCCAATAATAAGATATTTCATAATTGCTTGTATAAAACAATATGCCCTTTCACAGAGGATGCATTTAGCTATGTCAATTTTTCTGCCTGCAAAGCTACTGACATTTGAGCTAAATAACACTATATCAGCATGGTAACTATTACCGCAAATTAGGGTAAAAATTACCATAACAGGCATGTTTACTACATGCTTTGGATAATTTGATTGTATCGTTCCGAATAAAACGAAAAAAAGTCGGTTTTGAGGGCAGCAGAGATTTTCAGAAGAAGTTCAGGATATATATGTTTGTTTTTAAGTTGTTTACATAGGTTGCTGCTGTCGAAATCAATTTGACGGGCAAGCCATGCAACTGTCAAGTCGCGTTCTTCAAGCAGATTGCGAACTGCAAGCCCCATATTTAACCCGTTGGCAGAGAATTTTTTGTCCATAATAAAAGCGTGAAACAGTTCATTAAACGCTTATTTTCTTATTGTGGCTCTGGAAATTGCCATTGGTACAAATAAGCACGAATGTTTCACGCCCGAAGACGCAAACTTTCGCTGCATTATTCCCGTACCAATTTTTGAATTTTCCAGATTCCAATAAGTAAGAATAAACCGCTATAAGTTCACATTATTTTATATAAATAAATTATAATTTATCCGTTCATATTATTTTATTATTTGCGAAACAAAATTACATAAAAAACACAAGTTTTCCAAACGATCGAAGTACAATCGAGCCATCAGCATGTCTACTTTTCCAGCATTTCCTTCACCGGATTAATCAAAAAAATCCGCTCCGAAGCCCGTGTAAAAGCTGTATAAAGCCATCTGTAATAGTCGATTCCCAAATATTCGCGGGGCGCGTACGATATATCCAAAAAAACATTTTTCCATTGTCCGCCCTGCGCTTTGTGACAAGTCACCGCATAAGCATATTTCACTTGAACTACATTGAAATAGGGATTTTCTTTCATCAATTTCATTTTTTCCCGTTTTCCGCGAACATTTTCGTAATCGGCTAAAATATTGTAAAACAATTTGTCGCTCATTTCTTTCGGCAAAGCCGGCGAATCGGTGTGCAAAGTTTCCAAAAGAATCTTGACTTCCATTTCCGTTTCGTAATCGGGAAAACGCACCAACACATCGCAAAAACGAAAATCATACAATTCCTGCACTTTCCTCACCCGAAGCACTTGCATCAAATCGCCGTTGGCAATAAAATCCATCGTTTCTTCATTTTTCGCCCAATAATAATTGTTTTTGGCAACCATCAGCAAATCCCCGGAAGTCAGTTCTTCTTCCCGCAAGAGAATCCGGTTGCGGACGCCGTTGTTGAAAATCCCCGTGCGTTTATTCGAACGGGTAATGATAATGGTTTCTTCCAAACCGTCGCGGTTGTACGCATCGCTGATGCTTTCTATCAATTCTTCTCCTCCGGTTTTTTTTACGTCTGGAAAATCCTTCATCCGAATCACCGGATATTCATCGGTTCGATTTTCGTCCAAAGATTTTCGCAACAGCGTGGCATTCGACAAGATACCCGACATTTCGGCCTGGCGAACGACTTGGGTCAAAGTCATACTGTGGACTTCCAAGTTGTAACCTTTCAGAACTTCAATATCCAAAGCCGGACTTTCGGTTTGGGAAACGGGCGGCAACTGTGCCGAATCACCCAAAAGAATCAAGCGACAACCTTCCCCGCTGTAAACGTAATGAATCAAATCGTCCAACAGGCGTCCCGAACCGAAACTGAAGGAATCCAAACCATCGTTGGAAATCATAGAAGCCTCGTCTACAATAAACAGGGTGTGTTTGTGCAAATTATCCGCCTGTACAAATCCCGAAGGTTCGTTGGAAAAAACCTTTTGCCGGTATATTTTTTTGTGAATCGTATAAGCATTTTGTCCGGAATAAGCGGCAAAAACTTTGGCTGCACGGCCTGTGGGCGCGAGCAAAACCGATTTCTGCTTCATCTCGTTCATGGTTTTTACAATCGCGCCGACCAGAGATGACTTTCCCGTACCGGCATAACCTTTCAACAAAAATATTGAATCGTTGTTCTTGTCAAAAAGGAAATTGCTCAATTTTTCCAAAGCCGATTGTTGCTCGCTTGTAGGCTTGAAAGGAAAATTTTTCTTGATTTGTTCCAAAAAAAATTGAGATATCATTTTAAATCTTGTTCGTTTGGGAAGTAAAGTTAAAGATTTATTTCATATCCGCAAAATGATCTGTGCCGGAGGAGGGATTCCGACTCGTTTTGCCAATTCTTTTTGGATAAAAGCAGATTCTAAAGATTTCCAAAAACATTACTAATTACATATTGGTTTGGTTTATCTGATAAAAAGCACTACATTTGTCTTGGAAATTTTAAAATCAAGTGGCGAAATTTTTGTTTGTAGTTCAAAGCGAGGGAAGAGGGCACATTACGCAAGCCATGACCCTGAATGATATTCTGACGGAAAACGGACATGAAGTTGTCGCTGTTTTGGTCGGAAAGAGTAATCGTCGGGAACTTCCGAAATTTTTCACTCAAAAATTCGACTCCAAAGTATATCTGTTCGACAGTCCCAATTTTCTTCCGGCTTCAAAAAATAAAAAGACTAATATTTGGGCGAGTATTATTTATAACTTGCTCAAAGTTGGGTTTTATGTTAAAAGTATTTTCTTTATCCACAAGCAAATAAGAAAATTTGACGTCGACATTGTCGTTAATTTTTACGATTTAATGGCTGGGTTGACTTACCTGCTTTTTCCTCCGAAAGTACCCTATTTTTGCATTGCACATCAGTACATTTTTCTTCATCCCGAATACCGGTTTCCGGATACGAACAAGATTGAGTTGAGTATGTTGAAATTTTTCACGCGGGTTACTTGCGTCAAGGCGTTGAAATTATTGGCTTTATCAACGAAGAAAATGCCGGATATTCCCGAACGTCGTATTTTTGTGGTTCCGCCTTTGTTACGGAAAGACGTCTTGGAAGCGCCGGTCAGCGACGGACATTATTTGCACGGGTATATGTTAAACGATACTTATGCCGACAGAATCATCCGGTTTCAGGAGGAACATCCCGATGTTTTCCTGCATTTTTTCTGGGACAGGAAAGGGGTAGAGAAAGAAACGGTCATCAACGACCATCTGTCTTTTCATAGCCTGAATGATAAATTGTTTATCGAATACATGGCCGGGTGCAGGGCTTATGCTACAACTGCCGGATTTGAATCGGTGTGCGAGGCAATATATATGGGGAAACCGGTTTTGGTAGTGCCTACGCATATCGAACAGGCTTGCAATGCTTTTGAAACTTCGCAATTAGGAGCCGGTATTGTTGCCGATAATTTTAATTTGGAAAAGTTGCTTGAATATATTCCCGAGTATCAAAAGAAACCCGAATTTAGAGATTGGGTTAAACAGGCTGATGAATATATTTTGAATGTATTTACTTCTCAAACCGAGTCTGGTTCCATTTAAATACAATGGGCGTATCTTTCAGATAGGGCGCTGCTTTTTCTTTGTCGTTGGAACTCAAATATTGGGGTGTGTTATAATATTGCAACAATTCGCGACTGTCGGGATCGTACCGGAATTGCATCAGTGAAATATCCAAAGGAATCAGCACATTCCGCGCGTTTTGTTCGTCAGGATCAATCCTTTCTTTGATAAACTGAGCTTTCACTGC
The DNA here is from genome assembly GCA_031271125.1 of Dysgonamonadaceae bacterium. Classification (GTDB taxonomy): domain Bacteria; phylum Bacteroidota; class Bacteroidia; order Bacteroidales; family Azobacteroidaceae; genus Azobacteroides. The sequence goes on from JAISWH010000072.1 coordinate 5,549, forward strand.
AGGGGTAATAAACACATCATTATTCAGTTTTTTCCAATTGACGGTATAAAACTCCAAATGACTGTCGCAGAGCGGAGCGCAAACGGTCTGAATCAGGCAAACGACTTTCGAATCGTTCACCATTTGGAGGACAATGATTTCCAAACTGCTTTTACCTTCTTGAATCTGCAAATAATTATCAGTCATGCGGGTCAGAGAACAGGAGTCGCCCATTTGATTTTCGACGGCTGCCGTTAATCCGGCTTTGTACAGTTCGATTAACTCCAAACGATTTATTTCCGTCCACGTCAAAGATATGGATTCGGGCAAGGATGCAAATAGCTTTTCCACCGTTTGCGCCGCCGCGGATAGCGGTAAACAGGAAATCAGGAGCAGAATTGAAATGATATTTTTCATTTTTCCGGTAAATTGACGGCAAAGATACATATTTTCGATTATTAATTGTAACTTTACTTGAAAATAAAAAAATATGATTTGTTTTCCGAATGCAAAAATAAACCTGGGGCTTCACATTGTTTCCAAACGACCGGATGGATATCACAATATAGAAACGGTTTTTTATCCCATTCCCTTGTGCGACGCTTTGGAAATTGTTCCGTCCGAGACGGGCGAAACTACTTTTTCCCAAACAGGTATTTCGATTGATGGAAGTCCCAATGACAATTTAGTGATGAAAGCTTTTCATCTGTTAAAAAACGATTTTGATTTACCCGAAATAGCGGTTTTTCTTCGCAAGCAAATTCCTTTCGGAGCCGGTCTGGGCGGCGGATCGGCCGATGCGGCTTTCATGCTCGGACTCCTCAACGATTTTGCCGGCTTAGGCTTATCCGTCGAGCAAATGGAAGAATATGCCGGACGGCTTGGCGCCGATTGTCCGTTTTTCGTCCGCAATAAACCTGTATTTGCCGAAGGCGTTGGGGACATTTTCACGCCTGTCGATGTTTCCCTGAAAGGATATTATTTAGTTCTCGTGAAACCGGATATACACGTTTCGACCAAAGAAGCATACGCCGGCATTGCGCCCCGGCAACCGCTTTCCCGATTGACCGAAACAATTCATTTGCCCGTTGAAGAATGGAAAAACCGCCTGGTTAATGATTTCGAGGAAGGGATATTCGCCCGTTATCCGGCTATCGGTGGTATCAAACAATCTTTGTACGATCAAGGAGCGATTTATGCAAGCATGTCGGGATCGGGTTCATCGGTATTTGGAATTTTTGAAAAACCGCCTATTTTCCGTGAAAAAAATGGTGAGAAAATGAAATTTTTCCAAAGGTTATTGCCAAACATTTTTTATTCCGACATATTCCTCACATAAGGCAATTCCACCAAATCCCGGAACCCATAAAACCGTTCGGCATTCATTCCCAGAAACAAAGCTTTTTGTTCGTCCGTAAGCAAGCGTGATTTCAAAACAAAATCATAGGACATCCGGTAGGTAATGGCGGTGATGGTGCGCGGATAATCGGAACCCCACATCAATTTATCCCATCCCGCTATGTCTGCCGCTTCCCGAATGGCGCAAACAGCCCCTTCAAAGGGATAAAATTCATCGTTGAACAGCCAGGTAATTCCTCCCGACTCAATCCGTACATTCGGATTTCGAGCCAAGCGGATTTGTTCCTGCCAGCCGGAACGGGTAACCATTCCAAAATGCCCGATGGCTATCCGAAGCCGGGGATATTCCTTGATTATCTCGCGCATTTCGGCTACTTGCAAATCGCCGTCTGCCAGGTCAACGGAAAGCAACAGGTCTTTTTCTTCCATAAGGGCGAAAAGACGCATGATTTCATCTGAAGTCAGAAAAGTTCGTTCACCTTCGGTTATTAATCGTTGGGCAGGGATTTTGATGGCGCGGAAACCTTTGTCAATCAAGCGTCCGGCTTGCCCGAAATAATCCGGCAAACGCGTATCCGCCATGCCGCAACAAAGGAAACGCGAGGGATATTTCTGTTGCACATCCCACAAATATTCGTTTTGCAGACCGTCGATGTATTCCTGCGTAATCACGGCCGCCGATACCTGCGCGTAATCCATGTTGGACAGAAAAATCTCGGCCGTATTCCGTCCGTCAATCATAAAAGGCGGAATCATTTGGCGTATTTCGCCCATAAACAATGACCGGCCGTTTCTCAGGGTTTTAATTTTTTTGCCTTCGACTTCCGTATCCTGATAAAGCCAAAGGTGAGCATGTGCGTCTATAATCTTAAAATCCATCGTCAAAAAGCAATTAAAATACGAAATACTTTGCCCTGATTTTCAGCCCAACGGCTCAAAGCCTCCTGCGCTTGTCCGGGTCTGTAAATTCCGCTTATCAGTTCATCGACAGGGCAGACGCCTTGCTTCAAATATTTAATCACCGCCCGGAAATCTTCCGGCAAAGCGTTGCGCGAACCGCGAATATCCAATTCCTTCATCACAAAATATTTTGTTTCGAAAGCTACCTCCGTTTTTGCATAACCGACACACACTACGCGGCCGGCAAAAGCCACTTCGTCAATCGCTGTCCGGTAGGTCGCCGGCGAACCGACCGCTTCGATAATCACGTTGGGACCATTGCCCTGAGTCAATTCCTCTAATTTTTGATGCAAGTCTTCCGTTTGGGAGTTGATAGTATGCTTGGCGCCCAGCCGTTTTGCCAAAGCCAGTTTGTCGTCGTCCCTGTCAACGGCAATCACTTCTGCTCCGCGCAAAGCGGCCCGAACGATTGCTCCTGCGCCAATCATCCCGCAACCGATGACCATAACCGTATCTATATCTGTCGCTTCGGCGCGCGATACGGCATGAAAACCTACGCTCATCGGCTCAACCAGTGCAAAGTGTTTCGGCGAAATGCCGTCGTCGGCGATGACTTTCCGCCAGGGCAGGGTGATAAATTCCGCCATGGCGCCGTCGCGTTGCACGCCCAAAGTTTGGTTGTACCGGCAAGCATTGGGACGTCTGTTGCGGCAAGAAGTGCAATACCCGCAATGGGTATAGGGATTGACCGTACAATTCATACCGGCCTGCAAATGTTCGGGTACGCCATCGCCTACGGCCTCAATGACTGCGCCGATTTCGTGTCCGGGAATAACCGGTAATGCGACCATCGGATTTTTTCCGAGAAAAGTATTCAGGTCGGAGCCGCAAAAGCCGGCATATTTGATTCGAAGCAGGACTTCTCCCGTTTTTATCTGCGGCATTTCTTTTTCGATAAGTGCGGCGGTATGTTCTTTTTGTATATTTACTGCTTTCATATCAACTGTTCAACCACGTATCTCTGTGCCTCGGCTCCAAAATCCGAAGCGTCTCTTTCAAAAGTTCCCCGTCGATAGTTTCTTCCACCCAACGAATATTTTGCAACACCGCCTGCTCTCGCGTCGTACTGAACAAAGTCGTCGCAATTTTCGGATGGCCGGTAGCATACTGAATCGCAAGCTGTTCGATAGATTTTTTCTTGCTCCGGCAATGTTCTGCGGCTTTCCGGCAAATATCGCGTAAAGGTTGTGGCGCGGGATGCCAATCGGGCGCACCGCGTTCGGTCAGCAAACCCATGGAAAAAGGCGAAGCGTTGATAACGCCGATTCCTTTTTCGTCGAAATAATCCAGATAATCGGTTAAAGCATCGTCGTTCAGGCAATAATGACAAAACGACAAGACGGTTTCGACCGTTCCGGCAGGCACATGGTCGATGACATACTTCAAATGAAGAAGCGTTAAATTTGTGATTCCGACATGTTTAACAATCCCTTTTTTGCGCAATTCGACCAAAGCGGGAAGAGTTTCCTTGCAAATCAATTCAAGGTCGGCAAATTCAATATCATGAACTTCAACCAGGTCAATATAATCGACATTCAGCCGTTCCATGCTTTCAAAGACGCTCTCCGTAACCCGTTTTGCCGAATAGTCCCAGATGTTTTTCCCGTCTTTTCCGTAGCGTCCCACCTTGGTAGACAGATAATAACGCGCGCGTTCGATATTTTTCAGCGCTTTTCCGAGTACTGTTTCCGCCTTTAGGTGGCCGTAATAGGGGGATGTGTCGATAAAGTTGATTCCATTATCGACAGCGGTGTGAACAGCTTTAATACCTTCCGCTTCTTTCACTTCGTGAAATACGCCTCCCAGCGAAGAGGCTCCGAAACTTAGATTGGAAACAAACATTCCTGTCTTTCCTAATTCTTTGTAGTTCATAATTTTATTTATTGAAAATAATATCTTTTTCTCTTTCCTCCGGACTCACCTTCAGCAAACGGATTTCGCCGTTTTCGTACTTACATTCGACCGTCGTGTTATAGGGAGCGTGCAATTTGAAATGCACATCCCAACCGGTTTTCCATGCCGGCAGCAAAAGGATTTTCCGTCCGTCGGTCTGCATCAGCATTTCCTGCAAGGCAAACATTCCGCTGCCGCCGTGATTGAAATCGGGCGTCCAATCGAAACCCGGCCCCCAAAAAGCGGGGAAGCGTTTTCCGGAATTTTGCAGTTTCAGTACAACCCATTTTGCAGCTTCTTCGGATAATCCGAGGCGCGCCGCCCATATTGCGTCCTGTTTCCATCCCACATGACTTCTGAAACGAACCGCATCCGAATCGCACAGATAGGTATTGAGCGCAATTTCGTAGTCCGGTTTGCCGATTCCGTATATTCCCCACGGAAATACCGGATACAATTGCGGACTTTCCGTATTGTTCACCCGTTCCCAAACCCAAGCGGGCGCGATGGTAGTATGCCCGTTCATTTCGCGGGTGCGGATATCGGGAATACGGACAAGAAATTGTTTGAAATAACTTCTTTTTGTTGTATCCAAATAATTCTCCGGAAGTTCCAATAAACGTTCCGTAACCGTTTTGAGCGCTGCGATGGTCGAAGTGGCGTTATAAGCCATTTTGTACGTTTCGGCTCCGGAGCCGGGATAAAGAATCAATTTCCCGTTTTGATCGAGAGATTTGACGCCCCGTTTGCTTGCCAGGTATTGATAATGTTCGTCGAAAAACTTCAAACAACTTTCAATCAGCGGCAGATATTCCGAAATGTTCGATCCTGTGTATCGTTCTTTATCCAAAATCATCAGACAAAATTCGAGCGAAGTGTCCCACTGATATTCGAGCCAAGCGTTATATTGCATACCCGGATCGTAGCCGGCGGGACGTTTCACGCCGTATTCGGCAAAGTTGGGCAGTCCGAAATTTTCAATTTGTTCGGTAAAAGCCGCACCCCCATGCTTCCAATAAACCAGGCTCCGTAATTCACCCGTTTCCAATATCCGGCGATAAAATTCAAACGGCGGCGTCATCGCATCGAAATCGCCGGATTTCAACATCGGAAAATACACCAAACGCTGATTTTGAGCCGTAAACGTTCCACCCGTCCAACGCCGGTAATCGGGCGTAAATTTTAACGAAATATCCTCATATTCCGGATCGTAAGTAAAAAGTCCGCCGTTGAAACGCGTAGGATAATCGCCGGACGCATTGCAAGCCTGCATATAACGGAACAATTGGTAATTCCGACTGATTTCAAAGCCGATATCCGTACTGTCTTTTGAATGGATGCGGATAAAGCTTCGATTCCAAAACTCACGCCACCACATCAAATTTTTCTTTTTATCGCTTTTGACAGGTTTTTGCAGATTCTGTTTCCATTGCGACAAACTTTCGGTTTGTTCGCTATGCAGCTTTATCGTTAAGTGCCAATTAATCAATTTCTTATTACTTTTAAGCGTCCAAGCCCGAAAATCAGCGCTTGCATATTTTCCGGCTGAAATTCCGGCAGGAACAAAATCTTTTGCTTCGAGTATTCCACCGAAAGTCAGATTTTTCAACGGGTTGAATATTAAATGTTTGACGCTGTCTAATTGTTGCTGACGCACCGTTAAATCGAAAACCGTTTCGCCTTCGTTGCGATGATAAAATAGTATTTTATTTCCTGCAAAATTAACAATATCTTTTTTTGTGACCAAATCTTCCGGCGGCGCCCATTTGTAAGAAGTTTGATCGCTTTCGCCTTTTTGGACCGGACGGTCGGCATGACGCCAACTCTCGTAAAAAATTTCGGCATTACGCGCTTGATTCCCGGAAACTTCTACGTGAATAACCGGATTGAAGACGTCTGTCCAGAAACGGATTTCACAGTTTTTGCCGTCTTTTTCGCCGCGAACGATTACACAGCCTTCTTCTAACTTCAATTCTTGACGGAAAGCGCCGCCAAGAAACGGATTTGGCGAAAAACGAATGCGCACGCGCCCCAATTTGAGCAGCGAGTTGTTTTCGTCAAATGTCCCGCTACTGGCTATATAAAACAGCACATCGCCGTTTTCTACCCAGACGTTCATGCCAATGTCGCCGCCCCCGCAAGGCATACTCTCGCCGGAATTTGCGCTTGGCGAATCCCAAATCAAATGATAATCAGGGATTTGCACCGTTTTTACTATTTTTATTTCCCCGGTCAAACCGGATGGAACAAGTTTCTTTTCAGCCAGGCGGTAACGGGCGTTCGTCCATGTTTTTCCACCATCGCCGGCGGCGTTGAAATGCTCGTCGCCCATGAGCCGGTTTGCCCAGGTATTGCAAACTTCGATTTCGATGTGGTTTTCACCTGACCGCAAAGCATGAGAAATGTCTAAACGATAGGGTTTTGTCCAGATTGTTCCGCAATCAATTCCGTTGATTTTCACCGTAGCGAGATTATAGACGTTTTCCAATTCAAGAAAATATTTTCCGCCGGAGGCTTCTTTCCATTGGAAAGCATTGGCGTACACGGCTGTTCCCGAATAATAACGGATTTTCTCATCGGAAATTTCATTCCATTCGATAAGTTTATCAAATACAACCGGTTGCTCCGGCCCCCGCATTTCGGCGTCAAAACGGACAGTCCACGGCGAAGCAAGGGTCAAAACGGTAGAAAGTGCGGGAAAGACAGGGTTTGCGATGGATTCGCTATTTGCCGCCGGTTGGCGCAAAACAATAAACAAAGATTCGTAAGCGTCCAACCGAAGCGGCAAAACAGTTCTTCCGTTTTCCTGCCGCCACTGTTCGGCGAAACGACTTGTTCCGGTAACAGGATCCCAGATTTCAGGTCTTTTTCCCGATACGCGCAGCGAGATTTCAGGGTTTCGTAAGCTATCCGATTGATTGGAAACAAAATAAATATCCGTATCGTCTTGTCGGCGATGCGTGTAAGCAATTCCACCCGCGTATTCCGGCGTATTTTCCGTAACAATAAAATCACGTTCAATTCCTACCGAATCGAAAGTTTCTTCATCGAAAAACAGAGGTATTTGTTTTACGCCTTGTGCTGCCAACTCCTTGATTTTCAGGCTTACTTCGGAAGAAATGTTTTCCGGATGGGGTTGCATCGGATGCTTACCGGGGATAATAATCGCCTTGTATTTCATTCCCGAAGGAAAAACGATTTCCCCGTTTTCCGCTTTCGCCTGCAACAAAACGTCGCGGTTAAAACTGTCGTAAGCATAGCCCCGCAAGGGATTAATCCAGTCCTCCGCACGGAGTATATTTGCCGAATGACTCACACCCGCAGGCATTTGCCGGATGGGAAGTCCTTTGTTTTCCATTCGTATCCGTTCTTGTCGGGCTTTTTCTTTGCCGAAAATGCCGGGTATAAAAGGCAACAAACGGTCGGGAAGAATAGCTCGCCTCGGGATTTCTTCGCCGGTAAACACAGCGACGTCCACGACCGGCTTACCGAATTGCAGCAAGGCTTGACAACGTTGGGCGTAATCCACCCAGGCGCGTCCCTGTTTCCACCAGGTTTGGTCGCGTTGGAAATACAAACCGATACCATTGAGCGTCATACCGGGTTTCCTGTCCAACCAGGGATTGAGCGTATAGACGTGATATGCCAAACGGTTGACGCCCAAAGCGTAATTCCTGTCCTGCAAGGCTTTCAGACGGGCGGGATGTTCGGTAAACGTACTCCGTAACTGTGTGAACGCTTCCGCCTGAATCACCTTTTTTCCGTAAATATGCGCGCCGGAAATTGCGTCGAGCATATCGTTCGGTTTGTCGTGCGTCGGACTTTCAAACCAGAATTCACCCATCGGGACGTCGGTATTCCGGTAGTGCGCCATTCCGTCGCTCACCATGGTAGGCGCAACCGATTCGGCGCTGAACGAACAGTTTTTCTTGTGCGCTTCTTCCTGCAAAATCCGGTAAAACACATCCGTAACAAGTTCGGAAATTGTCTGCCGGACGTCGTGCAATACTTTCTCGGAAGTTTTCACGCTTTCGACGGGAATGCCTGCCATGACCGGTAAATAAGCCGTCATGTCGTATCCTCTTCTTTTCTTAAACGCTTCGCGGAAAACCGGCGACCAATTCTGGCTGCCACATTCCCAACTGTCTACATGGAAGATCCTCAAAACGCGCGCAGCCCGCTCTTTTCCTATTGTTTCCACCATTTTGCCGAACCATGAGCCGAATTGCAAACGAATTGCTTCGGGATTGAATTTATCACATTCCAAGCCGGCGCCTTTCCCTCCGGTAGCATTGGTATGGCCGGTCGAAGTATGTCCCATTCGTAAAATCGTCCATTGTCCCGCAGGAGCGTCCCACTGCAAACGTCCGTTTTTGACGAAGGAACCGACGTCTCTGATTTCATTCCGGTCAATGCAAAGTTCACCGGGAATTTGCTCCTCTGTTGTACAAGGACTTACACGCCATACTTGGCCGTTTTTGCCTTCGTATTGATGAATCCGCGCTTCCGAAAGCAGGGTAATCCGTTCTAATTTCAACGATGGTTTCCATTTGGCGGCATCCAAATCTTCCGCCCCTGGTTCCGTACCTTCGGGGTCGTAAAGGAAACGGAAATAGCGTGCGGTGACCGGCGGAATGGAATAGGTAGCCGGAATATCGTAGTTTTGCCAACCTTGCCGCGGCGGCTCTAAACGTGTGTGACGACGGAAATCCACGCCGTCGTCGCTTGTTTCGATAATCAGCCGTTGCGACTGGAAATCCCTGCCCAAAGGTTTCACCTGGACAGATCGACAGGTAAACGGATCGTCAAAAGCATATTGTATCCAACAAGGTTCTTCGCCTCGGATGGAAGTTGACGTGGTTTTATGATCAATAAGGAAATTACAATTCGTTGAAAATTCATTCGGAACTGTTTCCGACGAAATACCGTCGCCCGCAGGCGAAGGATATGCAAACACCGCAATGTCTTCATAATAATCCTGATAACTTTCCGGTTGGGGTAATTGAATATCGATTTTTTTACCGCCCGATACGGTAGTTTGCGCCCAAACCACTTTTTGCATCGACAGTCCGGGTGTGATCCAGGGTCCTCCGGCTAAGGCAAATCCGTCGCAGACATGAAAAGCAAGCCGGAAATCAAGCCGGTCGGCTTCGCGGAAAGCAAAATCAACCATTTCCCACCACAAGGGGCTTAGTTGTTCGACTACCGGCGTGATAAACGGTTTCTCGGGAACGCCTTTTACCGGCATCAGGTAGGCGCCCGCTAAGCCGATTTCTTTCATGGCTTCGAGGTCGGCGGTGATTCCTTCCTTGCTCACCGCACCTTCCATCCAATACCAAAAGGTCCACGGACGGGATTCTTCCGGTGGACGTCGCCAAAGCTCCTCTAAATTTTGTGCCGATAAGTTGTTTATATTCAGCACATAAAAAACCGTTGTTATAAATAAGTATTTTTTCATTTTCTTACATTCATCCAAACAGTCATTTCCGATTTTCCACGATTTCCCCAAGCATAATACGGAATCAACCGGACAGGCGTGTGTTTGTCCGCCGGTTTTATTTCCCGGTACAAAGTATTGTCCCATTGCGTATTCCCGTTAATTCGCGCCAATCCTTCCAAAACGATGAAACGGCTGCTTTCGATATTCGCTTCTTTGGGAATCAATTGAATATCTACCGGAAGCGTAATGTCAAAAACATGTCCCTCCCGTAGATCCGGGCTTTCCAAACAATAAACGACCGGCCCTCTTTTGACGGCAACCTGATTCCGCGTTTCTTCCACCAAAGGATTGGATTCCATCAACACAGGTTTCATCGAAAGCGTAAGGCTTATTTTATCGCCGGCTTTCCATGTGCGTTCTAATTTCACATAACTTCCGGAGCGGCTGTTTTGAAATTCCGGCTTGCCGTTTACCGATAAGGAAACATTTTTGCACCAGCCGGGAATGCGAAGATAAACGGCAAGGTTTTTCCCGGGCATTTTATTGAAAGTAAGCGTAACTTCTTCATCCCAAGGATAATCGCTTGTTTGAGTGATTTGAATTTTTTCGCCCTTCTTCGTCGTCGTATTCAATACGTTTCCTCCGTATAAATTCACCCAAATACCGTCTTCCGACAAACTGTAAGCATAGTTTTGAACTTCGGAAATCGTGCGTACGGTATTGGGCGGACAACAGTTGGACAAAGCAATATAGGGAACGCGCCCGCCCGACCAACGAAGTTGATAGGGAAATTGCTCCGAAACACTCAGCGGATTGGTGTAACAGAAATCGCGACCGTCTAAGCTGACGCCGGATAAAATGCTGTTGTACAGAGTCAATTCGACAATATCCATGTATTTGGCTTCGCCGGTAATGAGAAACATTCGCCAATTCCACAGCAAGTTACCGATGTTTGCGCAAGTTTCATTGTGTGCGGTTTTGTTGGGTAACTGAAAATCCCGTCCGTAAGATTGGTGCGTTTTTTGTATCTCTACGGGTTTGTAGGAAGTTCCGTCGGGCGAAACGCCATCGTACAAAGCGCCGCAAGCGCCGGTGATGTACATTTTGGCGTTCGTCATGTTATCCCAAATCAGATTGAGCGGACGCAACAAAGACGTATCCCCGGATTCGGCGTAAACATCCGCCGCTCCGGCATATAAATAATTGGCTCTTACGGCATGTCCCATCGCTTTGGTTTGTTGCCGGAACGGAATGCGGTCTTGATTGTCGTCCGTACCGTTTTCCATCAAACCGCGAATGTCGATCAAACTTTTCGCAAGTTCGAGATATTTGAGATCGCGTGTGGTGCGGTACATTTCCACAACACCCATGTAATGCGAAGGACAAATGGCGTTCCGCGCCAATTCGGGCGACGCATTTTTGTAAAATGCGTACAAATAATCGGTTGCTTTGATAGCTATATCAAGCAAAGTCCGCTTTCCGGAAGCGCGGTAATGTACGCAAGCGGCCGTCATCAAATGTCCCATATTGTAGGTTTCAAAATTCAGCCTGTCGGCAAAAGCATGTTCCTTACCGGAATTTTTGCGTTCTTCAATCACCACCGGCGTATGAATATAACCGTCTTTGCGTTGCGATTCGGCAATCACTGCGATAATTTCGTCCATCAACTTATCCAAATCGGCGTCGTGAGTTACGGCAAACAAACTCGCTAATGATTCAAACGCCTTGTACAAATCGCCATCGTGGAAAGGCGGCCCGGAATGAGAACCTTCCGCCAACCTCGCTGCAATCCTGAAATTCTCAAACGAATGGGAAATATGTTCGTCCATATAGGTTTTCAACAACTCCGGCGACATCGTGTTTTTGCAAATATCAAACCTTTCCGCCCAAAAGCCTTGCGTCCATTTCACATCGCCTAAGCCTATACTCATCAGCCTTGCGTAGGGGCTTTGCGAAGTATTGACTAATTGCGCCGACGCTATGTTGCAAGAAAAAATAATTCCTAATAATAAAAGTTGTTTCATTTTTCAAGTTTTTTTAATTACTCAAACCATAAATAAACACTTCCCTTTTGCAAACCGGAAAGCCATTTCGCCTGCGAAGAAGGCCCAATCAAATCGGTCGTATTGACCTTATTGCGAACTGCCGGAATGACTTTCAAAATAGCTATCCCGCTTTCGGGCAAGGTATAGAGCAATGCGTCGCGTCCGTCGCGCGGAGTATATACACCCAGATACGAATTGACATCGCCGTTACTCAGGGAAAATTTGCCTTCCGTCGTGTGCAATGTCAGCCATTTCCAGTTGGAAAAGTAGCCTTTAAATTCAGGATAATTGAAAGTTTCGCCGGGTACAGGGTCGTTGTACCCGTTTTCCCAAATCCCGAATTTAACGCCTTGTAAACGATTCTGCCATACCCGGTAAGGCCCATCGCCCAACCAGCGTTTCGACCGGACCGATGTTTCGGGATAATCAAAACGAACGCCCGCTAATTCCACGATTCCGTCGTATTGATAAGCGTAGTCCAAACGAATACTGCCATCTCGCTTAATGACCCACCGCGTTTGACGTAAATTGCCGAAATAATCGGCAGTTACAACAATACTGTCGTCCGATGCGCCGCACTCAAAACCAAGCAAACGGCTTTCGCCCGAAATGTCGTTATAAATCCGTTCTTTGCTCCGGGCTTCCTTATCATCGTGATTGTAATACCCGTCCATGGAACGGTCGCCGCGACGGGTAGCGATAAATTCAGGGCCGGCGAGGGGAAATTTTTGTTTGCTTTCTGTTACTTCTTTCAGTTTTCCGGTTTGTTTGTCGAAAAACAAGGATGTTGTTCCGACTTTGATAATCAGGGTTTTGTCGGTTTCTTTTATCTCTAAATTACCCCTAAATTGGCTAACGCCGAACGTTGTTTCCCTGGAGGGGACTTTTGCTGTAGTGAGATTATCAATACCGTCCCCCACTCCCCCTTCAGGGAGCCGAGGGGTAAGGGGAGTAAAACCCCAAGTCCACAACTTCTCCCCAAACGGATCATAAGCCGTCACATATAACGCATCTGCATTTTCCCAACCGGCGGGTAAATCAATTTTCAGATTTCCCGAAGCATGAGGAGGCAGTATCATTTTTGCTTCACCGGTTTTTACAACGGTTTCTTTTTGATTATCAAAGTTTTTTAATGACCAGACAAAACGGCAATCTTTCAAATCGGTAAAGTCATAACGGTTTTCAACCGGCAAAGAGCCGTCAAAGTTTTCGGGCAACGTGGCAGTTGTGATTTGCACCGGCGACCAGATTTGTTTCACCGCATAGTAGCTGCCTTCTTTTTCGTGATGCGGTCCGACAATGCCGTCCGGACCGTAATTTCCTACATTATCAATCCGTCCGTTTTGGTCGGTGCGGATAAGGCCTTCATCGGCAAGCACCCACAGGAAGCCGCCTGCGCAACGCGGATGATTGCGCATCATCTCCCAATAATCAAACAATCCCGCGCCATGTCCGCCGTCGTACAAACCATGCAGAAATTCGGTGGGCATAAATATTTCCGGTTTTCGCATGTATTCCTGGCTTTCACCGAAAGAACGGTAGTGCATGGTTTCAAATCCGCCGAAGTTTTTTTGCGGGTGAAGCACCGGGCGCTGCTGTAAATCAATTGCGGCAAATTCCTTGTCCAATTCAAGATTATGTCCGCCTTCGTTACCGTTCGACCACCAGACAATCGAAGGATGATTCAAGTCGCGGACAAGCATCTCGCGAACCAATTTTTTACCTACATTGCTGTCGTACATGCCCTGCCAGCCGGCTAATTCGTCCATCACATATAAGCCCAATTCGTCGCAAGCGTCAAGAAAGTCGGGATCGGGCGGGTAATGCGACAAGCGAACGGCGTTCATGTTCATCGACTTAATGAGTTTTACATCTTCGTAATTGGCCGCTTTGCTGAGCGTTCGTCCGGTTTCGGGGCGGAAACTGTGGCGGTTTATCCCGCGAATCATTACTTTTTGCCCGTTGATGTAAAAACCGTCGCCGGGACGAACCTCTACGGTGCGGAATCCAAAGCGCTCTTTGACGGTGTGCAAAACCTTGTTCCCGCTTATCAGGGAAAAAACCGCATAGTAGAGTTCGGGCGTTTCAGGTGTCCAATCTTTACTTTGATTTATACTTTGCCCTTCGCCCTTTTGCCTATGCACAGAATTATCCCATGCACCGTATGTATGATTGGGTATGATTAGTTTGTCGGAGCCGGGAGGTATGGGAAAATCGGTTTCTTTTCCTATGGAATTTCCTTTGGAATCGGTGATTTTGAGCCTTATTTTTGCAGGGCTGTTTATGGCTGATCCTAAAAATACTTCGGCTTGGAAATTACCTCCTGATTTTGCATCAATGGCCGTTCTATCAATAAATTGCGGTGGAATGGCTTCTACGAAAACAGGGCGGAAGATACCGCCGAAATTCCAATAATCAGCGCGCCGCTCCGCCAGATTGACGCTCGGATTAGCGGATTCTTTGCTCACGGTCACTTCCAACACGTTTTCTTTGTCGCCGAAAAAAATACGGTCGGTCACGTCGCTCTTAAAGCGGTAAAATGCTCCCTGATGCAGTTTGACGCAACTGCGTCCGTTGATGGTCGCTTCGCAATCGGTCATCACGCCTTCGAATACGATGCGGATGATTTTACCTTCCCATGTTTTGGGTAATTTGAAACGGTGGAGGTATTTGCCTTTTTCGTCGGCGACGCCCGGAGGATTTGCCTTACCGTAAAAAGGCATTCCATACTGATATGTTCCAAAACCTTGCAATTCCCAGCAGGACGGCACAGGTATCGTTGTTTTGACGCCGCTGTTGCGTCCGCCGGTACATTCAAACTCCCAAAGTACGGCGTCGTCGTAGCCTTTGCCGGAAAGGTACCTTATCTCGGTTGTTTGGGACAAACAAGTTAGTGAGTTGAGGAGTAGACAAGTGAATAACAGGATAATCATTTTATTTTTTCTATTTTAAATTTTAACTGATGCGTTTCTTTCGGAATCGCATATTTTTTCAAAACACCCGGCCCGCAACTGCTGTTGCCTAAGCCTAACATCGCCGCATCGAGCGAAAGAATGACTTCTTTCCGCGGTGTGAGTTGATAAGCATGGCTTGCAACATCCAAATCGTTAGCCGTGAAATGCAAGGCCGAGCCGGACATTTTCCCTGAGAGGCAGGTGAATTTTAACCCTTTTCCCTGCTTGTCGCTGAGTTCCAGCCGGCGAATGTCTTCCTTGTTGCCTGTTTCCTGCGGATGCGGATAAGGAACGTATTGCTCCGTAACCACGCTTTTGTAAATGCCTACCGGACAAGCTGTTTTCCGGTCGCTGTAATTTTCGTACGGACCATGTCCGTACCATTCCAATTGTTCCAGATCGCCCGAAAGCGCCATGACGACGCCCAGACGCGGCAGTTCCGGCAAATCGCCCGAAGGCGTGAAACGATTGTCGGCTTCGATTACGCCGTCGCCGTAAATCGTCCATTCACATTCATGGATGAATTTCCCGTTTTTCGCATGACTTTCCGCAACGGTTTTTATCTGTAAATACGAAGACTCGACAGTGCAAAGAGACGAAACAACCTGTCTGTTCAGACTGTCCAAACCGTTTTCCTTCCAATCTTTCGCCAGCCAGTTGCCGAAACCGGCGTCGTTGTCGGTCGGTGCGCGGTAGCCTTGGAAAATCGGGGAAGAAACCAACATTTCTTTGCCTTTGTATTGCAAAGAAGTAAACGTAGCTTGCCGGTTGTCAAAGATGAATTTGAAATCTTTTCCGCTTATGGTGATTTTATCGCCGTTCTTTTCTGTTTTTATACTTTGCGCGGCCTGCCCTTGGCCTTTTGCCTTTTGCCCCTGCACAAAACACAATTGCTCGAAAGCGACTTCATAATCTTTATTCGCCCACAATTCGTTTTTCTTCAAATGAAAGCTGATTTTCAACCCATATTCGGAAGCCGGATTAATGCCGAATTTATTTAAATAAAACGAAATGTCTTTCGTTTCGCCTGCCGGAATATCTATATCGGGAAGCGTTCCGCGTTGTATAATCCTTCCGTTTTCAGTTAATTTCCAACGCGTTTCGTATTCGTTCAAATTCAGAAAATGATTCCGGTTTGTAATAGTAAGCGAAACATGATAGAAATCCAATTTTTTCGCTTCTACTTTTACGGGTTGATACACTTTTTTCACTTCAAAATATTTGGGCGAAAGCGTCCGGTCGGCAAAAACAATACCGTTGAAACAGAAAGCTTTCAGATTGGGTTTGTCGCCGAAATCGCCGCCGTAAGCCAAAAAACGTTCGCCTTTTTCGTTTGTTTTGTATAAACCCTGGTCTGCCCAATCCCAGATAAAACCGCCCAACATCCGCTTGCCGGAATAAATTTCATCCCAATACTCTTTGAGGTTTCCGAGTGCATTACCCATGCTGTGCGCGTATTCGCTCGTCAAAACCGGCCGATTGTCGGCGGGATTTTGCGCGATGCTTAACAGGCGTTCCCAACGGGCGTTTTCGGCGCGTTCCTTATTTTCGCCTTCGGGAATGTTCGGATTCAGATATTCTTCCATCACACGAGGGTAAAAACGGCTGATAACGTCTACCGTATTAGGGTCTCGCGGATAGTCTTGAGCGCCTTCGTAATGAACGAAGCGTGTGGGGTCTGTAGCCTTTATCCAGGCCGCCGTCGCCGCAAAATTGGCGCCGTAGCCCGATTCATTCCCCAAAGACCAGGCGATCACGGAAGGGTAATTTTTATCGCGTTCTACCATGCGCACCGTCCTGTCCATGAATGCGGGCAACCATTCGGGCCGGTTGGCCAAAAAACCGCGCAAACCGTGTTCCTCAATATCGGCTTCATCAAAGACATAAATGCCGTATTCATCGCAAAGTTCGTACCATTGCGTATTGTTCGGATAATGCGAAGTACGCACCGCATTGATATTCGCTTGTTTCATCAAAAGGACATCCTGTTTCATCCGTTCCAAAGAAACGGTTTGCCCGGTTGCAGGATCATGTTCGTGCCGGTTAATGCCGCGAAGACGAACCGGTTTGCCGTTGATCAGCAGTTGTCCGTCGCTGATTTCGACGCTTCGGAAACCAACTTTGCAGCCGACGCTTTCCTTTATTTTACCTTTATTGTCCGTCAGGTTCAGCACAAGCGTATATAAATGCGGCGTTTCGGCCGTCCATTTCAAAGGATTTTTGATTTTTGCTTCGAGCCATGCGAATTTCGGCATCCCGCGCTGAGGCGTCCGTTCGTTCAACACATCGGCTTTGTAATCGACATTCAACACCGGTTGGGCGTCTTGCTTAAGGCTGCTTGCGAATACCGGCTGTCGCTCCGCATCGTATAATTGCGCTTCAATAGTCCATCCTTTTAACGAACGATGGTTGTAGGATTTCAGTTCCGGTTTGATTTGCAAAACCGCATCCTGATAGTTGTTTTCCAAAACCGTACGAACGGCAAAATCGGCTATGCGAACGTCGTCTGTTGAGTAGAGGTAAACTTCGCGGTGAATTCCGCTTATGCGCCACATATCCTGGTCTTCGAGATAACTTCCATCACACCAACGATATACTTCTATCGCAAGTTGATTTTCGCCTTTCTTTACAAAGGCGGTAATATCAAATTCGGCCGGCTCCATGCTTCCTTGGCTGTAACCGGCTTTTTCGCCGTTAATCCATAGATAAAAAGCGCTCCGGACGCCCGAAAAATGAATGAATACACGGCGGTTTTCCCATTTTTCCGGCAAGGGGAAATGATAACGGTACGAGCCGACAGGATTTCGCTCGGCGTAGGAAGTATATTCTTTTTTCGGCTCGGAAGTTACCCGTGGCGGATCTATGCGGAAGGGATAACCCGCACTGACATAAATCGGCGTTCCGTAACCGTACATTTCCCAATTTCCATGTACCGAGATTGTTTTCCAATCCGAATCGTCAAAATCGGTACGGTAAAAATCGACCGGGCGTTTGGCCGGTTCGGATACCCAATGGAATTTCCAATTACCGTTAAGGTTTTGATACCAGGGTGATTTTTCCTTTTGTAGAGGCATTGCGTGCAAGGTTTCTACGCCGGCGCTATCATTCATACCCAACGGAATAAAATCGGCTCGCGCCGGCTCGCGATTGATTTGCAAGACGGCTTCGTTTTCCCAATCGGGTTTAACATTCGGGAAACGGATCGAACTTTTTCCCATGTCTTTCGACGTGGCGACGGCAATCCCGCGTTGGTCGTTTTTATTGACGGCGCAATAAAAATGGTAAACGGTATTGTTCCATTTGATTACGCAAGATTTGTGGGCAAACAGGTTGTCGTATATTTCACCGGGGACAATCAAATCTTCGCCCGTCCAATCCGTCCAATGCACCAAATCGGAAGAACAAGCGAAAGTGTTAAACGCTTTGTAGGGGCGGTCTTTACGGAATGCGCCGAAATAAAACATCACATACACATCGCCGATTTGCTGAATATAAGCGTCGCCGGTAATGCCTTCCTCGTGATTCACCACCGGATTGCCGAGGTAACGTTCCCAATGTATCATATCATCAGACAGGGCGACTCCGATGCGTTCGGCTTTGATGTTGTTTGCCGGATTAATTCCTCCGGCATTGTAAAACAGGACGAAAGGTTTGCCTAAAGTTTTTTTCTTATCCCATAAAACCGTGGATTTGTATTGCGTGATGTTTTCCCACCAACCCCTGTCTTCGTCCAAAGGTGAAAGCACCGGTTTATCAAGCGTTTGCCATTCATGGGCATGGGTAATGTCGCCCGAAGTAAAAGCCATACTCACATGCAACATTCCCTGTTCGTAACCGCGGCCTGCGCCGCCGAAACCGGACATCCAATATTTTCCGTCGAATTTTTGCGTTTCGTAAGTTCCGCCCCACTGATAATCAATCAAAGCGATGTAACCGGCGCGTTGGTTTTCGTCCCAACGTCCGCTGCCTTCTTCCGGAAAGGACAGGATTCTTCCCAAAGTTGTCCAATGCAGTAAATCATCGCTTTGGGCGAGCCAGGTTTCGTAACCGCGGCCGTCCGTACCGGATTTTCCGTCGTAAACGAGATAGGACATGTACCATTTGTCTTTTTTGCGGAAAATTGTCGGGCAGTCGATTTTGCGCCGGTTGTCGGAAGGGGCGAGTACCAAACCGTATTTGTACGGCGTTTTGATTTCGTCGTAGACAGATTGCATGACCGCCGGCGGTATCTGCTTTTGAGCCGCCGCAAATGATAAAGAGAGGATGTAGCCGATAGTCATCAGGCTTATCCTTGCAAATTGCCGTTGTATTTTTTTTAACATATTACTATTTTTTACCCCCTAAAGGGGGACTGCCGTACATGTTTATATTTGCTGTCCCAACTCCCCCTTCGGGGGCTGGGGGTATTATTTTTTCAATAAAACAACCAATCCACCGAGCTTGCAACGTCCGTTGCGCCGATACCCGCATTGTGCGGTCGAAGCGTTTGCAGGGCGTCGACAAAACCGAATACGAGCAAACCGCCTTTACCGAGATTCAAGGTATGTTTTCCTTTCGGAAAAGCGTAACTGTGGATGTTTACCGTACCGCGACCGGCAATGTCCATCGCATTGGCGATTTTCACGTCGCCCTGTCCGTATTGATTGGCGCCGGCGTCGGTTTCCAGGGTCGGCGCTTTGGCAAACTCTTTCCGTTCGGTATTCAGATAACCAACCAGCAGACTGGCCGGTTGTTTACATTCAAAGGAAAGGCTTGTGCCTTCCGTCGCCTGTTTGTCCAAAGCGAAACGTAGCGGCCGCAGGTTTTTTAATTCTTCGGCAAAATCGTTGATAATAAATTCTTTATCCGAAAAGACTTTTTCCCCCTTTCGAAGCGAATAAGAATCTATATGGCACGCGGAGTCATTTTGTATATGGGCGGAAGGTTGGAGGGCGAAGGGCGAAGGGCGAAGTTCGTCCGCACTTCCGTACCGTTTCAGAAAAGCGACATTCTTTTTGAAGTTGGCCGATTCTTCTTCGTACAAAGGCAAAAGTTCCTCCCAAGTCTTGTTGTTCCCGTTGTCGCCGCCGATTGGAATCCGGCGTTGGGCAGTCTGCATACTGTTGGCGTACAAATAAGTATCTTTGGTCAGATCAACCAATCGGCGATAGTAAACGAGGCTTTTTTCAATCAGGGGAATTGCTTTTTCCAAATCCTTTATGTCTTTGTTTTTCGCGTATTGCAAGACAGAAATAGCGGCTTTCACTTTTTCGGCAAAATAAAGTGCAAATGCCTGATAACAATACATGTCGTTTTTCAGACGGGCAAATTCTTCCATGTTTTTGCCGACGGAAGGAGCGGCTTTTTCAATGGCTTCCACAGCGGCGTTTCCATGCGCAACCGCTTCGGCGGCCAACTGCAAGGGTAATTCGCCCGCGTGCGGCTCGCCGTTCCATTCTTTGTTCATGTATTGTAAAATGGTTTCGCCTTCCGGGCCGCATGATTCATGAAATCCCTGATATACTTTCCATTTGGCGGGGTTGACCAATTGACTCATGAACATTCCCAACAAAAGCGTTTGCCGATTGCCTTCGGTAATGCCGAATTTGCGAAGGAGTTTCGGGGCGATTTCGCCGGATTGTTCATAAGCGTCGAGCATGTACTTGCCGGCCGCTTCGCCGCAACTGTAGACGTCGTCGAAACGCTTCGACCAATAGTCGGTTTCTTCATCGCGGGGACGGTCGGCGTTCAGGGCATAACGCGCCCAGGCTTCATACCAAATCCAATCCCGCTCAATCTCTTTCAGGCGTGGCTCGGTTTTGTCGGCTGTATAGGGATAGTCCCAATAAGAAACCTGCGGATAAAGATGTAAAGCATTCGCACCGTGTATTTTGTGCATCGCCTGAACGCTTTTTTGAATGAAATCGGGCGAGCCGTAACGGAAAGGTTCCAGGTTTGCCAAAATGTGGACGTTGGAAATATGTATCGAGCCGAGCGCACTTAAATCTTGATGAATTTTCGTCCAAGGGCCTCGCGGTTGGTAGGTCGTCAACGATTCGCCGTTGTATTTGTGCATTGTGTAGAGGTTTTTGTACAGCGGCAGGGCGGCTTCCATGACCATCTGGGGATTGGTATCGTGGGCGCGGACTACAATCGGCGGCTCGTCTGTCCGTCCCAAGGCTTTCAGTCCGTCTTTTACTCCGGGGATAATGGTTTGGGTAAACCAAACGACGTCGTCTTCGTATGTGTCGATGGCTTCGCCGAGGCAAACCAACAGGCCTACATTCGGATATTTTTCGATAAATGCGGCAATCGACTTGCGCGTATAATCGGAAATCAGCGGGTCGATGGGACGGGAACGGTCTTGCGTCTTGATACCGTAATGTTCGGCAAACGGTTTTGACGTCAGGATATTGTAAAACATTTGAATGACCCATATACCGCGTTTCTTCGCTTCTTCGGTCAGGAAGGCGAAAATATCTTCGTTCTTGCGGAAAGTTTCGTCGTCGACTTCCACCGCAAAAGGGTAATCTTTTAGTCGTACCAACGAAGCAAACGGATGGCCGTTCCACAGGTATAAAGTATTCATCTTGTTTTTTGCCAGCATATCCAGGTATTCAATCCACAAGGATTTGTCATAAAACCAGGGAAAAGTTTCGGGCGTATATGGATATTCATACACCGTTCGTCCGGGCAGGTAATAGGGCTTTTGCAGGCCGATACATGTTCCGCGTAAAACCATTTCCTGGCTGTAAGACAAGAAGGTTGTTGTAAAAATAATGCTTAATATTATAAATATCTGTTTCATCTTTCTATTTTTGATAACAGGATTTATGCGCTTATTCTGTTAATTATATTTCACATTATCGGATGTTTTTAACTGAATAAGTTATACTTTCGGAAATTTCCATTTCGTATTGACCGTTTCCTTTGGCGATCACACGGCCTTCTTTGCAAACCGGTTCCGATTTGCTCGAAAAGCGAAGAACGCCTGTGCCGCTATCGGCTCTTACCCGTATTTCCTTTGTACTACAATAGACGTGAATTTTTCCTCCGGGTGTAGGCACATCGCCTTCAATCCATTGCAAACCGCCTAAATTCGGCGCTATCGAATACGTTTCGTAACCGGGCGAAGTGGGTTTCACGCCCAAATAGTATTTGCCGAACAGATAGAGCGGACTCGCGCCCCAAGCGTGACAAAGGCTTTTGCCGAAAGGTCGCCCGTACATAGCAAAATGTTCCGTTCCTTTTTCTTCGGGATTGTATTTTTCCCAGAATGAGGTGGCGCCAAGTTTCAACATTCCGCCCCAATAACTTCGGATTTCGTTCAAAACGTGTTTGTGTTCGCCTAAAATACACAAGGCTTCCAATTCATAAAAACGCATATAGGGTGTAGTAATTTTCAAAGCCTGCGGATTGAGCAACACATTTTGTTTGACGGATTGTTTTTTTGTTTCATCCAATTCATTGAAAATCACGGCAAACATGTTCGTGAAAGGCGTAACTTGTTCACTACGGACGTTTTTCTCGCGATTGTGAATAAATGCACCTTTTTCGTCCGACCAAAAAGCGGTGAATAATTTCGTGTATAAATCCCCGGCTAATTGGCTGTATTGTTCTTTGTCTTCCGGCTGATTTGCGATTTCTGCGAACAAAGCCATGGTTTTCAAGCTCTTGTAAAAAAGAAGCTGTTCGAAGCTGACTTCGCCCGTTTTGCTCATCTTAAAGTCAGCCCAATCAATAAAAACCCAATCGCCGTCAAGTCCTTCCATCATGCCGTTTGTGTTCCTGCGCGAGAGGCAGTAATCCATCAGGCTTTTCATGCGGGAATAAATTTGCTCGACGAATTTCCGGTCGCCTGTGTATTGGTAATAATCATAAATTCCTAAAAACCAGTAGAAAGTATAATCCATAATGGTATTGATGTGGCTTGTAACCGGGTCTTTTCCGCGCAAAGTCAAAATCGTGCGTTTCACCGAAAGCGAATCGAAAAACAAATAATAATTCATCAGGTAACTTTGATAGGCGTCGCCGCTCCAAACCCAGCGGTCGCGCTTGATACCATCGATAAAAAACTCGCGTGTGGTCAAGTGCAAGGTGTATGCCGAAATATCCCGTATTTGGTTCAATAATTCGTCGTTGCAGCGGAAATTACCTCTGTATTCCAAGGGTAAGTATTCGTACAACATTGAAACGGAATCATAGGTTAACGGTGCATTTTCCACGAAAATATAACGAAAAGCGCGTGAATCGGGCGTTGTCCAATCGCTTGCTTTTTCAAAATCAAGAACCTGTTTATCGAAAGTTTCGCAAGTTTCGGTTGACAATGCTTCTTCCTCCGATTCACCGTAATAGATGTTCAAATGTCCTTTTCCCTTCAATCCGTGAAAGATCGGATAACCGAAAGTTTCCTTGCCGAAATCGTACAACGTTCCGGTGGTTTTTTTTACGGATTTAACCGCCGACGCCGGTGTTGTTTCCAATCTGAATCCGGACGGCGGCGTTTTCGCATCGTTGAAATTCCAACTTCCGGCATTTAAATAAACCGTTCCGGTAGAAGTGTCGGAAGCCTTTCCCGACTCGTCGATCCATTCTTTATCCCCGTAGGTGACCAACCATGTATCATCCGACTTAACGGTTTTTCCGTCAACAAAAATAGACGGGACATTCGCTTGATTATGCACTTTGATGTTCAATTGGTGTCGTCCGGCGGGGATCGTCAGTTTGGTTTCCGATAAATTGGCGGGAAATATTTTTCCGTCTAATTTGATATTAGCCCGTCCTTCCGTAAAAATGGAAACCTCTTCCGATTCTTTCAAATCCAGCGTTTTGGAAAATTCCACCAAAATGTAATGGCTATCCATTTTCCAAAAAGGCGGATAAAATGCGCCGCGCTCGGTGCGTCGGTTCTGCATCTCGTTGCCGAGCCAAATTTCATAATCGCCCGGATAGTAAATCCAGGTTGCTTGCTGCGCGTAAATATTCAATTTCGCCGCTCTGACTCCCCCTTCAGGGGGCAGGGGGGTCGTATTCCTTCCCGCATTATTTTTAATATCCTCCGAAACCATCGGACCGTTGTTTTCCCAAATATTGCCGGGACCATTGGCATTTTGCAGAAATTTTTCTTCGGGACACCAGTTGTTTTTGACCGTGATGAACGAACTTCCCTCGTCGGTGTAGAGATAAAACCAATGATTCGGGTCGTGGACGTAAGGCGGTCTATAAATTCGTTCGATCCGGTTTTCGGTGATTTGTGCGCCTTCCTGAGCCGATAATGTGTAAATTCCGGCAACGTCGTAATTATGGCGGGCGTATCCGTGGATATAATTTGCATGCACTTGATTTTTTTCCATGCAATTGACTGTTTTTGTCCAAGCCCAACCCAAGCTGATTCCGGTGTAGGGAATTTCACATATCTCGTTGTGTTCGATCCGGATACGACGAACGAATCCGGCGGCAATTCCCACGCAGCCCCAATCTTCATTGCCGATACCGGTAATCAGGTTGCCGGCAAAATATTGGTCGGAACAAACGGCTCGTTCATCGGCAGGCGAATAAGGAAGATGCGTTTCCATGCCCAGGTCGGAAAATTTGCCGCACTGAATACCGTTGCCTGCTATATCTCGGAAGATGCAAGCCTCCGTCCGGTCGGAAGCCGCACCTTCGATAAAATCCAAACCGCAAGCGCCTAAATGTTCAAAAACACAATTTTCAAACCGGATGTTTTGCGAAAATTCAACTTCAACAGCAGCCGGCGGTCGTCCTACCCATGCCTGATTTTCGATGCCTTTGTTTTGATTGCCGGGTACGCCGGGCGGGTGGAGCTTGTAAGCATCCAGCAAGTACATTCCCGCTTGCAAAGGCACGTGCCCTTGTTCGGAAGGACGATTCCAGGTCGTATGATGGAATGCAATCCCTTTGAAATAAACATGCCGCACCGGCCGGTCGATAGTTCCGGCGATTTTGACCAGATTTTCCGAAACGGGGGCGATCACTTCCGCCGTTTTCATGTCTTCTTCGGGAAAAGGAAGATAATACAGTTTCCGCGTTTTCCGGTCAAAAAACCATTCGCCCGGCTCGTCCAAAAGTTCCGGAATGTTGGTCAGGTAAAACGGTGAATGAAAACCCGCTTTCATCATGGGGGAAGGCCAGGGATGCTCAAATTGGATGCGCGATTCGGGTTGGTGGAAGCGAATTCCGGCGGAATCGCCTTGTATGGTAATGCTTTTAATCCGCAATACTGCAATTTCCCACATCTGGTGCAGGATTAGCTCCCCGTTTGCCGCCGATTTGATTTTGGAAACGGCTTCGGCGGGAATCCACAGGATTTGCTTTTCTTTATCGACATTGACGATCCGGTGCATATCGTCAAAATCGGCGACGTCGCGGGCGCGTACCGCTTTTTTGCCGTTTACCCACAGTTGGCGGAAAAGGAAAGGAAAACCGTTGTGTTCGGGAACTTGCGCCGTCCAATATTTTCCTTCTTTTTCCCAATTTTCGATGCGGACGCCGCCGCTCAATACCGGCTGCTCGCCCGCAACAGCTTCTATAATCGTGGGACTGCTTTCCGTTCCGGAATCTTCGGGGCGGACAAACAGCGCTTCGTCCATAGGATAGACGCCGCCTTTCATGCGGATGCGTATCGTTTCGCCGGAGGCGACTTTCCCCAGACGGCGCAGTTCGCGGGCTTCACGCAAAGCGTCGTGCAGGCTTTTTGTTTCCGGCGATATTGTAATATCGACAGCGGAAACAAACGTCATGCAAAATATTCCAATACAGAATAACAATGTTTTTTTCATTTTTTTATAATTTTAATGTAAATACAATTTTCATCCCCGCAAACGGCGCAAGCATACTTGCTTTTCCGCACTTCTTTGCCGATACCGATGACGCCGCTGATTGATTTAATCGGTATCATCAGGCAAGTTCCGGTCAGGGAAACGGGAACAGGCGTTTCACCCAGAAGCGCAAATAATTCCTTTTGTTCCGAAACCGGCCAATTGCAATAACCCGGACTGTAACGGTCGGTAATCTGCAAATCCCGTTTCTTCATTGCTTTTTCGAGTTGCGATTGGATTCCGTCCATGGCTTTTTCTACCGTCAATGAGCCGATCGCGTCGGTGATATAGGCTTCCAAGCTGTCGCCGCGCCTGTTGAACCGGCGCGTCAGACCGGTGAAAATGTCGCCTGCCGTACAGACAAACAATGCGATGTATTCCGATTTTTGCAAACAGGTACTAACCTGCCGTCCCGGGTTGAGTTCCACGTTATTACACGCCAACCGGCCTTCTTTTACATTCAAATCGTCGACGGGCAGGATTCTGTACCCTCCGGTAATTTCTTTATTATCCGGTAATTTGTTCAAAATTTCATGGATGAAAACATTGGCCGGATGTTCCTTTTCCGAAGGATCGACTTTCAGGAAACGAGCGATTTCCCCGGGAGTAAGGCCTACTTCCTTAAACGTGTATCCGTATGTCTGAAATTCATTATTTTGCATATCCGATAGCATTCAGCCATAATACATTTTCCTGCGGATTTTTCCCATATCCGTCTGCGCCTATCGAAAAAGCGTACCCGGATGATAGCGGCGCGCCCCCTACAATGATTTTCGTCGCC
The DNA here is from genome assembly GCA_031271125.1 of Dysgonamonadaceae bacterium. Taxonomy (GTDB): domain Bacteria; phylum Bacteroidota; class Bacteroidia; order Bacteroidales; family Azobacteroidaceae; genus Azobacteroides. The sequence continues at coordinate 31,777 of JAISWH010000072.1, forward strand.
GGCGATTCGGCTTTAATCGCATCAACAACCGGTTTCATATTGACCATCGTTGTTGTGAGCAAAGCGGAAAGTCCTACAACCGCGCCGGGATGTTGCCGCAAAGCCTCCGTAAATTTTTCGGGTTTCACATCTACTCCCAGGTCAACAACTTCCCAGCCTGCGCCTTCGACCATCATCGCTACTAAGTTTTTGCCTATATCGTGTAAATCGCCGAAAACCGTTCCAATAATGAAAACGCCTTTTCGTTTCAATTCCCCTGTCCGGAAATAGGGTTTCAGGAGGTGGACGGAAACGTTCATCGCTTTCGCCGAAAGCAGCATTTGCGGAACAAATACTTTGTTTTCCGAGAACTTCCGGCCGACTTTGTTCATCGCGGGAATCAAAGCCAATTCCATGATGTTTGTCGGACTTGCGCCTTTTTCCAATAATTCCTGCGTGTATTCGAGCGCGCCTTTCTGCCCTTTTCTATCCGGCGGATAAGGCGAATTGATATCCGTTTTCCCAAATTCTACACAGTTATGCAGTTTATTTAGTAAGTCTTCCATTTTTGATTGTTTTGTGAATGGCTTCTATGTGTGCGGGCGTTGTTCCGCAACATCCGCCGATGATATTGGCGCCGGCGCGAATGATTTCCGGGACAAAACCGGCCATGTGTTCCGGCGATTCGGGATAAACGGTTTTGCCGTCCTTCATTTCGGGCAGACCGGCATTGGCTTGCACCATGACGGGAATGTCGGGAGCAGCTTCGCGTAACTGTTCGACGATTTTTATCATGTTGGCGATACCGTTGCCGCAATTACTGCCGATGACGTCTGCTCCTGCGGCTTGTGCGGCTTGTGCGGCTTGGGCAGGGGTAAGGCCCATCATTGTGTAAAAATTGTTTTCGCCGGCAGCATCGAAAGTAAATGTGCAAATCACTTCCAATCCGGTATTTTCCTTCGCCGCTTTGATGGCGATGCGCGCCTCGTCCGGGTCGCTCATCGTTTCGATGCAAATGGCATCGGCGCCTCCTTTTTCCAAGGCGATTGCTTGCGTTTTGAAAGCATCGTACAGTTCTTCTTCCGTCACATCGGACATCACCAGCATTTTACCGGTAGGGCCGACCGAGCCGATAACCCATTTGTCATTTCCGGCGGCTTCACGCGAAAGGCGGGCGGCGGCTTCATTGAGTTCCGTTACCCGACCGGCCAAGCCGAAATGTTCCAATTTAAAACAAGAGCCGCCGAAACTGTTTGTTTCTACGAGGTCGGCGCCGGCGGCGATGTAACTTTCGGCAATCGCACGCACCTGTTCGGGATGCGTAATGTTCCAAAGTTCGGGACATTCGCCCGGTTGCAGACCGTTTAGTTGGAGTATCGTTCCCCAAGCGCCGTCGGAAATCAGGATTTTTCCGCTTTTCAACGCATCTGTTATTCGTGTTCTCATATCAAATCTTTTTTAATGTCCATTAAATATAAAGTACAAAGCAAACATAATCACAATAAGCACAATCCAGGCGATTTTTACCTTTTTATTTACGATTGCCGGTTTATAGTCCGATTCGGAACGTTTTCCGGCTTTATCCGTTAACGAAACAACAAAGATAAAAGCCGCCAAGACGATGAAAATCAAAAACGAGAGGTAGAGGAAATGCAAGCTCCGGAAAATATATCCGGCATAATACAAAACGCCTGTTCCGAGACTGAATATTGTTCCCGCCGTCAACGTCAAATTGATTGCTTTCGGCGAAGTTCGTTTCCCGAATACGGCAAAAAGAAAAGCCGAAGCCATCGGCGGCGCTAAAAAGCCTAAAACCGACTGGAAAATATTAAAGAAACTCAATCCTTGTATAAAAGTAATGCCAATAGCCAAAAAGACGGAAATCAAAGCGCCGAACAAGACGACAATCCGTCCGGTTTTTTTGACGGATTCCGCCGCCGATTTTCCGGGATTATTTTTCAAATAAATATCCATCGTATAAACGGCGCTCAGGGAGTTCAAAGCCGCTCCGATCGTGGAAATCAGTGCAGCCGCCATAATTACGACTACCAAACCGGTCAGGCCGGAGGGGAAAACGCTTTGCACCAATTGTAAATAGGAATCGGTCGGATTGGATAAAGTAGGAATAAGCAGGAAACATAAAATTCCCGGAACGATAAACAGGGGAATATCAATAATTTTCAGCCATGCACAGAAATTAGCGCCCATTTGCCCCTGTTTCAGATTTTTGGCGCCCAAAACGGATTGCACCATGGATTGGTCGGTACACCAAAACCACACGCCCATTATCGGATAACCGAGCAGAATGGCTAACCAGGGAAAATCAGGATCGCTCAGCGGCTGAAACAGATTCCAATAGTGTGGAGGCGTTTTTTCGATAACCGTACCGACGCCGCCTACTTTCACAATCGCCATCACGGCAAGCAGAATCGATACGCCAATCAGCAAAAGCATTTGATAGACATTCGTATAAGCAATGGCTTTCAATCCGCCCGCTATGGCGAATGAAGCGGAAACGGAAACTAAAATGACGATACACAGCCACAAAGGATAATCCAATATTTGCGCCATGAATATGCCTCCCGAAAACAAAGTCAGCCCCAGCCACGAAACCAGAATCGTGATGATGGAATACCAGGCGATGTATTTCCGGGTGTCGGCGCCGAAACGTTTTCCCATGTATTCGGGCAAAGTGGTAACATTCGCCGCTAAATAACGCGGGGCGAACACGAAGGCCAAAAGGCAGATGAACGGGAATGCATACCACGAAAAATTCCCTGCCGTAATGCCGTTTTCGTAACCGCTGCTCGCATTGGCTATCAGCATGGAAGGGCCTACGTTTGTACCCCACATCGTGAGGCCGATGGCAAACCAGCCCAAAGATTTGTCGGCGAGAAACATGTTGCCCGACCTGTTCCGCTTGCCGTAACTTGCCCATATTGCAACGGCAATCAGCAAGACGAGGTAAATCAAAATGATCGTTATGTCCGCACCGGAAAGTTCTATAATATTTTTCATGATTTTATCTATATTGTTCCACAATTCTTAACGCTTCGTCAATTTCCCGTTCCGATTTAAAATCAATATTTATATGCAAACCTTGATTGCCTACGCTGTCTAAAAGCGGTTTCAATTCGTTCGGCTGCACCCAGTTAGCCATCACCGATTTTCCTCCGGCGAGAATCTTCTTATACAAATCGTACCATTGCGGATTTCCGCCTTGCGGTTGTCCGTAGCCCGGCGTCCATTGAATAGCGTTCAGGTTTTCGAGTTCGAGCAAAGCATCCAAATGACGGATAGCGTCCACGCCGTCGAGATGATAAAGCGTATAGTCCAATTTATCGCATTGTTGTCGAAGAAAAGGAAGCGCAAATGTACGGAAATCTTCTTCCGAAATCATAATAGACAAATCGCATTGCAGTTTGGAAACCTTGCCCGGCCCCCATATCGAAAAATAACAGAAAGCCATTTCCCCGTCTTCATTGATAATATCATAAATTTGATCAAAGGCTTTGAAATACGCATCATTGACGGCTTGCAACTGTTGCAGGGTTTCGTCGGGCGCAATCACCATATCCATCAGGGTATTGTCCGAACCTTTCAGTCCCGCCAGGATGTCCAACCCTTCGATCAAATCGGGACAGCCAACCAAATAATTGCCTTGCGCTTTTGCTTTACAGGCTTTTAGCAAGTCGAGGTGCAGCCGCCACCAGGGATTATTTTCGTCGAACGTGATTTGTCCGTCGAAATTTTGTTTTTCGCGAATCCAAATCGTATCTTCCCGCCCTTCGAGTTCCGCGCCGAGAATGGCGCTCAACGAGCCGGGACCCAATTGGGTGTTTGCCGCCGGCAAAATATCGGCTTTGTAGGAATTGCGGGACATTTGATAGTTCAGGAAACCGGCGCGCCATTCGGGGTCGAACCAGTATTGGCAGGGGTCTTTGGCCTTTGGCGGCGCGGAAACAACCGCATAAGGCGCACCCTCTTTTTCAAGGTGTTCCCACATGGAAAGTACAATTCCCCGTCCGTTCCACCAGTCTAAATAATGCTTTTTCGATTCTTCAAAATTTGTTTTCCAAGTATTCATCTGTTGTTAATTTATAGGGGGGGGTAACTTTCATAAATTGTTTTACTCAAATCCATTTCATCCGTGCAATTAACCGCTTCGGGATAAACCGGAACGGCCGCGCCGTATTTCACAAAAACAGGCGTCTCATCCAAAGGCGTTTGCAAGCCTTTCAACCATTGTGCGCCTGCATAAACTTTTCCCGTAAAGAAATGTACCCACCGGCCTTCCGGCAGATAAACATCCCGTTTCCCGCCGGGATTGACCAAGGGCGCTACTAACATGTTTTCGCCGAAATAATATTGGTCGTCAATGTGGCGGCAAGTCTTATCTTCGGGATGATGCAAATACAAAGCGCGTAATACCGGAAAACCCGTTTCCGTTGCTATTTTACTTTGTTCCATCAGGTAGGGAATCAATTTATAACGAATTGCCCACCATTTGCGGATAATCGGCGCAATGGCGGGGTAATGCCAAGGCTCGCGCTTGTGCGAACCGTGATAACGGATGTGCGAAGAAAATACGCCGAATTGCGTCCAACGGACATACAATTCCTCGTCGATAACGCTATTCATAAAATCGGGCAAACTGTGAAATCCCGGCACATCGTGGCTCCAAAAAGCAAAGCCCGACAGTCCGAGATGTAATCCGCCTTTGAGCGATCCGGCCAGGCCGTCCCACGATGAGGCCGCATCGCCGCCCCAATGCAAAGGATAACGTTGACAGCCCGCCCATGCCGCCCGCGCCCAGATAATTCCTTCGCCCGTACACGCTTTTGTGATTTCGTAGGCTGCTTTCTGATAAAGTAAAGGATAGAGATTCCGCAATTTTTCGGGGGGCATCGCATGGTATTCGGCTTCCGTATGAATTTCTTCGCCAAAATCAGTTTTGATACAGGCGACGCCCATATCCAAGAGTTTCTTTAACAAACTTTTGTACCATTCTACGGCTTTCGGATAAGTGAAATCAATCGTGCCGGCATAATCCTGCACGCTGAAATCGGACGCTCCTCGCATTTTCCGTTGCGTCCGGCAAATGTAATTGTTTTGAACGGCTTCTTCGTATTGTTCGGCGTTGTAAGCGATGTAAGGCAATTGCCAGAGACTTATCCGGAAACCTTTATTTTTCAGGTTTTTGATCCATTTTTCGGGTTCGGGGAAACGTTCTTTGTTGAATTTCCATTCGCACAGCCAATCGGTTTCAAACCAACCGGTATCAAGATGGATGAGGTCGCAGGGATAATTTTCCGCACGCAAACGGTTGCAGATTTCATTTACTTCATCGGCGGAAAAATAGCTCATCCGGCTCATCCAAACGCCGAAACTCCAAAGCGGCGGCATCGTTGGAAAACCGGTTAGTTGCCGGTATCCAAACAAGATTTCTTCGGGAGTGTCGCCGCCGATAAGGAAAAAATCCAACAACGGCTCTTCCGTTAAGATTTGCGCCGAACGCGTCGAATGGTCGGCTAAGGAAAATTTGGCAAAAGCGGTTGTGTGCAAAAACAAACCGTATCCTTCAGTCGACAAATAAAAAGGTATGTTCTTGTATGTCCGGCGGTTATTCACACCCTGACCATCCTGATTGCACAATTGCAGCGTCCGCCCCGATAAATCCGCTTTGGCAAATCGTTCGCCTGTTCCCATGAAACACTCGCCGGATTTTACTTTGAAAGAACAAGTTGCCCGGTGCGGCTTACCGTTTTTCTCTACCATTGCCAAGGCGAAAGCGTCGTGGCGGGCAGGCGAAAACATATCGTAATCGACTAAATTTACAGCCCGTTTGCCGTCGGGAAAAAATCGCAAGCCCAAAGCCGGTTGCGGCGCGGGTTGCAAATCGCTCCACCAATCCGTCGGATGAGGTTGAAAGTCAAAGACGGCTCTTGTGTTTTCTTTTTCGTCGAGAACCTGCCATTTATTAGGAGTATGTAGAATGGATAATGTAGCATGGGAAATGGGGTTGGGTGTGAGCATTTCTGAGGTTTCGGCTATTTTGTCGCCGAATGAAATGGAGACTCTCAGGATTTTTTCACCGTATGCTTTAATTCTCAAAGTATAATTTTCGGGAGCGACTGAAAAATCGGGTGTTATTTCATTGGAATGATGTTGTTTTTGAAACGGGATTGAGACAAAAATATCGCCTTCCCGCTCCTCAATTTTAGTGGGAACACAAGCCTGCCAGAGCCGGTCGCTACCGTTGAGCGATGGCTCAAAGTCAAGAAAATCAAATAATTGATAATTCGTCTGTTTCATTATTCGTCATTCGTAATTTATCATTCGTAATTCGCAATTGCCCCAAGTTTCATCAGGTGCAGTCCCTTCAATTCCTTCCTGATATTTAGACATAATTGCGTTCCATTCGTCGACGCGGGGATTATTTTCCGTCGTTTTCGGATTGAGTTCATCCAAAGTCTTACCCTTGGGAATACTGATAATCAACATCAATTGACGGCCTTGCCGGAAAACGAGCAAGCGTTGAAAATCCGCATTGCAGAAACCTTGCGCCACTTCGGGAAATAATTCCTGCTGACGAGCGTGATAGTGCATGTATTCTTGCTGTAAAACCGTATCGGCGACCAGATTGGCCGTCATAATAACGTGTTCCCATTCGGGTGCAATATCTTGATTATCACATTGTTTGCGATTAAATTCGTAAAACGGCTTGTCGTATATGTGAATGGCCGCTTCGGGATAGCGTTGTGCAATTTCTTCCTGCGCCGCTTCCAAATCGCCGAATGTCCCAAACAAAACCCAATGGTTTTTCCATTGATAAACGGAAACTTCTGTGTTTCTCAATTTGAGCCAATCATTTAATTGACCTATATCCAAAGTATCCGCAACAATTTCAAATACAACAGGCAAGTTCGCTTCCCGTTTGCCCGAGCAACCATAAGCTATCATTAATACTGTAAAAACGGACAAAATTGTTTTTTTCATTTTGTATTTCAAATTAATTTTTCCGGCCAACTGTAACTGCCCGGTTTGATTGTAAGGTGTAAATTTTCCCGATCCGGAATTTCCATTCGGACAACTCCCTGTGCGTATTCATATACCGGGACGAGCGATAAAAAATCGTTTGCCTCCAAACAAGCATAGGCAGTCGCTCCTCCTTCGATAAAAAGTTCCTCTATCGGGGTCTTTTCCAACAAATATTTACTGATTGCCGCCAATAAATATTTGATTTTCCCTGATACAACAGCATCAGCCTTTTTCCTTTCCGTGCAGACAATCAACCGTTTCCGGCGATTGAAAACATGTAGTATCTCTTTCAACCGATTTTCAAATGTTTCCGAATTCTCAAGAAGCGTATTTACTTCATTAACAGCTATTTCAAAAACATCAAAATCCGTCGCTTTCCGAATGAAATCCCAACTTGCTTCGTGCGTACTTCCGCAAATCATCAACCTGTTTTTCCCCCATTCGGGCGTTTCGCGCCGCGCCGTTTTTTTTACCGCCGGAAAAACCGTTTGCAAACAGGCTTCAAAGAAAGCAGACGCGCCGGCCGGCAAAATATCCGGGGTTAATTGCTTTGCATAATCGGAATAATCTTTTTCGTCAACAATATCAGGCAAAATAATCATTTCATTATCAGGCAAATGAATGATTTCCTTTACCAATGAAGATTTTGCGGGAAAATCGGGATCATCGGCAAACGAAGTTTGAGCCAAGGGTTGTCCATTGATATAATAAACGCCGTCGCGGATAATTCGCCCGTTTCCGGGATTCGCCGGAAGAATAAAAACCTGATATTTAGTAATTTGATTTAACAATTCATCAATTTCGGGAATAATATGCCCTCGTAAAGCCGAATCAATTTTTTTAAACATCCAATCCAAACGAGAAGACCGTGGGTTAAGTCCGCAATGGCAAGACAGGAAATAGGCAATTTCCCATGTCCTTTCGCGGGCTTTCGTTTCGGACATAGAGCGCGTGTCGGACGCGATAATCCACACATCCGTTTGAGGAATATGTTCCAAACCCAAATCGAAATCGAAATGGATTTGCAAGTCGTAACGCAGGCAAATACCCGCTATTTCCGCTGCTCCGCTAATATCGTCCGCAAGTACCGTAATCATTCGTTTTTCTTTCTATTAACAGCCATTTTAACAGCATATTCAATCGCAATCCTCATCGCGTCTTCATTGGCAATTCCTTTTCCGGCAATCTCAAACGCTGTACCATGGTCTACCGACGTCCGGATAATCGGCAAGCCGAGCGTAATGTTCACACCTTTCACGCTTTCCATGGATTGCGTTTGATTATTCCACTTGAACCCGACCAGTTTGAACGGAATATGTCCTTGATCGTGATACATCGCCACGCAACCGTCGTATTTTCCCTGTATGGCTTTTGGGAAAAGCGTGTCGGAGGGAATAGGGCCTTCTGCATTATATCCTTTAGCAACCGCTTTTTGAACGGCAGGCTCAATGATACCTTTGTCTTCATTGCCAAACAAACCGCCGTCGCCTGCATGGGGATTCAGTCCGGCGACGCCAATGCGCGGATTTTCGACGCCAAACTGTACGCAAGCATCGTGCAGTAAACGAATTACGTCAAAAATCCGTTCCTCGCTAATCCGGTCGCAGGCTTCACGTAAAGACAGATGCGTAGTGGCGTGAACGATCCGTAAAGCATCGTCAGCCAACAACATGGTATATTTTTCCGTATTTGTATAATGGGCGTATATTTCCGTATGTCCCGAAAAATGATGTCCCCCAAGATGAATCGCTTCCTTATTGATAGGTGCGGTCACGGTTGCATCTATTTTTCCTTCCATTGCCATTTCGATGACTTTGACGATGGATTCAAAAGCGGCGCGACCGGCGGCGGCGGAAACTTTCCCGTATTCAATCGACTGTAAATCAACATTATTTAAATCGAAAACATCAATAGTTCCAAAGTCAAACTGTGCTTCTTCAATCTGATTTACCGCATGGATATTCAGTGAAGATTTGCAAATCCTCAAAGCATCGTGCATCACCTGCACATCGGCAAAAACCAAAGGCCGGCAAATGCCGTAAACGGCAGGATTGCTCAACGACTTGACAATAATCTCAGGCCCGATGCCGGCGGGGTCGCCCATGGTGATTCCTATAATCGGCTTCATGTCAATTATCAATTACGAATTATTAACTACTAATTTCATAAAAATATCTATAGCGTCTTCTTTTGTTACTTCCCTGGGATTGTTGACAAGCAGGCGCGTTACTTTCATCGCCAAATCGGCCAAAGTTTCCACATCCGACCGGCTAATGCCGATTTCGGAAAGTTTTTGCGGAATACCGCAAGCGGCCGACAAAGCTTTGATTTTTTCAATGCCTTCCCCGGCTGAGGCCGCACCGAAAGCCAATGCTATTTCCCTGTATTTATCCGGTGAAGCCGGCAAATTGAATTTCATCACTTCGGGCAACAAAATCGCATTCGCCAAACCATGCGAAATGTGGTATTTCCCGCCCAAACCGTAAGACAAAGCATGAACAGCAGCAGTATTCACCGGCCCCAAACACAAACCGCCGTACATACTGCCTAATGCCAAAGCAGCGCGAGCGTCGATATTTTGTCCATCGTGATAAGCTATTTCCAGGTTGTCGGCAATCAACCGGATACCTGCTAAAGCATAATTGTCGATTACCGGATGACTGTATTTGTTTGTGTAAGCCTCAATGCAGTGTGAAAGTGCATCCATAGCCGTTTCCGCCGTAATGCGGGCGGGAAGCCCCACCATCAGGTCAGGGTCGATGTAGCAGACGTCGGGAATCAGGTATGGACTGATGACGCCTTTCTTTTCCATGCTGCTTTCGTCCAACAGAATCGCATTGGGTGAAACTTCGCTGCCTGTGCCGGAAGTTGTAGGGATACAAATCAATCCGCAATTTCTTCCTTTCAAAAAATTCTTTCCGAAAATTTCCCGGACGTTTTGCCGGCTATCACACAGAGCGGCGAGCAGTTTAGCGGTATCCAACACGCTACCGCCGCCGATTCCGATTACACAATCGGGCTGAAATTCGCCGGCAATGTTCAACAGTCCGTCGAAATAATCAACAGTCGGCTCACCGAATCGATATTCGATGATCTGCGTTTCCGCATCAAAAGAAGCCGCCAAGCGATTGGCTGTATCCAACAAAGGCAAGGCCGCAAGAAGCAATATCCTTCTGTAACCGGCTTGCCGGCAATCGTCCGGTAATTGCAGGACAACTTGCGTTCCGAAAGCAATTTTTTGCGGTTGATATAAAATTATACCATTCATCCGTTTTTCTTTTTTTCTTTTAACTGTTTAAAATAACCGTAAATCGTCAAACTGTCATCTGCAAGTTCGGACTTGAAGAAAAAACTTGCGAAATATCCGACTATCAACACGATAAGATGACTGTACACGCCCAACATGTATTTGTGATGCGGAAAATTGTATCTTCCGAGGTCGAGAATGAGCTGTTTTCCACCGCCGGTTTCGATTTTCGTACTTGTCAGCACGGCATAGGCGGTAAACAGGATACAAGCAACAATACCTATGTAAAGTCCTTGTTTATTAGCGCGTTTACTGCACAATCCCAAGAGGAAAATACCGACGATTCCCGCTGAGAAAATGGCATAAAGTTCAAACACAATACCCAGAACACCCTCGCCTTCCCAAGAAGCATAAAGTAAACCGACCCCGATGCAGCCTAAACCCGAAAGCAGAACAAAAAGCCGTCCCATCCGCAAACGTTGTTTATCGGTGCAATTCGGTTTGAATCGTTGGTAATAATCTTGTACGCAAACCGCCGAAAGGCTGTTCATATCCGCATCCAGACTCGAAATAGCAGCGGATAGCAAAGCCGCCAGAACCAATCCGACTACGCCAACCGGCAGTTGTGTTTTCATAAAAAACGGGAAAACCTGATCGGCTTTGATGCCTTCCGGTAGCGGATTGGGCGTCACCTGATAAAATACAAACAAAGCCGCTCCGACGCACATAAATAAAGTCCAAACCGGAACGCTCAGGAAAACTCCGATAAATGCCGCTTTTTTTGCACCCTTCTCGTCTTTCGCCGTCAGATAACGCTGCACGATTGTTTGGTCGGTACCGTATTTTTGGATGGCATAGAATATTCCGTTACAAACCATTACAATAAATGTCAGTTTGGTAAAATCCATAGCGTAAGGACCGAAACCTATTTTATCCCATTCGAAAGCTTTGCCGATTATCATAGCCGGGCCGCCGTCGGGAATGAAAAGCAAAAGGCCGAAGCAAATCACTCCGCCGACTATCAGCAGAATACCCTGAATCAAATCCATCCAGATGACTGCTTCCATGCCTCCCAGCAAGGTTAAAACGACAATGGATAAGCCGACGATAATTATTGTGGTGTAAACCGGAAATCCGGCAACGGAATTCAATGCCAGACATAACAGATAAAGCACTGTTCCCATCTTGGAAAAATGGGTGAGCGAAAATGCTAACGAACTATACAAACGGGCAAAAAATCCGAAGCGTCTTTCAAAATATTCATAAGCGCTCAACCGTATTACCCGACGGAAAAGCGGGACAATGATTCCTATCATCCCCACTAAAACAACCGGCACCATCAAGCCTTGCACAAGCAAAATCCAGTTGCCTGCATAAGCCGCACTCGGATAAGCCAGAAAAGTTACACTGCTGATTAGCGTAGCGAAAATAGACATCCCGATTATCCATGCAGGAATTTTTTTGCTTCCGGCAAAATATCTGTCCGAACTTTTTTGGCTTCGCGCAAAAAATAATCCCACAAAAACAGACGATAAAATGGTAATGACAATAATCGAATAATCAAGCCAATGAATCGAATTTCCCATATAAATTTACACTTTAATAAATATAAAATTGTTTAAAAGTTTTCTGCAAATGATCGGTTTCTTCGGATGATAGTTCCGTCAATGGCGGCATCATACGGCTTCCGCACAAGCCTTTGACTTCCATTATCACTTTCAGGGCTGCCAGGGATTCACCCAAGGTACGTCCTTTTTGATAAAGTGAAGCAACTTCGTCGGTCAATTTTTGCATTTTTTCCGCTAATTCGTAATCGCCTGAAACAAAAGCATCCATCAGTTTTTTGTACATTTCGGGAACAACATTGCCGGTACTCGGCACTATTCCATCGGCGCCCATCCGAAGGCTGTTGAAACTCTTCGCGCCCCAACCGCAGAAGAAAGAAAAATCTTCCCTGTCCTTAAACAGGCGGATACAGGTTTCCAAACGTTCCGCATCGCGCTCCGAATCTTTCAATCCCACGATATTAGGGTGTTTACTCAGCTTTTCCGCCACATCGAGCGGAATAGACATTTGCGTTGTCGCTTTAATGTTGTACATCATTACAGGACAGTCCGACATATCCGCCAGACTTTCATAAAACACTTCTATTTGCAGGGGCGTCAAGGTATAATACGAAGGCAAAGTAGAAACGATAACGTCTGCGCCTAACCGGGCGTAAAGTTCCAACCGCCTGATTATTTCGTTTTCATTGTTTTCTACCAATCCGACATATATCAATTGATTGTCTTGCTTCGCCTCAATTGCCGCTTCAACCATCGTCAGGCTTTTTTCCAAATCGATGGAAGGCGATTCGCCGGTTGTACCTAAGACAAGGGGTGAAATATCGTTCCCTGCAAATTCCGTCATGATGCGATGAACGGCTTCTACGTCAATATCCCAATTATCCATCAATGGAGTAATCATGGGTACTACTGTTCCCGAATATTTTTTCTTCATATAATATTTATTTTTATTGAAATACCGATTTTAAATAAAGCGTATTCGCCGTATAATTTTTCTTAACGTTATGCACATCATTCACGTCGCGGGATCGTTCGACAACCAACCAACCGCTCCAACCCATTTTATCCAACGTCTTTTTAACTTCCGGCATATTTAGGGCAGGGTCGTTTTCAATCAGGAAACCATCGGTATTGGTGGCGTGAATCTGAATAATCCGGTCTTTTCCCAAGGTTTTTAAATCCTTAATAATATTGCCTTTCCGCTTCAGAATGGAAGAAAAATTGACGTAACTTTTGATAGCGGGCGAATGAATTTTGTCCAACAGTTTAGCTTCTTCTTTCGCCGGTAAAGTGGTTTCGATACCGATGACTACGCCTGCGGCTTCCGCTTTTTTTGCGACTACTTTTAAGCGTTCAAGCACAATGGGATACAGTTCCGGCTCTTTCACAATATCGCTTTGGTTGCCAAGCGGCAGGAACGCGACCTTGATGCCCATGGCTTTCATGGTCGAAATACATTCGTCGAGCAGTTGTTCATAATTATCACGGCGGGCAAAAGATTGTCCGTAAAACGCCGAAAGCGCCAAGGAACTGAATTGTATGCCCAGACGGTTACATTCCGCGATAAACAAATTGCGGTGTTTCTTGTCCGACAATTTGTTGTCAAATGAGACATTCTTTCCCAATCCTCCCAAATCCAATTCCAAACCGTCGGCTCCGATTTCTTTTGCCAATTCGATGGCTCCGATTTTTTGGCGTTTCAGCATCATCCAATCGCAGACAGATACTTTATACCGTTGGTTATTGACAATTTGCACTTCTTCCGCCCAAAGATCCGGCGACCATTGTTTGCCGTCCATTTTTGATAAAACCAAGTTTTTCGGATCAATGACAACATGTTTGACGGCTTTTCTTCGCCAGGTGTAAACCACGTGTACCAAACCGTCTTTCGACTGAATGACGGAAGGATAGGAATATTGCCCGATGGGCGAATCTTCCAGTATCATAGCGGCATACCAGGTTTTACCGTCTTCCGAAATCGCCACATTCAGCGGCGTGCGCGCTCCTTTTCCTCGCGGCAGGGAATCGGCGGGCAATACGTGATTGTAAACCAATAATTGCCGCCCGTCGTTAAGTGTTACTGCGTCTATGGCCGAATTATTATTCGGTAAAACAGTTTCCGTTAGTGGAAGCCACGATTTACCGTTATCGGTCGACCACGATGTTGCGATCGTGCGTTCTTGCGTCCGGCAGAGTATTTGCAGCAATCCGTTGGGATAGGTTAATACGGTCGGTTGAATGGCATGAAAAGTAACAGAATCAACAGGGACGGTTTTTTCCCATGTCTTTCCAAAATCTTTCGACAACTCGAAATGAACTTTCCATCCGTTTCTTTCCGTGCTGGACGGACAGAGTAAGACGCCGTTTTTCAGCAAAACAGGTTTGTTTTTAACCGGTCCCAGAAAACCTTCCGGCAAATCTATGGGTTTCGACCAGGATTTACCGCCATCTGCCGATGTAATCATTTTTCCTTTCCAACCGGCAACTTTTGGTCCCACTTTATAATACAGTTGCAATTCGCCGCCGGGCGTCTGATACAAAACAGGATTCCAACAAGCGTAACGACGCGTTTCGTCCACGACGCCATCGGCAACAGGCTTCGCTTCCGTCCATTTCCCATTGACTAAACGGCTTACCCAAATGCAGACGTCGGGATTGCCTTCCTTTGCGCCGCCAAACCAGGCGGCAACAATCTCGCCGTCGTTGTTTTCGACTACCGTAGCGGCATGGCTTTCGGGATAAGAAGCGTCCGGGTTGATAAACTCATTGGTGACAAGTCCTTCTTTCCAACGGTTTTGCGCTTCGCCGTAAAGGCAGGTGAAAACATAATCGCCGGGGCCGATTTCAAGATTGATGCGTCCTTCTTGTTTGCGGACGTATTTCAGGCCTTCCACTTGCCTCGCCGGTCGCCCGTTTTCCCTAATATCATCCGGATTGCTTGCCGGGACAAGGATATTGGCTCTTGTATTTTCGGGAACGGTTATTTTCCATGTAAAAACCTGATCTTTCAAATGCCATTCGCTTTTCACCCAGCCGGAAGGCGTTTTATGAGAAGCCTTTACGAAACTCAGATTTTCGGCCGGATGGGGTTTCATCCAAAGCCAGCGGAAACCTTTATGGGAAGGATGCGACTTGATTCCCGCCAAATCTTCAAAAACCCAAGCAATCAGGTCACCCAAAAGCATTACATGGTTGTGAGAATTCATTTTCGGACTTGCCGTATCGCCGTTCCAAAGTTCCCAAATGGTGGTTGCGCCCTGTTCCACCATGTAGCCCCAACTTGGGTAATCTTTTTGGGTAGCAAGGGTATAAGCCACATCGGTGCGTCCGCGCTTGGTCAATTCGCGCATCAACCACTGTGTGCCGATAACGCCGGTCGAAATGTGCAGTTTATCTTTGGCGATGCGGTCAAGCATGTTTTGGAAAACCGGTTTTTCGTTTTCCGGATCTACCATGCCGAAAGCCAAAGGCAACAAATTGGCTGTTACGGTATTATTTCCGTAATATTGCCTGCCGGCATTGTAAAACGTTTGGTTGAAAGCGGTTTTTATCTTGGCGGCCAATCCGGCAAACTCGTCTGTATCTTCCGGATGTCCGGCAACAACGGCGAATTGCATCATCATTTGCAATAACTTGTAATAATAGGCCGTGGCAATCAATTGTCCGTCGGTTTTGCGGGCGGGATCAACCGAGTGAATCAATTCGGGCGATTCGGGCGGCACGCACCAATCGCCGTATTTATCTTTGGGTACCATGTAACCGGCTGTCATGTACTTGTTTTTCATATACGAAAGCCATTTTTTCATGTACGGATAATGTTTGATTACCGGTTGTGTGCTTCCATATTGTTTCCAAAGCATATCGGCAACGATCAAATAGGTGGCCGGCCAAGTCATATTGTCGCTATAATAAGACATGTAATAAGGCGGCGCAATGTCGGAAAGTTGCCCTTCTTCGGTTTGCGAATCGCGAATATCATCAAGCCATTTGGTATAAAGTGCCTGATTATCAAACAAAAAACTTTCGCCGAAACTGCCGGTGGCATGGTCGCCCAGCCAGGGTTGCCGCTCGTCGCGTTGCGGACAATCAAGGGGCATGCCTTTGTAATTTCCCGAAATGCCCCACCAGGCGTTTTTAACGATTTGGTCTAAAAGCGGATTGGAGCTTTCGAAATAACCGGTAGTTTCCATTTCGTCATAGACCACTTTTCCTTTGAAATCATCTATGTCCGGCTTTCCGGGAAATCCGCTCACTTCCACGTAACGAAAACCATGCGTTACAAAACGCGGTTCCCAGATTTCCACGCCTTGCCCTTTCATAATGTATGTATCTGCGGCTTCTGCGCTACGCAAATTGACGGTTTTCAGGCGTCCGGCGGCATCCAATGTTTCGGCGAAACGCAAAATAATTTTCGTTCCGCGTTTGCCTTGCGTTTTCAGTTCGAGCCATCCGGTCATGTTTTGTCCCATATCAAGTAGGAAAGTGTCGGGAGCGGCTTCCCAAATCTTTTGCGGTTTTAAAACCTGCATGATTTTCATGTTCGGATTTTCCTGCAACGAAATTTTTCCGGCAGGGGCTTGTACCGAATCCGGTTTTAACCATTTATTGTCCTTATAGCCGACTTTGTTCCATCCCGTTAATTCTTTGGTGGCGTCGTAAATTTCGCCGTCGTAATCGTTGGTCGAACGGATAGGGCCGTCGGAAGTAACTTTCCATGTATCGTCGCTGACGATGGTTTGAACGGCGCCGTCGGCGTATGTTATTTCCAACCGGAACAACAGCTTGGGATAACCGAAATGTTTATGTTTCTGGGGTTTGGTATTTTGCCGGTTGTTGTAAAAATGCCCCGTTCCGAGCGTTACGCCGATGGCATTTTTCCCTTGACGGATTTGTTTGCTTACATCAAAAGTATTGTATTTCACCGATTTCGTGTAATCGGTAGGCGTGGGCGCCAATACCTGGTCGCCGATTTTTTCGCCGTTGATAAATAATTCATACAGTCCCAAGCCGGCAATAGATACGCGCGCCGACTTAACCTCGCACGGATCGAGGGTAAATTCCTTGCGGAAATAACGCGCCGAGAGTCGGGAATGTGCGTTTTCCACATCCCAGGCAAATGCTTTGTCCAAGCCAATCCATCGGGCTTTCCGGTTGGTTTTGTCCTCAATAATCAGTACCCAATCGTTTCCTGCACGACAACCCGAATTGTGGATAAAAGTTCGTTTGCCGTCGGCAAATTCCCCGATAAATTCGGTTTTCCCGTTGCGGGGATTATACCACGATGCTTTTTTCCTTGCGCCGGAAATTTTGGTCATGTCAATCTCTATCAGGCGATTGGTATAGTTGTAAACCAAAATATAATCATTGCCGCGAGTTGCTATAACCCGCTCATATTGAACGCCGTTCGCACCGGAAATCACACTTTGGTCGGGTATGCGTTCAAAGTATGGAAATGCAAGCATCAGTTCTTTCAGGTACTTCATTTGCCGGAAGCCGGGAGCGTGAATTGCATCCCACCACGATTTTGTTGCGCCGTAAGCAGGCAAAATACCCGGACGATACATTTGCATAATCGAATTGTGTCCGTAAGTATGCCCCATAGATCCGCCAAATACCGACCAATAGGCGTACCGGCGCACATCTTCGGCTTTCCAGAACGGCTCGTTTATGTCGTGTAGTCCCTGTGGAATATCTTCGTACGACGGTTCGCCGTCGAGAACGGGTTTAAGCGGTTTTACGGCCAGACTTCTGTCCACAAACCGCCAGTTGTCTTCTTCGGTGTTCTCTTCAATCGGATAATCGCCGTCGCCCTTGCGTTGCCCGTAACGGCGGTGTCCCGATTGGAACATATTGAAATCGAGCCAGTCGTCGTTGTTAAACCAGGTAGCCGACATTGTTCTGCCAAGCGGGTGATAAGTCATCAGGTGTTCCTTATCAATACTTTTAATGGTTGTCGCCATTGCCCGCCAAACTTCGGGATGAATGTCGCCGCGTACATCGCCGCCGATAATCCAAATGATATTCGGGTATTTTTTGTATCGTTCGGCAAGAAACTTACCATATTGGCGGGCGTCTTCTTCTTCCAGCAAGCCTGATTTTACCGAAGCGCCCCACACACAGACGATGCCGATGTAAATTCCCTGCGCCTGCGCTTGTTCCACGATATAATCCACATGTTGCCAATAACCATAGTTTTCCGGCCGGTCTGTTTTGCTGAAATCGAATCCGTCGGGAAGGGCGAAATCGCCATAGGCATTGCTTGCGTCGAGCGAGTGAAGTACGGAAATCTGAATTACGTTAAAACCGTTTTTGGCGACTTCGCCGATATAATAGGCGGCTTCGTCGCGGTTCAGGCGCGAGGGCAGCAGCCAAGCCGTTTCGCCCAGCCAAAAGAACGGGACGCCGTTTTCATGTTGCAAAAAGCGGCAGTTTTCGCTGACTTGCAATTTGCCGTTGTCCCATGGCTTATCTTTTGCTTGTGCGATTCCTGCAAAACAGAGCAGGATGATAATAAGGTGAAGGCAGTATAACTTAAAATTCATAATTATATGTTTTTCCTTTTTCTGTTTTCAAATCATACAAATATGTCCTCCGCAAGTATTTTTCGGGAACAACCAAAGTTGCTTCCGCCGAAACGAGCGGCGTTTTTACTTCGGGAACGGCAAACAACGGGTTCGGATTTTCACCTTTTGCCGGTTTTAATTCTTTCGCTTTCAAAGGCGTAAGACTACGAAGACGGCAATTGCCTCCGCAACGGGAATAAATGCTCAACCGCGTGATTTTGCCTTTTTCCCAATCCATATCAATCACAAAGCCTCCGCGCGCTACCAAACCTTTGACGCTTCCTTTGCCCCAAACATCAGGCAGGGCGGGAAGCAAATAGATAAAACCGTCGTGACTTTGCATGAACATTTCGGCGATTCCGGCCGTACAGCCGAAATTTCCATCTATCTGAAACGGCGGGTGGGCGTCGAACATATTGCCGTAAGTGCCGCCTTTCTTCTCTTCGCGATCGACCAAATCCAATTGATCGGTTAATAATTTGTAAGCGTGATTACCGTCCAAAAGCCTTGCCCATAAACAAATTTTCCAAGCCATCGACCAACCGGTGGAAGGGTCGCCCCGGTAAATCAGCACGTTTTTAGCGGCTTCGCTCAATTTCGGGGTACGGAATGGCGAAATCTGATTGCTTGGGAACAAGCCGTACAGATGCGAAACGTGGCGATGTCGGTCGTCCGGTAAATCCCAATCGGCGAGCCATTCCTGCAACTGATTGTGCCGGCCGATTTGCATCGGCGGCAGTTTGGCGCGTTTCATCGCTAATGTATCGCAAAATTCCCGGTCTATATTTAATAGTTTTGAAGCGGTTATTACCTGGGAAAACAGGTCGAAAAGCAATTGGTTATCCATCGTCGTTCCGGCAGTGATGGTCGCTTTTCCTCCACTTCCGCTATGTACGTTTTCGGGTGAACTGGATGGGGCGACAACCATCCACCCGTGTGCCGGTTCTTCAATCAAAAAATCGTTGAAAAACATCGCGGCTTCCCGCATGATGGGATAAACCAATTCCAAATATTTCGTATCGCCGGTATATAAATACCTGTACCACAGATGTTGGCAAAGCCATGCGCCGCCGGTCGGCCACATACCCGAAGCAGCGCCGTCGACGGGGCCGGTAATTCGCCATATATCCGTATTGTGATGCAAAACCCAACCCCGGCAACCGTACATCATTCGGGCGGTTTGCGCGCCGGTCTCGGACGTCTCGCGAACCATTTTCAGCAAAGGTTCATGCATCTCGCTCAGATTGGCGCTTTCGGCAGGCCAATAGTTCATTTCCGTGTTGATGTTGCATGTATATTTGCTATCCCAGGGCGGCAAGAGGCGGTCGTTCCATATTCCTTGCAGATTGGCGGGTTGCGTTCCGGGCAAAGAACTGCATATCAGCAAATAACGGCCGAATTGAAAATACAGGGCGGCCAATTCGGGGTCGAAAGTTCCGGCAAAATCCCGAATCCGTTGGTCGGCCGGTTTGTTGGCGGCTTCCGTATGTCCCAAATCAAGGCTCATTCGATCCATATACGAACGGAAAAATACGATGTGTTCTTCACGCGCTTTTTCATAATCTTTTGCAAATGATTCGTTTATATAAGTTTTACATTGAGCGGTTTTGTCTGCCGAAAGCGTTTTGTAATCCGTAAAATTGGTGGCGGTAGCGATGTATAAGATCGCTTCGTCGGCATTTTCTATGGAAATCAAATTGCCGGCAACCGTAAAACTTCCGCCTTTTACTTTGGGTTTTATGCGCGTTTCAAATTGCACTTTCCCGCTTTGTTTTTCGTGAGCAGGCGTAATACCGGTGGTTATCAACTGTTGGTTTTCGATACTGCGTTTCACTTTTTCCTGCGGCGTCGTAAAAAAGACATTGCAGGTGATGCTCTGCGGTTTATCGGCTGTCAGGCGGATAATGATTGCCTGGTCGACGAAAGACGTGAAAACTTCGCGTTTGTAAGTTACGCCATTGACTTTGTAACGGACTGTGGCCAAAGCGTTCCCAATATCCAAATCGCGATAATAATCCGAATACCGGCCGTGATTTGGGAACGAAATAAACAAATCGCCGAGCGTCTGATAAGGCATTCCGTGATTTTTGGGCGACATGATTTTTGCGTTTGCCCATTTTTCCGCTTCCACATATTTTCCCTCAAAAATCAAGCGGCGGACTTCATCCAAAACGCCTTTTTCCATGACATGGGCATTGCTGTTGGGCGATCCTGCCCAAATGGTCTCTTCGTTCAATTGAAGATGTTCAACGGCGGGCGTTCCGAAAACCATTGCGCCCAACCGGCCGTTTCCAAGCGGCAAGGCTTGATTCCAATCGTCGGCAGGCTTGTCGTACCACAAGCGAAGGGCGTCGTTTTGCGCTGAAAGCGAAAACGATAAAAACAGGTTTATTACTGTAAACGCAAAGGCGCGAAGGCGCGAAGGTGCGAAGTTTTTAGGGATACATTCTAAAATGTCATTCCAAAATTTCAACATAATGTAATATTTTTATTAATTCTTCTTTTCCTTTAATTGCATTTTGAGGCAGTCTTTCCCCTTTATCACCAAACACATACATCAAATGGTACGGCTCAATGTGAACTTTCGATTCGTCATAATCGCCGTTTTCGTCCGATAATTCGGTTGTATCCAAACCAAAATGTTTGGCAATAAACCGGTAAGACGCCTGCCGTTTGGATACGCCGTAATCGTGTCCTTCTTCGGGGAAATGATTATTTTCCAAGTTGCCGGCAGCGCCGTAGAACTCGTAAATCCGCCGCATAAACGGATATTCCGATTCGGGAACTTCGCTTGTCCAATCTTTTCCGTCCGATATGATTAATTGAGGTTTGGGCGCAAGCATCGAAGCAATTTCCACGTTATTCGTGTGATGACCGCAAAGATGCGCCTGCATCCCGATTTCGCAGGGACAGCCGCCAGAAAAATAGGAGGATAACATGACGGCAGGAATACTCAGGCTGATTCGCGGATCAATAGCCGCCATCATCATGGTCAGGCTTCCGCCGCCCGATCCGCCTGTGATTCCGACGCGCGCCGGATCGGCTTCTTTCAACGACAAAAGATAATCGAGAATCCGGAAGGCATTCAATATTTGAATGGTATTCGCCGCATTTAAGCGGTGGAGGCTGCCGTCGAATTGCAACAAACTTTCACCCCATGCAAACAAATCCCATGAAGCGGCAATCATTCCCATGCGGGCTTGCATGGCGCAACGAATTTGTTGGTCGGCGCGATAACGCCCGTCGTTGAAATGTCCGTTCGGATTCAGTATTACCGGACATTTGCCTTTTATTTTCGCCGGTTTGTAAATAGAGCCTGCCACGTAAACGCCCGGTAAAGTTTCGATAGCAAAATTTTCGACCGTATAATCGCCGTATTTCCTTTTGGGAGTGAGGATGGCCTGAGAATTGGGTTTGGGCGGAAGCGGGTTTAACCGTAAAGCTTCCGGCAGACAGGACAAGATTTCGGATTTCCGGTTTTCCCACTGTTCCCTGTTTGTATAAAGCGTTTCCAGATAATTCAGGAATTTTTCCCCTTCCGCTTGCAACGGATGCGTGTAGGCGCTATCGGCCGTCTGCCGGTTCTGTGCCGGAAGGCCAAGCGATATAAAAAATCCGATGATGGCGAAATAATATTTCATGTTAATCCTGTCTAAGTATTTTATCTAATTTTTCCAAAGCCAACTTAACTTTCTCTTTCTCTGTTTCTTTAAACAAATTAAAAGGTTGCGCCAAAAAATCGCTACATATTCCTTTGAGTGATAAAGCGGTTTTTATTCCCTTAATGTAACTCGAACCGAAACGTCCGATACCGTATAATTCCCGGCTGATGCAAATCATTTTGTTTTGCAGTTCAACCGTTTTGTTCACGTCTTTTGTGGCGGCGGCATGGTAAAGGTTGACGAAAATTTCGGGATATACATTCGCTCCGCCCGAAACGCCGCCATGCCCGCCGAGTAAAACCATCGAAGCCATCATTTCTTCCGGCCCGACAAACAAACCAAATCCGGGACGGTCTCCGAACAAGGACAATAAATTACAGAAATAAACGCCGTTGGCAGAGCTATCTTTCAGTCCGGCAATGTTTTCATGTCGCGAAAGTTTTTGAACCGTTGCAAGTTCTATCATGGTCTTCGTATGCGAAGGCATATTGTAGAGATAAACCGGAAGCGGCGATTTTTCGGCAAGTAGTTCGTAATATTCGATCAATTCGGGTTGTCCCAACGCAAAATAGTATGGGGGAGCGGCGACGGTCGCCATTGCTCCGTTGGCTTTTGCGATATGAGCGATTTTGATGCTTTCGTAGACAGACGTGTCGGTGATTCCTACCAAAAGCGGGATTCGCCGACCGATACAGGCTGCCGTTTTTTCTATTAATTCCGTTTTCAGTTTGATGCTCAGGTGTTGGGCTTCGCCGGTAGTGCCGAGGATAAAAATACCGCTCACGCCTCCGGCAATCAAATGTTCGACTAAATTTTCCACGCCTTTTTCGTCCAATACATCCGTATCCAACAAAGGCGTAATCATTGGAGGCACAATACCTTTTAAATTGAAAGAATCGCTG
The DNA here is from genome assembly GCA_031271125.1 of Dysgonamonadaceae bacterium. Lineage (GTDB taxonomy): Bacteria > Bacteroidota > Bacteroidia > Bacteroidales > Azobacteroidaceae > Azobacteroides. The sequence goes on from JAISWH010000072.1 coordinate 54,736, forward strand.
TTCATCTTAATTTTTATAATTACTTATCCCCTAAAGGGGGGACTTTGCCGTAGCACATTATTCAAACTCGCCGCTCCAACTCCCCCTTCAGGGGGCTGGGGGGTAATCAACATATTTCGGCTTCAAAACCGTCAAATTCAAAACAATCGCTATGACGACGACCACCGCCATCAAAGCAAAATCCCGTTTGAAATTTCCCGCATCAAGCGATTTTCCCAACACATTGGTAATCACCGCGCCCGCCGAAATTCCCGCCAGATTCATCAATCCGTAAGCTGTTGCCCGATAACGGGAAGCCACAAATTGACAAAGAATCGGCATACTGTTTACATCAAACATGCCGAAACCCAAACCAAAGCACAAGGCTCCGGATACAATTGCAACCAGATTATGTCCGAAAGCAAGAAACAACAAAGCCGGTATGGTCAATCCCAAACCGATAACTCCCGTAAAAATCCGGCCTTTCAGGTTTTTCTGCACCCATTTATCCGATAGGAAGCCTCCTGACAATACGCCTACCAAAGAAGCTAAAGCAATGGTAATCGTAGCCATAGGCCCGGCCTGCATCATGTCGATACCCAAAGTATCGGAAAACAAAGTCGGAAGCCAGTTTTTGGTCGCCCAGCCCGGAAGGCTCGGTGCGGAAAAATAAAAAAGTATAACCCAAAAAGCGATATTGCTTAACAAAATAAGCAAGGCTTTTCCCATTCCCGAAAATTCCATTTTCAGCGATTGTTTCTTATTATCAGTATAATAGGCTTTCTTTTCCCTCAGAAATAAAATCAGGATCAAGCAATAGACAATGCCAATCAATCCGAAAATGTGAAACGTGGTATGCCAGGAAAAATTCCCTGCAACCACCGCGCCGAATCCGCCTAAAGCCTGGCCGAGATAAATGCCGGTCGTGTGAAAACCAATGGCAATCGAACGGGTTTTTCCTTGATGGTAATCGGCTATGAGTGAAAGGCCTGCGGGAATATAAAAGGCTTCGCTTATTCCCATCATTGCCCGAAGCGCATATAACTGTTCAAAATTTGTTGCAAAGGCCATCAAAAAAGTGACGGACGACCAAATGAATAAGCTGCCGATTATCAGCCATTTCCGGTTAAGCCGGTCGGCAATCAAGCCGGAAATCGGACTCATTAGGGCATAAATCCAAAGAAAGATAGCCATCAAACGTCCGAAATTAGCGGCTGATGCCAATTCTTCAATATCTACCATCATCGACGGACGCATGGTGGATAGCATCTGTCGGTCCATGTAGTTCAGCAAAGCGACAAACCACAGCAATGCCACTACCAACCAGGGATATTTTTTTACCCCTAAATTGGCTAACGCCGAACGTTGTTTCCCTGAAGGGGACTTTGCCAAACCATTATTATCAGTATTTACTCTCATATACACTTTAATCATTTCCCAAACTCCGTTTGCTGTCGTTCAACTTCCTGCAAAGTTTTCCGTTTTTCCTCTTCCGTCATTTGCTTTTGAAAGTTGTTCAAATGAGAGGAAGAAGCATTGAGTTGCGGTGTTTCCGAATAAACCGGTTTCCGGTTGGGTTTCACGCTTTCCAATTCAATGCTTGCGGATGCAGGCGTGTTTTCGCCTTCAAACAATACTCTTGCGGAAATTTTGATTTTGCCCGGCCTTACCGTCGAACGGACCAGCAAGGGCGCAGTGCCGAATTCTACTTCCCTGGGATTGGCTCCAATCAAATCATCGCCGATAATTTCACCCTCGCCTTCGATAGCAAATAAGATGCGTTCTTTGGCATACCGCCGCACATTTCCTTCATTGTCGGTTACTTCGCAAATAACAGGAATGAAATCCGAGCCGTCGGCTTGCAACTCTTGACCTTCGTTGTCGAGAAACAGACGGAGTTTATCCGACCGGCGGGAAGGCATTTTCTTCGTCGTGCAAACCACTTTTCCGTCAATCAGTCCTTCGGCGACAAACGAAACTTTCTGCCATTGCTTTTTCGCGTAAGGTAATTCGCGCATTTTCATAAAATTGTAAACATCTTCAAACACGATGGGCGCATGCGGCATCTTCCGTTGCGGGGCGCGCCGAATCAAAGTATCCCGCTCGTAAACAATCAACCGGACTTCTTCGCAATTGGTAAAAACCGTCACATCGGAACTTGAAAACGGTGAAATTTCATGGGCAATAAATACCATCGGACCCGTTTCGGACAAAGGATGTTTTGCGTTTGCATCAACCTGACTTTTAAACAGATAATATGAATATTTCGGCTGACGGAAAGCGTCCATAATTCCGCCCCAATACGGATCGGGATGATAACCCCGTTGATGGTCGAACGGATGCCATAAGGCGCCCCCAAAAAACTGCCGGTTTGCAGGAAACATCTCGTCATACGATTCGGACAAGCTCAGGGCTTGCCGTAGAAGGGCGTTTTCGCCCCAACTCCGCGAGGCGCGGTTGGGGGTATTGTGAGCATACCAATCATCAACGGTTTCCCCAAATTCGCGGGTGAAAATCGGTTGTTTGAATTTGCCGGCGTCGCGGGGCCAACCATAAACCACTTCGTAATTGTCGGCAATGCCTGCAGAATGATTATCCGCCGTACAGAAAGCGCCCGGATATTCCTCCTGCACAACCTGTTGCGCTTTCAACGCAAAGTCAAGCGGGAAACGGGTTTCGTTCAAAATCGGTTCCCACATCAGGACAGAGGCGTGGTTGCGGTCGCGACGCACCATATTGCGGATATCGTCGTAAACCCATTCGGCAAATTTCGGGTCGTTGTTCCAATATTGCCAGCCCGGAGTGGCGACGATAACAAAAATTCCCAATTCATCGCAAGCGTCCATAAATGAAGGGTCTTGCGGATAATGCGCCGTGCGGACGATGCGGCAGCCTGCGTCGCGAAGGCGTTTGGCGTCGCGCCAATGTTGGCTGTTGGGAACGGCGTTCCCCACGTATGCATAATCCTGGTGCCGGTTTCCTCCGATTAGTTTATCGGCCGGAGCGCCGTTCAGCCACAAGCCGTCTTCGCCCTTCAATTCGATTTTCCGAAGACCGATGCGCGTAATCCCGCCGTCTAATGCTTTATTGCCTGCATAGAGGCGGGTGGCTGCTTTATATAAATCAGGGGTGTCGGGCGACCACAGGGAGGGCTTGTCTATGGTGATTTCCTGCCGGATTTGCTTCGATTCGCCTGCTTGCAAACGCAATTTTGTTTGAACGGTTTCGATGGCTTTTCCGGTTGGGTCTATGATTTTGTTTTCAACGGTAATCGTCTGAATAATGGCATCTTCATTGATTATATCCATAGAAATAAATACTTGCGCTTTCTTTTTCGTTATTTCGCCGGATTGAACGAAAATGCCGCCTCCTTTCAAAGGGGAGCGAGAGGAATCGTTCGCATCGGTAATATGCACTTTATGGGTCGCAATCATCCAGACGTCGCGATAAATTCCGCCGTGATAAGTGAAATCAAGCGCCGGCTGTTTTTTTCCGGGCGGATAATTTTTATCATCGGAATTGTCCGTCATCACGGCAATCAGGCAATCGTCGCCTGCACGTATTCCGTATTGCGTCAGTTCAACGCTGAAAGGCAGGTAACCGCCCAAATGTTGGCGTATATTTTTTCCGTTCAAATACACCTGAGATTTACCCATTGCCGCCTCGAAATAGATAGTTATCAGTTTATTTTTCAGGGACTCGTCTATTTTGAAATGTTTGCGATACCATGCAGGGCCTTGATAATTCCTTCCGCCGCTTCCTTCCGCCGGCATCAGCCGTACGGTGTGCGGACAGGAAACAATTTCCCAACCGGAATCGTCGAAATCCGGCTTCTCCGCATCTTTCAAATCGCCTGTTTTGAAGCGCCATCCTACATTGAAATTAAATACTTCCCGCCCCGATCCGTGCAATTCATACAATCCGGCAACGGAAAATTCCGGCCGGTAATCTTTTGCGCATAACGAGTTTCCTCCCATAAACGCAAACAATAACATTAAACAAAAAACCATAATCCGCATCACCCCCAATTCTCAATTCTTAATTCTCAATTCTTAATTCTTAATTACAAAGACCCCCTGACAATCAACCGAGTAGGAATATAAGTTTGTATCTTTTGGCGAGTCATAATATACTCTGCCGTCAATTTTCCCATTTGCCTGAAATCGGTGGAAATGACGGAAATACCGTTTTCGATCACTTCGAGCATCGGCGTATCGTTGAAAGTAATCAGACCGACGTCCTCTCCCAATTTCAGATTTTTTGAACGGCAGATTTTCACAAAATCCACCACTTCGGAATGTCTTGAAAGCAAATAAACCACGCCCGGCTTAATGTCCGAAATCCACATTTGCCTCCGCAATAATTTATGTTTCAATTTATTATCCAAACAAAACTTCTTATAGAACGGGATACAACTCTTGGGATGTTCGGCTTCGGGCGGAAAAATAAACTGTATCTCATCGTATTTTCGTATCAAATCCAAACCGGAAGTCAGGCAATCGTACAAAGTCGTGTCAAATCCCTGGCAAACGTAAGAAAACTTATCTTTTTTGAATTTCCCCAAGTCAATGAGCAGTACCTTACTGTTATCCAAACGGTCTAAAACATCGTAATAGACGTCGTTAATATAATTAGTCACAATATACAAATCGTATTTCCCCAAACTGTCGATAATCAAATTATTGAAAAGTTTTTCGTTGAATTGGTGAAAATACAGGTCAAGCCGGTAGTTAAGCGGCAGTTGCGAAATCAATTCTTTGTAAAAATCATCCTTAAACGAACTGAAAACGTCGAGCAAAACAAAAATATTATTTACCGATTGAGTTACAAAATAACCTTTGGTAGGCGCCGACCCAATGATACCTTTTTGTTTCAGGTTCTGAAAAGCTTTATACACCGTGTCCCGTGAAATATTAAACTCCGCACTGATTTTGTTGATGGATGGCAACGTAGTTCCTTCTTTAAATTCACCGTTGGATATCGCTGTGCGAATCGAGTCAGCCAATTGATTTACTTTGCTTTTATTTTGATTAAGTTCTAATACCATAATAAAATATCTTTATATATGCTGTCCTGTGCTATGCTGTCACAAAGTAAAGTATTTTTTTTAGAAAAAATCGTTTGTTTTTATATGTTTTTAAACATACAGGTTTTAAAGAGGCTATTTCAATTCACTTAATAGGATATATTAAGTAGTTAAATGAATTGAAATCTTCCCAATCATAGAACAGGCTTGGCTTAATTGAATTTAGTATATTTTCTTTATATGTGAGGCCTTTGGTAAAAAAGCTATTTCCGTTTTTGTAGGTTACCGGAATTAAGTCAATTCCATTTTTAATAGCGCTTGATGTTCTTTTATGTCCATCAAGGATATAATCAAATGAATTAATATGAACAGCAATAATAGGGAAATCCATATCATAGCCATTCATTTTCATGTTGTCTTGAATATTTTTAAAATATTCATATCCAAAGTCGCGAATTGATTGTGTCGGATATAAGTTTGTAGGAGAAACGAATGATTTATAACATGTTCCACTTTCTAACCATAAATTGTATTCGGTCAGAATAATTTCTGCAACTCTTTCAGGAGTAATGAACGAAGTGTCAACAATTAGGTCGAAATTTGATAAATTAGAACAATCTACGCCGTACAATTCCCTATATCGTTTATTCTCACTTGTTTTTCTCGCAATAATCATATTCGCTGCTTCTTCCTTTGATGAATACCTTTCTGTTTCCCGAAGATTATCATCTAATATTCTATTTGCAGATATTATTAAGTTTGTCTTTAGGTAAACTTTGAAAGATTTTGGAATAAAAAACCAGGATAACCTTGAATCAACGATTAAATGAGCTGCTTCATTTAAAGATTTAAATGTAGCATCTATTTCTTCATCAATTTCCGGATGAATTTCAGAATATTTGTTCAATTCCAAGGTTGTCATATTATACCTGCCGGCTATATCCCGCTGAATTTTACCGGTATAGATATAATCGTAACCTAATCGTTTATATAATAGATTAGAAACAGTAGATTTTCCACTTCCTAAATCACCTGTAATAGAAATAATTTTTGCCATTTTTATTGATGCTCAATCTTTCCTGTAAAAGTCATTCGTCTTGAATTTTTGATGTCCTGAATATTCCCGACAAAGATACAAATATATTTTTAATTATATTTCATGCGGTATGGTTTTGTGCCTGTTTTTTCCCTTGTTTATGGAAGTAGATTAGAAAATAAATTGTAACTTTGCATCCGAAATTTTGGTGGCATATTTTTCCATTCGGAAAAATCGCTGAAAAGGGAATCAGGTGTAAATCCTGAACAGACCCGCTGCTGTAATCTCCATTACAGTCGATGAACATACTCAAATCCACTGTTCCGAAAAGGAATGGGAAGG
>JAISWH010000163.1 GCA_031271125.1 Dysgonamonadaceae bacterium
CGCCAAGTGGAAAGAGCAACCCTACACAGCCATAGCCGCGCAAAATGCAAGCGCGGTAAAGTTCTACCCCAACCCCGTAACGCATGGAGTGCTGAGCGTGGAGAACGGAGAGCTGAAGGCGGGAGATCGGATAGAGATTTACAGCCTGTCGGGTGCGCTCGTGGGAAGCTACGAGGCGAGCGGCGCAGCTACCGCCGTTATCGACGTGTCGCACCTTGCGGCGGGCGTTTACGTTGTGAAGGTGGGCAGCAGGACGGGAAAGGTGGTTAAGAATTGAGAATTAGGGCGTGCGCACGTTCTTTAAAAATAGTAATCACATTAAAAAAATAATCACAATGAAAAAAATTACAATCTTCCTCGCTGTTTTCAGTTTCGTTTTCATCCATTCTATCCAGGCCGATATCCGGTTGGGAGTGAAAGCCGGCGCCAATCTGGCAAATGCTTCGTTCAATATAGACGCTATCCAAACGTCAAATTTTACAGGGTTTCAGGTAGGACCTGTTCTTGAAATTGGTCCTGTTGAAGTTGCAGCTTTGTATAACCAGCAGGGGTTGAAATTCAAATTCGACGAACTTGATTTTGAAAAGAAAGAAAGCCGGTTGGACGTGCCGGTTAATTTGAAACTCAAATTAGGCGTCGGCAGTCTTTTATGCGGCTTCCTGACGGCAGGGCCTTATGCGAGTTTTAAATTGTCGGGCGATGATTTTTCCGAGGCTGCGAATGGTGTTGTGAATGCTTTTAAGAACAAAGATTTCGGCGCAGGCATTAATGTAGGCGGCGGCATCGAATTGTCCGGGCATTTGCAGATAGGCGTCAATTACAAAATAAGCGTGACCGATGATTATAAATCGTTTGATGTGGCAACGGATTTAACAGGTTTAAAAGGTAAAGCCCGAATCTGGTCAATTACAGCCGCCTATTTCTTTTAAGGCTTCATTCGCCATTCACCATGATGTACCTCGAAGTCATCTTACCGGTACCTTTAGCCGATAGCTACACTTATTTCGTCCCTCCGGAATGGGAAGCGCAAATAAGTCCGGGCGTATTGGTAACGGTGGAATTTGGAAAATCCCGGAAATATTCGGGAATAGTAAGTTATATCCGGCAAATTCCTCCCGAATCTTTGGATAAAATCAAACCCATTCTGGCTGTCGAAACCGTACAACCGGTTGTCCGAAGGCCGCAAATCCGCCTTTGGGAATGGATTTCGCAATATTATTTATGCAAATTGGGCGAGGTTTTTCAGGCGGCAATCCCTTCGGGTTTGCGGAGTGATTCGTCGGTTGCTTATTCGGCTCGAAAAGAAACCTTTGTCCGGCTATCCGATTATTACAGAAACAAAAACTTAGACGAGGCGTTTCAAAAAACCAAACGTTCCGCCAATCAGGAACAATTATTGTTGGCTTTCATTCAACACGCTCATGCGGCTAAAGGTGAAATTGCCAAAAAAGAATTGCTGGCCAAAAGTCAAGCTACCGGCAGCATGTTAACCGGTCTAATCGAAAAAGGAATCCTCGAAACGTATGAAAAGGAAATCAGCCGGCTGAAAACTTCCACCGATGAAGTGCAGGTATTAAACACGTTAAACGCATTTCAACAAAAGGCTTACGATGAAATTGTCGACAGCTTCCGCGAAAAAGACGTCTGTCTTTTGCACGGAGTAACGTCGGCCGGGAAAACGGAAATTTATACCCATCTCATCGAAAAAACTTTGGAACAGAACCGGCAAGTGTTGTTCCTGCTCCCCGAAATCGCTTTGACCACGCAAATCACCGACCGGATAAGTAAGTTTTACGGGGGAAGTTTGGGCGTTTATCATTCGAAAGTGAATGAAAACGAACGGATTGAAATCTGGAATAATCTATTGACCGATTCGGCTTACCCAATCATTTTGGGTGTACGTTCTTCGATTTTTTTGCCTTTCCAAGACTTAGGCCTGATTATCGTGGACGAAGAACACGAGCCGAGTTACAAGCAGCAAGACCCTGCGCCGCGTTATCACGCCCGGAATGTGGCGATTGTCCTCGCCCGGATGCACGGGGCGAAAGTTGTGTTGGGAAGCGCCACGCCAAGCATGGAATCGTTCTACAACGCCCAAACCGGAAAATATGGTTATGTCCGGCTGGATAAACGTTTTGAAAGCGTCGAATTGCCCTTGATTACGCCGGTCGACGTCAAAGAACTGAGGCGGAAGAAGCAGATGAAAACACTTTTCTCCCCTTTGCTGATCGAAAAAATGCAATCGGTTTTAGCACAGGGAGAACAAGTTTTGCTGTTTCACAACCGCCGTGGATTTTCACCCACAATGGTTTGCAAAATTTGCGACTGGACGCCGAAATGCAAATATTGCGACATCAGTCTTTCCTTTCACAAACAGGCCAATTGCCTGACTTGCCACTACTGCGGACGCGTTTACAAGCTGCCCGTGAAATGTCCCGAATGTGAAAGTGTCGAACTGAAACCTTGGGGCTTCGGAACGGAAAAAGTAGAAGATGAACTTCGAGCGCTTTTCCCCGGCATTGCGGTCGCACGAATGGATTCGGACACTACCCGCAACAAAAAGTCCTTTGAAGAAATTATTTCCCGCTTTGCATCCGGCGAAACACAAGTGTTGATTGGCACTCAAATGATTTCCAAAGGATTGGACTTTGAAAAAGTGAGTTTGGCCGGAATCCTTAACGCCGATTCCCTGATGAATTTTCCCGATTTCAGGGCATACGAAAGGGCGTATCAATTAATGGCCCAAGTGGCGGGGCGCACCGGCCGGAGGAAAACCCGGGGGGAAGTCATCTTACAGACTTCGCATCCCGAACATCCGCTCATCCAAATGGCGCTTAACCACGACTACGAAGGCATGTATGCAATGCAATCGGAAGAAAGACTGTTGTTTCGTTATCCGCCTTATTTCCGGCTGATTAACATCGACCTGAAGCATCGGAAAGAAGAGGTCGTGCGGGCTGCTTCCTCCTGTTTTGCCGACATTCTGCGTGAAAAATTAGGCGACCGGATCATGGGCCCGGACAAGCCGCCTGTCGGACGGGGGCGAAATTTATTCATACGACGGATTTTGTTGAAAATTGAGGCGGCGGCTTCCACACATGCTTTGCGGGATATATTGGGAGAAGCGCAAAACCGGTTGACGGCAAATCCGGATTTTAAGTATATGGTTATTCAATATGATGTGGATCCGTGTGGTTAAATTATTAAATCATCATGCGAAAAGTAATCGGAATAGGCGAAACCATTTTAGACATTATTTTCAGGAACAACCAACCGGAAAAGGCAGTTCCCGGCGGCTCGGTTTTCAACGGCATGGTTTCTTTGGGACGTTGCGGGATTCCCGCTCTGTTTATCAGCGAATTGGGAAACGACAGGGTAGGGCGTTTGATAAAAGATTTTATGATTGAAAATCATATATCGCCGGAATACATTCACTTTTTTGACAATGGCAGTTCGCCCGTTTCCCTGGCTTTTTCGGACGACCGGCAGAATGTTTCCTATCAATTTTACAGGGATTTTCCCGATAAGCGGCTTCAATTCAAATTTCCTGAAATACAAGCAGACGACATTCTGATTTTAAGTTCATATTTTGCCGTTAATCCCGTTTTGCGGAAAGAAATCGTCCGGCTGCTCACTTATGCCGAACAGCAAAAAGCAATTATTTATTACGACCTCAATTTCAGGAAACCGCACGCCGGCGAGCGTTTGCAGCTGATGCCCGGTTTTATTGAGAATTTCGAGTTTTCGACGATTGTACGCTGTTCTTCCGAAGATTTGGAAGTATTATTTCCGGGCGAGACCGTAACGGAAATTTACAAAACACACCTTTCGCCTTATTGCAAGTATTTTATTGTCACTCAAGGAGAAAAAGATATTTTGTTGAAAACGGAAACTTTTGAAAAAACGTATCCGGTCGAAAGTTTTGTTCCGGTCAGCACGATTGGGGCGGGCGATAATTTCAATGCCGGATTTATATATGCGATGATGCGGGATCAGGTTTTACGGCAGGATTTGCTGCATTTACAGGAAAAGCAATGGGATAAACTCATCGAATCCGGCAAGCGATTTGCATCTGCCGTTTGTCTGACAATGGAAAATTATGTGCCGAAGGAGGTCACCAAGTATAATTAAACCCAAAACTAAACGTTTCCTTGAGCTGCACATAATTGTACTTCTCATCTTTTACGCGCGTATCGTCGAAAGTAACAAAGAGGTACAATCGTACGGAGAAAAACCGGTTAATCGGCAAATTCAAATCATGTTCCCATTCGGAATATACTTTGTGATAATTGGTAAAATAATTGATGCGAGTCATGTAACTAACGCTTTTGTTGAAATTGATGGTCAATTTAGCATTCAAAGTAGTACCGAAATCAAACAGCGAACTGCCTTCTTTGATCCCGAATTGGGAAGGATTTGTCACTCTTTTCATCACATTAATATATTGTATGGACAAAGGTGAGATATCCGCCGTGAAAGCCACTTTCCTGCCGGGCAGTTTCGGATAAGTCTTGTTGGGGTAAGATTTATTCAGGGTATAATTCATACCCAAACCGGTATTTACTTTGAACGGCGACAAAAGTAAAGCGAGGCGATCTGTTTTATTCTCTGCATAATTAGGAAAAAGTTGCGTGGTAAATTCCAGGTTGGAAGAATATGACCAATTCTTAAATGCCTGAAAACCAACAGTTGTATAAGAACGTAACTTGTCTTCCGAAATTTTATACCGCCGGAGCGTATCATTCGAATTATTGGCTAAATTCAACCGCCACTCCAGAGTTTGGTTCGCTTTCCATTTATTCTTTTGGTAAGTCGCGGTAAAACTATGCACACTGATCAGATTGATATTACCCAAACCGTTTTTATCCCAATTTTTCGAATCGTTCGTTTGTGAAAATTGGAGGAAATGAGTCCCTTTCCAAACCCAATACCGCCTTTTCGGGCTGTATCGTTGTGGTTTATCCACTTTTTCGCCATTCCAGTCATGCTCTATTTTAAATAAATTTTGATAGACGGTCGATTCCATTTCCGTAATTTTTTCCACTTCGCCCGCCAGGTCTTCTTTCGAATACCGAATCAAATCTTTGCGGTTATCCACAATATAATTATAGGCTTTTTTATACGAATAATTCCGATTATGCGTATCGCTAAACAATTTGCCGGGTAAAAACTTCTCTGCAAGAGATAAATACGGCTTTTTATCCAAAGGCGGAGTTAACGGAAAAAGATCAATACGGCTTTTATTGAGAATAAACGGCAGAACTCCATCATCCAAAATCAAGGTATCTGCATAAACCATCGGCGGTTCGGCCGGAGGATATAAAAACGACAGGTAAAAAGTAGAATCATGAATTACGGTATCTGTTCTCATTACAGTTACGGTATCTGTTTCCACTACAGTTATGGTATCTGTTTCCACCGCTGTTTGAGAAAACAAGGTATTCGAAACAAATAGTAACCCTATTAAAACGCTGTATATGAAATTTTTAAATAGTAACATTTGAGTATATAAATTACATTTGGCTCTGCGAAATTAACGATTTATTTTGTCATAACAATGAAATCTCGTACATTTGTAATCATTTTTAAAAAATAAAAACATTTTCATGCCGAAAATATCGACTCGCGGAATTGAAATGCCCGCATCACCCATCCGGAAATTGGCGCCATTGTCGGATTCTGCCAAAGCAAGAGGTTTGAAAGTTTATCACCTGAACATCGGCCAACCGGATATCCAAACGCCCCAAGTCGCTTTGGACGCCCTGAAAGAAATAGACCGGACAATTTTGGAATATAGTCCGAGCAGCGGATTCAGAAGTTACAGGGAAAAGTTGGTGCATTATTATTCCAAATTCAAAATCAATGTCAGCGCCGACGACATTATCATCACCACCGGCGGATCGGAAGCCGTACTTTTCGCATTGATGGCTTGCCTGAATCCCGGTGATGAGATTATCATTCCCGAACCGGCTTATGCCAATTACATGGCTTTCGCCATCTCGGCGGGCGCAGTTATCCGCACCGTTGTTTCGACCATCGAAAACGGTTTTGCCCTGCCTCCGATAGAAGAATTTGAAGCGCTTATCAACGAACGAACCAAAGGGATTTTGATTTGTAACCCGAACAATCCCACAGGTTATCTGTATTCGCGCAAAGAAATGAATCAAATCCGCGACCTGGTTAAAAAGTACGATTTGTATTTATTTTCCGATGAAGTTTACCGGGAATTTATTTACACCGGTTCACCTTATGTCAGCGCTTTCCACTTGGTGGGAATCGAGGAAAACGTTGTTTTAATTGATTCCGTTTCAAAGCGGTATAGCGAGTGCGGTATTCGCGAAGGGATGCTTATTACCCGGAATAAGGAACTGCAAAAAACCGTCATGAAATTTTGTCAGGCGCGTTTAAGTCCGCCGTTGTTGGGACAAATTGTCGCCGAAGCCTCTTTGGACGTTTCCGAAGAATACATGCAGGAAGTGTATGACGAGTATTTGGGGCGGCGCAACTTCCTGATAGATTCCCTGAACAAGATTCCGGGCGTTTATTCGGCCATTCCGATGGGCGCATTTTATACGATTGCCCGTTTGCCGGTTGATGACGCCGACAAGTTTTGCGCCTGGTGTCTGTCGGACTTTGAGTACGAAGGACAAACCATTTTTATGGCGCCCGCTTCCGGATTTTATACCCGGCCGGAATTAGGGAAAAATGAAGTTCGCCTTGCATACGTTCTTCAAAAAGACGATTTGCAAAATGCGATGATTGTTCTCGAAAAAGCATTAGAAGAATACAATAAAGTTAATAGTTAAGAACTCTTGGTTTTATGCACAGTTTTTTCATAGCCCGTCGTATAGTTCAAAACAGGGAAGGTGAAAAAAACATTTCCCCTCCGGCTATTCGTGTAGCTATTGTCAGTATTGCATTGGGATTAGTAGTCATGATTCTTGCGGTAGCGATTGTCATCGGATTCAAAAAAGAAGTGCGTAACAAAGTGATTGGATTCGGGTCCCACATTCAGATCACCAATTTCGACAGCAATTCTTATTACGAAATGAAACCGATAGCGGCCGGCGATACCCTGTTGTACCAATTGCGGAATTATCCCAATATTTCCCATGTACAGCGGTTTTCCGTAAAACCCGGTCTCATCCAAACGGACGAAGATTCGCAAGGAGTTGTTTGTAAGGGAGTTGGTGAAGAATACGATTGGAGTTTCTTTCGGCAATACCTGTTGGAAGGTGAAATTTTGCATATTCATCCCGACTCGTTAACAACCAATATCCTGGTTTCTAAAAAAATCGCCGACAAACTAAACTTAAAATTAGGCGATTCTTTCCTGACATATTTTGTTCGCCAAGACGACGTAAGCCCCCGCAAATTCCGCATTTCAGGCATTTACCAAACCAATTTTTCGGATTACGATAAATTGTTTGTACTCGTCGATATTAAGCAAATCAGACGCATCAACCAATGGGACGCCGATATGGCGAGCGGTTTGGAAATGACGGTTAAAAACTACGAACAGTCGGATCAAACGGCCAACGACTTGTATTTTGACCTGCAAAGCCGTGCCGACCGTCTGGGAAATGTGTTTTACGTGCGTTCCGTCAAGCAGTTAAATCCAATGATTTTTGCTTGGTTGGATGTGTTGGATATGAATGTAGTAGTCATCCTTATCCTGATGATTCTTGTCGCCGGATTTTCCATGATTTCGGGATTAATCATCATCATTCTTGAGCGGGCGAACATGATCGGGACATTGAAAGCTTTGGGAGAAAATGACGCCGGCATCCGGAAAATTTTCCTTTATGTATCCGCTTTTCTGATTGCGAAAGGTTTGTTCTGGGGAAACCTGATCGCCCTTTCCGTCTGCTTTATCCAAAAGCATACCGGTATCTTGAAATTAGATCCCGAAACGTATTATCTTTCCGAAGTTCCCGTCGAAATCAATTGGATGTATGTTCTTTTTATTAATTTGGGGACGCTGATTATAACCTTACTCTTGTTGATAGCTCCTTCTTACCTGGTTGCTAAAATTTCGCCGGCTAAAACGATTCGATTTGAGTAGCCGGCGACAAGACGGATTGGGAATTTTTCACCTCGTTCGAACGCGGAAACCCTGTGTTTTTATAATTTTGTATAATTTTTTTTGTAAATATTAATTATTTTAGCTAACTTTACCCCGATTTATACAAAATCAAAGTGTTTTTAATTAAATTTTGTTATTAACTATTAAATTTCTATCTATGAAGCTATGTTTTAAACATCCTGGTTATCAGGAATTTATTAGATTTTGTGCAGCCTTATCTTTTTTACTGTTAATGAATATACATAGTATATATTCACAACAGGCTTCTTCTGTTTCGGGTAGTGTTTCGGATGCATCCGGAGAATTGTTGCCGGGCGTGACGGTGCTCGTCAAGAACACAAACACGGGAACGATAACAGACATAGATGGGAAATACACCATCGGCGTTGGTCAGGACGCTGTATTGGAATTTTCCTATTTAGGCTACATTACGCAAGAAATTGTGGTTGGAAACTTATCGGTTATCAATGTTATTCTGAAAGAAAACGTTGAATTACTGGATGAAGTAGTTGTAGTGGGCTATGGTGTTCAAAAGAAACGGGACCTCACTGGCGCCGTTTCGTCCATAAAAATGGATGATGCGCCTGTGGCCACTTTTTCGACCATCAGCCACGCGTTGGCAGGTAAAGCCGCCGGCTTAAACGTATTTCAAACAAGTGCACAGGTTGGTGGTAGCGCCAAATTCCGTATTCGTGGGGAAACTTCTATCAACGCCGGAAACGACCCGCTGATTATTATTGACGGATTTCCGGTAACTTCCAATCCGAGTCCCGGTTCGGGAAACAGATATTCTTCCGGGGACACGGATAATCTGCTGGAATCCATCAACCCTGACGATATCGAATCCATCGAAGTGTTGAAAGATGCAAGCTCTACGGCTATTTACGGAGCGCGTGCCGGTCACGGTGTGATTATCATTACTACCAAACGTGGAAAAGTGGGTAAAGCTAAAGTGACTTATTCGGGCAACTATTCGGTTCAAAACATGAAGAACCCCTATAAAATGCTGAATGCTCAGGATTTTATGGATCGCCGGAATAAAGACCAGTACGAAAACTGGATGAAAACTAACGGACAAGGCATTTATGGGCAGTATATCACGCCGAATGCGAATCCCACTCCTTTTGTAGCTCCTTATACGGATGCGCAAATCGCCGCCGCAAAAACAACCGACTGGTTTGACGCCGTTACACGTGCCGGACAACAACAAACACACAATGTTTCTTTGACCGGAGGAACTGAAACTACCCAATATTTGATTTCGCTCAATTATTTTTCCCAAAAAGGGGTAGTTGAAACGAATGATTTGGAACGTTATACGACAAATGTTAATCTGGACCACCAGGTTTCCAATTATGTAAAAACCGGTATATCCTTGAATTTAAGTCGTAACGAATATAATAACGTGCCTTTGGGCGACAACAATTGGGAAAATGCCGGCGTCATACCCTCCGCTGTACAATCAGTCCCCTATATCCCTGTGCGTGACGAAAACGGCGACTATACGAATAACCCGTTCATGGGGCAACTTCCGAATGCGGCTTCTTTGCTTGAAATCACCGACCTTACCACTAAAGATCGTCTCTTGGGAAGCGTTTATCTGGAAATCAAACCCATC
>JAISWH010000014.1 GCA_031271125.1 Dysgonamonadaceae bacterium
GAAATTAAGATAGGTATCCACGTAATTTTCATTTGCAATTTCCTGTTTTTAAAAAGAAAAACAGCAAACAAAGCAGTTATGCCGCTTATTGCAAAAAATACGGAATAGTAAGATTCAACAATATTTTCTTTCGATAGCGATAGAAAAAACATCACCGCCATCAAAACTGCAACCAGCAGTAAATAAACCGATTGTATCCGCTGAATCATAGCTCTTCCAACTTATCTTTTTCTTTCAATAAATTCCGGTAATAAATATCATGATCTAAAAATTCCTGAGTCGCGATAAGCGTCGGTTTAGGAATGCGTTCAAAATAGCGGGAAATCTCAATTTGTTCACGGTTTTCGAAAATTTCTTCCAAACTGTCGCTTACTGAAGAAAATTCTTGCAATTTCTTACCCAATTCTTGTTTGAGATCGACGGCAATTTCATTAGCGCGTTTGCCGATAATGCGAACGGTTTCATACACATTTCCCGTTTCTTCGGCCATGCTTATCATGTCGCGTGTAATCGTATTGTCCGGCGCTGATGTTTTTTTATAATCCATATTTTAAATTTATTGTTTACCCCCTTAACCCCCTAAAGGGGGAATTGCCGTAGCTGCATATTCATACTTGCTACCCCAAACTCTCTCTTTAGGGGGTTGGGGGGTGACAGGTTATTTATTTTGTATCGCTTAATTCTTTTGCAACATTCTGATAGAGGCGTTTAATTTCTTTTTCGTACTTCCCTTCCGGATATTCATTGACGTAAGAATAGTATTCATCCACTACGTCGCGGTAACGAAAATCTTTCTTTTCAGCCACACTCTGCATCGCCATTTCATATTTGGATTTGAAAGTGTAGTACATAAGTTCTTCCCTGTATTTGGTGAAAGGATACGAGCGCATGGCATTCTGAGCGGTAATTACACAAGACTGATAATTTCCGCCGGGAAAAGAATAAATCAGATAATCACCTAAATTATAATACAACCGGACAGTCAATAATTCTTTTAAAGCCAATTTTTCCTGAAGTTCGAACAAAACCTTTTGTGCTTCTTCTTTCCGTTCACTTTGCGGATAAAGTTCTATGAAATCCTGAAATTGCTCCATAGCCTTATACGTCTGCGTTTGATCCAAACGCGGGTCGGGCGATTCCAAAAACAAACCGTAAGCCGAATAATAACGGGCTAATTCGGCATATTCTCCCTTGGGATATGTTTTGTAATAAGTGGAAAAATATTCCGACGCCGTAAGATAATCTTTCATCCCGTAATAACTCTGCGCCAACAAATAAAGCGCTCCTTCACCACGGCTTGAAGCCCTCCTCATTTGCACAACTTCTTCCAATAAAGTCGTCGCACGACTAAACTTCCCCTCGTCGAAATACTTTTTAGCATATTCAAATTTCTGATCAATGTCGGTCAATTTCAACACTTTATTATATTCCCCGCAAGAAATTAATAAGATTGAAAAAAGGAAAACGCCTGCGATTTTATATTTCATACCTACTCAATTTGGCTACAAAAGTAGTCAATCCCTTTGAAATAGAAAACGATTTAAACTTTTTTATTAAAATTACAATGAAAATAATTCGCTTGAAGCCAATAACTCTACTTTATTTTCGGATAAAACTTCAATGGTTTTCTGTAAATTATCCGGCCGGATAATACCTATCGCAATTTTTCCCGACGAAAAAGCGTACATGTATTCTATGAAAATTCCGGCATTGGTAATAATATCCATTACTTTGGCCAAAGCGCCCGGATTGTCGGGCATTTGAATACAAACGACATCCGTAATACTTACCGCATAACGATGTTCTTTCAAAATATTGCGTGCGGCTTCAGGGTCGGAAACAATCAACCGCAAAATCCCGAAATCGGAATTTTCGGAAACGGTGAAAGCGGTCATATTAATGCCTGCTTCGCCCAAAAGACCGGTTACTTCGGTAAAACGGCCTTTTTTGTTTTCTAAAAAAATAGATAATTGCTTGATTATCATGCTGTTTTATTTTAATATTCTTTTGTCGATAACTCGTTTGGCTTTCCCTTGACTGCGTCCAATGCTGCGCGGTTCCACCAGTTTCACGTCGGGGGAAATACCCAATACACTTTGCAAACGATGATTGATAAGTTTTTTCAACTCCAACATTTTAGACATTTCATCCGAGAAAAACTCGTCTTTCACTTCGACTTGAACTTCAAAAGTATCAAGATTGTTAACTCGGTCTACAATAAGCAAATAATGCGGTTCCAACTGTGGTATCTCGCAAATCACAGACTCTACTTGAGACGGGAAAACATTCACACCGCGAATAATTAACATATCGTCGCAACGTCCCAAAATCCGCGACATTCTGACGGAAGTCCGGCCACACCGGCAAGTTTCGTAATTCAGGCTTGTCAAATCACGGGTGCGGAAACGCAACAAAGGCATCCCGTCTTTGGTAATGGTTGAAAAAACCAATTCGCCGGTTACGCCCGGAGGCAAAGGATCGCCGGTTACCGGATCCACAATTTCCGGATAGAAATGATCTTCGCACAAATGCGTACCATCCTGATATTCACACTCATGACCGACGCCCGGACCGATAATCTCAGTCAATCCGTACAAATCGTAAGCTTTGATCCCCAATTTTTCCTGCAATTCCTTACGCATACCTTCCGTCCAGGGTTCTGCGCCGAAAGCGCCTGTCTTTAATTTAAATTCTTCGCGGGGGATTCCCGAATCCAACAGTGCATCGGCTAGATACAAAGCATACGAAGGCGTACAAGCCAAACCTATAGCTCCAAAATCGTGCATCAACATGATTTGTTTTTCCGTATTTCCGCTCGACATGGGAAGTACGGCTCCACCAATGGTTTCAACAGCTGCATGCGCACCCAAACCGCCTGTGAATAAGCCATATCCGTAAGAAACTTGTACTACGTCGTTTTTCCCTAAACCGTAAGCCGTAAAACAGCGGGCGCCGACTTCTCCCCAGATGTTTAAGTCATTACGGGTATATCCAACCACAATCGGTTTGCCGGTTGTACCCGACGAGGCCTGTAAGCGGACGATTTCCGACATGGGAGTGCTCAACAACCCGAAAGGATAATAGTCCCGCAAATCACGTTTCGATGTAAAAGGCAGTTTGACAATATCCTCGATCGTTTGAATATCGCTTGGCGCTACTCCCTTTTCCTGCATGCGTTTACGGTACGGTTCACAGTTGTGATATACACGTTCTACCGTTCTTTTCAAACGGATTCCCTGAAGTTTGCGCATATCTTCGCGAGACATGCATTCCATTGTTTCGTTCCAAATCATTTTTCTGTCGTTTAATTATTATAGGATTTGAGATTACAAAATAAACACAAAAAATTAAGAAAACGAAATATTCTGATCAAAAAATTAAGGAAAATGCACAAAATTAGTAGAGGCGAGGTGCAGAACGCTCCTATTCATTCAATTGCCCAAGCGCCCGTTCCAAAACAATCCGCGAACAACCCACATTCAACCGCATGAATCCCGTACCCCCTTCGCCGAACATTTCCCCATCATTCAGGGCCAAACGCGCTTTATCAACAAACAAGGAAACCAAATCCGGTTGTTTCAAGCCCAATCCGCGGCAATCCAACCAAACCAGAAAAGACGCTTCGGGAATGACCACTTTGATTTGCGGAATATTATCTTTCAAAAATTTATCCGTAAAAAGAATATTACCCTCAACATAATCAAGCATTTGGCGCATCCAATCCGCACCGTTTCTATAAGCAGCTTCCGTAGCTATGTAAGCAAAAATAGTACCCTCGTCCAACTCGCCGGCATGTAAATAACGGTAAAAACTTTCCCTGATTTGAGGATTCGGAATTATCGAATAAGAACTAACGATTCCCGCAATATTGAACGTTTTACTCGGAGCCATAAACGTAATACTGTTGTCGGCAGCTTCCTGCGAAACCGTTGCAAAAGGCAAATGCTTATGTCCGAAAAGACCCATATCGGCGTGAATTTCATCCGATACAACCAAAATATTGTTTTCCGCACAAATTCGCGCTAATTCCTGTAAACTCTCTTTATCCCAAATAATTCCGGCAGGATTGTGCGGATTACAAAGAAGCAACATTTTACAATCTTTATCAATAATATTTTTCAGACCATCCAAATCCATACGATATTTACCATATTCCTCAATCAACGGATTATTGACCACTTGCCGTGAATGATACTGCGGAACCAATCGAAACGGATGATACACAGGTGGTTGAATAATAACCTTATCCCCCGGATTCGTAAAATTCGTCACACAAAAAGCAATTCCCTTCACAATGCCCGGAATATAACTCAGCCATTCCCTCTTAATTTCCCATTGATGCAGCCCTTTCAACCATCCCATAATAGACTCGAAATAACCGTCCGAAGCGCATGTATAACCGAAAATACCTTTTTGAACACGTTCCTTCAATGCATCAATAATAAAATCGCCACACCTGAAATCCATGTCGGCCACCCAAAGCGCAATCAAATCCTCGCGGCCATACCGTCTTTTCAACACATCCGTTTTCAAGGCGCACGTTCCCTTCCTGTCGATCACTTCATCAAAATCATATTTTTTCATGTTAATCCGTAAATTTTTACAAAGGTAATATTTTTTACTTATAATAAGATATTTCAAATTGTCGCACCATGTGTAAAAATGGTTTTACGAAGAAAAATAGATTTTTTAAAAAATAATCGGAAAAAGTTTGGAAATATTGATGAATAGGTGTATCTTTGAAGCCAAAATAAAGGAAGTCGTTATATTTATTAACTTCTAATATATTAAATAAATTTTTTTATGAACAAAGCTGAACTGATCAATGCAATTGCTGAAGAATCAGGTTTATCGAAAGTTGATTCGAAAAAAGCGCTCAATGGTATATTGAATGCTATAGCAAAAGAACTTAAAAATGGCGGAAAAATTACATTGGTAGGACACGGAACCTATCAGGTTATTGAAAAAAGTGCACGTACAGGTATCAATCCGAAGACAAGAGAAACAATTCAAATTTCGGCCAAGAAAGTGGTTAAATTCAAACCGGGCGCTGAACTTGCCCTATGATAGCCAAATTCACTGCCAAAAATTTAGAAAGAAAGGTATGAATGTCATGCCTTTTTTTTATGTTATTTTTGCAACCTAAAAAAACGAAAAACGATGAACATTCAAGAATTAATCCAAAAAACAATCTACGACTTATACACGCAAGACATAGGAACTTCCCAAATCCAATTACAAAAAACAAAAAAAGAATATAAAGGTCATATCACCCTGGTAGTCTTTCCTTTACTGAAAATTTCAAAAAAAAATCCGGAACAAACGGCTCTGGAAATCGGAAACTATCTCATGGGAAAAGAATCTTTTATTTCCGGATTTAATGTAATCAAAGGATTTCTAAACCTGACCATTGCCCCTGCCTATTGGATCGGTTTGTTAAATGAAATTAACACAGCACCGGAATACGGGACAAAAAAAGCCGGAAAAGAAGCTCCTTTAGTCATGATTGAATATTCATCCCCAAACACCAATAAACCCTTGCATTTAGGCCATATACGGAATAATTTATTGGGTTACGGCCTTTCGGAAATCATGAAAGCCAACGGTTACAATGTGGTGAAAACCAATATAGTAAACGATCGCGGAATCCACATTTGCAAATCCATGCTGGCATGGGAAAAATGGGGAAACGGCGAAACACCCGAATCTTCCGGCAAAAAGGGCGACCATTTGATTGGCGATTACTACGTGAAATTCGACCAAGAATATAAAAAAGAACTATCCGAATTACAATCTGCCGGCATGTCGCAAAAAGAAGCCGAAGAAAAATCCGCATTGATGGCCGAAGCCCGCGAAATGCTCCGCAAATGGGAAGCAGGCAATCCGGAAACCATCGCACTTTGGGAAATGATGAACACTTGGGTTTATGCAGGTTTCAACGAAACATACAAAGCGCTTGGCGTCGACTTCGACAAAATTTATTACGAATCCCAAACCTACATCGAAGGCAAAAAAGAAGTCGAAAGAGGCCTGCAAAAAGGTATTTTCCACCGGAAAGAAGACGGATCGGTCTGGGCGAACCTGACCGCCGACGGTTTGGACGAAAAACTTTTGCTAAGAGCCGATGGCACTTCGGTTTACATGACACAAGACATCGGAACGGCTAAGCTTCGTTTCGACGATTATCCGATCAATAAAATGATATATGTAGTTGGGAATGAACAAAATTACCATTTCCAGGTGCTTTCCATCCTCTTGGATAAATTGGGCTTTGAATTTGGGAAAGGCCTGGTACATTTCTCTTATGGAATGGTCGAATTACCCGAAGGAAAAATGAAATCCCGTGAAGGCACGGTCGTTGATGCCGACGATTTAATCGAAGAAATGATTAGCGTCGCCAAAGAAACAGCCAAAGAACTGGGGAAATTGGACGGTTATTCGGTAGAAGAAATAAACAAAGTCTCACGAATAGTCGGATTAGGCGCATTGAAATACTTTATTTTAAAAGTAGATCCCCGCAAAAATATGGTTTTCAATCCCAAAGAATCCATTGATTTCAACGGAAATACAGGACCTTTCATTCAATACACCTACGCCCGCATCCAATCCGTTTTGCGAAAATACAATGAAACCGCCACATCCTTATCCTTTACGCCCGACAGCAAAACTCCGGCTTTGCAAACACAAACGATTCTTTCCGAAAAAGAAGAAACCCTCATTCAACTCCTATCCGACTTCCCAGCAATCGTAAAAGAAGCCGCCGACAATTTCAGTCCGGCCGTAATAGCCAATTATATCTATGATTTGGTAAAAGAATACAATCAATTTTACCACGATTTTTCCATTCTAAGAGAAGAAAACGAAGAACTCAAAAAATTCCGTTTGGTTTTATCTCAAAACGTCGGAAGGGTAATAAAAACCGGTTTCGGCTTATTGGGAATTGATGTCCCCGAAAGAATGTAAACATTAAAGAATATAAATACTTAAAATTTGTATAAAAGATGAAAACAAACAAACTAATCTCAATTTTGGTGTTTATCGCAGTAACTTTCTGTTTATCAGCGCAAAACAGCACTTATCCCACCGGTTCATTGCTTTGGAAGATTTCCGGCAAAGACTTGACTAAACCCTCCTACATTATGGGAACTTTCCATGTGATGCAAGGCGAGTACTTAGACAGCATTGCAGGCGCACGCAAGGCTTTAAATGAAAGCGAACAAGTTGTCGGCGAAGTAGTTATGGCCGATATGGCGGCAACGGCCATGCAATTAATGTCGAAAATGGCGATGCCCTCCGGTACAAATTACCATCAACTGTATTCGGACGATGATTACCAATTTATTGACGGTAAATTGATTTCTTCTTTGGGATCAGGTTTTAATCAAATGGGAATGTTAAAACCGAAAGCTATTGAGAGTGCCGTTATCATTTTATTTTGTGCAAAAAAAATCCCCAATTTTAATCCGCAAAATCTTTTGGATGGATATGTGCAAAAAGAAGCGGTCGAAAAACAAAAACCGGTGTTAGGTCTGGAACTGGCTGATGAACAAGCTGATATGCTGTTCAACTCTATCCCTTTGCAACGTCAAGCAGATTTGTTGTTGTGCTTCTTCAAACATGACGAACAATACGTTCAACGCGAAGTAGATAGACTTTTCGAATTGTACCGGAACGGTAATTTGTCTGCGTTGGATGAAATTATGAATAAGGACGATTTTTGCCCGTCAACCGACGAAGAAATAGCTCTTATCCTGTACAATAGAAACAATCATTGGATGGAAAAATTACCGGCTATCATGAAAGAAAAATCATCATTTATTGCTGTTGGCGCAGGGCATTTAGCCGGTGAAAAAGGCCTGTTGCATCAATTGCAGAAAACCGGTTACAAGGTAGAACCCATAAAATAATTTTTTGCATCTTTTGGAAAAATATTTCATTAATAATCAATCATTTAATGTATTTTACAAAATATTTTCCCGAAATAAATTTGCCAAATAAAAAAAAGATAGTACCTTTGCATCCGCTTTCTGAAAAAGGTATAAGAGAATAAAGAAAGCATAGGTCTTTGAAAGATTTTCCATAAATTACGTAGTACAAGCCAAGAAATAGAATTTTTTGGGTAAAAAAACAACCAGTCAATTAAGGGTTAATGGTTAAAAGTTAACGGTTAATAAAGACGTCTGAGTAAAGGAAATTAAAAAAAAACAAACTGACAGAGAAGAGTTTGATCCTGGCTCAGGATGAACGCTAGCGATAGGCTTAACACATGCAAGTCGAGGGGTAGCAGGGTAGCAATACCGCTGACGACCGGCGCAC
>JAISWH010000020.1 GCA_031271125.1 Dysgonamonadaceae bacterium
TGGTTAATCCGCTGGGCAATGTCCAGTCATAAAATAATGGACGGTTTTCGCCGGTCTCATCAGGAACAGTTGCCATAAACATGCCACCCAAATTCACCTGTGTTCCCCAAAACGAAATCGTTCCCGGCGTTTTCGGAGCGCCCGAACATGTTTCGGTCTCGTTCGATTTTAGGGCTTCCCAAACTCCTGCATTTGTCCGGATATACACGCCCATCCCATTTCCTCCCTCTGCATACGGATTTATATTATACACTATCATACCCACTCCATCGGTGGAATCCCCTTGCAATTGCCAGTGGGTAAGATTTTCCAACCAAACCTGTGGTAATAGAAATCCCAAATTCTGATCGTTCACCTGCGATAAATCCAGAACCGCTCCGTCCCGTGGTTTCTGTTCGCTACCAATTGTTACCTGCGCTTTCAAATTTGTTGTTCCTAAAACAATCAGGAATAGCAAAAACAAAAACCTCACTTTTTTCGTCGTTTTCATGCTTTTAAATTGTTAATTTTCACACTTTTTAAGTTTTCACACTTTTTTCAAGAAAACGAATAAATCTCTATAAATCAATGGTTTATCGCATAAACTTCGTGTTTCCACTGTCTGTCACTATACATTGATGACAGACACTTCATTTTTCGCATCGTTAATTCGCCGTGAAATTACTAATACCTATCTAATTGATTATTATCTGCTTGCAACAATTTTTCTTTGTCATGCAAACTTTCTCAGCCGCCTTATAACCGCCTTTCATTGATATTTATTTCGCATCACTAAATAACTTATTCGGAAGATACAACTTTATAATTGCCGTCACCGGTCAAATGAAACCGAATTTTCGAAACCTTTTCCAAGTCCATCAGAATTTCCCCTTTCCAAGCGCGCGAAATAAAAAATATTTATATAAAATTTGATTTATGTAACAAAAACGCTATTTTTGCACAATCATTCTTTATTCAACCGAATTTATGAAATATTCATTGTTTATTCCCGTGTTACTCACAACTGTACTCTTTATATCCTGCACAAAGAGAGAAACGCATTTCCTGGAAAATGAAAATTATCGCAACCGGGTGCTCGCTCAGTTTGAAAAACGTAAATCGGAAGCTGCTAATCGAAACGAAGCTTTATTTTCCATACTGGAAAAAGAAAACCTCACTCCGGAACAAAAAGAAGCGCTGAAGTTTCTATATGCCTATATGCCCTTGTGCGATCTGGCTGATTACGACGGCGAATTTTTCCTGCAACAAGTAGACGCGGCGTTCCGTGCACGGGATTATTTTTCTTGGGGGAAAACCGTTCCCGACGATATTTTCCGGCACTTTGTCCTTGTGTATCGAATCAATAACGAATATTTGGATACGGCCCGCCTGGTCTTTTTCGAGGAACTCAAAGACAGGATTAAAAACCTTTCCATGGCCGATGCCGTACTCGAAGTCAATCATTGGTGTCACGAAAAAGTTTGCTATCGGGGTACCGATGGACGGACTTCCGCACCTTTGGCTTTAATGCGGACTTCCTGGGGACGTTGCGGTGAAGAATCGACATTTACGGCGGCGGCGCTTCGTGCGGTAGGGATTCCCGCCCGTCAATGTTATACACCCCGTTGGGTGCACACCGACGACAATCACGCCTGGGTCGAGGCTTGGGTAGACGGTAAATGGCATTATCTGGGCGCTTGCGAACCGGAACCGGAATTGGACGTTGCTTGGTTTACCGCTCCCGCCAAACGAGCAATGATGGTGCATACCAATGTGTTCGGATTATATACCGGTCCCGAAGAAAAAAATCTGGAAACACCTTTATATTCCAAAATCAACCTTCTGGAAAATTACGCCGAAACCCGTTCGGTCAAAGTGTTGGTCACGGACGAAAACAATCAACCGCTTGAAGGGGCGAAAGTGCAATTCATGGTCTATAATTACGCCGAATTTTACCCTGTTTCAACCAATACGACAAACAAAAATGGAGAAACTTCAATTATTTCGGGGAAAGGCGATTTAATCATTTGGGCAAACCTGAAAGATAAATACGGTTACACGAAATCGAATGTCCAAGACGAAATAA
The DNA here is from genome assembly GCA_031271125.1 of Dysgonamonadaceae bacterium. Classification (GTDB taxonomy): domain Bacteria; phylum Bacteroidota; class Bacteroidia; order Bacteroidales; family Azobacteroidaceae; genus Azobacteroides. Next base: position 2,066 of record JAISWH010000020.1, read on the forward strand.
CCGTTGTGAAATTAGACCGCAAACCGGGAATGGAATACGAAGACCTGATTGTGATGAATGTTCCGGGTGAACAACCGGTAAAAAAACTTTCTCCCGAAGCCATCGCAAAAAATACGGTTCGCCTGACTTACGAAGACTCTGTCAGAACAGCTTACATGAATACATTTATCAAACAAGAACAAGCCGATGCGTGGGCGGAAAGCGAAAAATTAAATAAGGCCGAAGTTTGGAAATATCTGAATATGGCGCAAGGCAACTGGCAGGAAATCAAAAAATTCATTGCCAACGAGAAAAATAATCCCCGCTTGTTTCCGTTTTTGGCTACCTTGTCGCAAAAAGACCTTCGGGATACGCCGGCAGAATATCTAAGTAATCACCTGCAAACCGGAAAAGATTTGGAAATAAAAGACAAAACACCCGAAAATCAGATTGTCCCCTACATGCTTTCTCCCCGCATCGAATCGGAACTGATTCGCCCGTGGAGAACTTTCCTGCAAGCGCAAAGAAGCGGTGAAAGCAGAGCAAAAGCCCGTGAGAATGTTGATTATATCATTGATTTCAGCAAGAACATAAAAATAAACAACGACGAAAACTATTATAATTGCCGCATTACGCCGCAAGGCGTGTATGAATTGGGAACAGCCGATGTTCGTTCTCGCAATATCTTTTTCGTCGCAGCCTGCCGCAGTTTAGGGATTCCCGCCCGAATCGAACCGGCGACCGGCAAACCGCAATATTCCGAAAACGGTAATTGGATTGATGTAACTTTTGAAAAAGAATCATCCCTCGCGGCCAATTTTCCCAAAGGGAAAATCACGCTCAAAAATGCAACAAGCAATATTATAAAACCGGGCTATTATACGCATTATACTTTGGCTTATTTCAAAGACGGCGAATTTCGGACATTGGATTTGGAAGGAAATCCCGCCGTATCCCGATTTCCTTATACTTTGGATTTGGACGCCGGATATTACCGCCTGATGATCGGAAGCCGCGCCAATGACGGTTCGGTTACCGTTTCCACAAAATATTTCGAACTAAAAGAAAATACCGTTCAGTCACTTGAGGTTAAAATGCCGCTGATAGAAGCTAAATTATTGGTGAAAGGAATTGTCGATATGAACTCGGTTGTTGTACTGAAAGACCAATCCAAAACCAGCTTAAAAGAACTGTCAAACGGAAAAGGCTTAATGCTCTGCTTTGTCGATCCGGGAAAGGAGCCTTCCAAACACATCCTTCAGGATCTTCCTGCTGTCCGGCAAGCGCTTGATAATTGGGGCGGGGGAGTTTTATTTGTAGTCCCCGGCGATAAACGAAGTAAAGGTTTCGATGTATCGGTATTCAAAGGATTGCCGGGACAAACGCAATGGACTGTCGACGACGCGCTTCTGAAAGCGGCTACCGGCGCCCTGCAAATCGACTTGGGAGATAATTTCCCGCTGACATTATATCTTTCCGATAATGGCGGCATTTTGTTTTCGTCGGCCGGTTACCGGATTGGGACAGGGGAAGATGTGTTGAAAACCATCCGGTTGGAAGAAAATACAAAACTTTAATAACAGATATTTGAACATTGTACGCTTCATTTACGCGACAATTTAAGATCCGCGATTAAAAAAACTCTTTAATATACGGATAAACTATCGGCAACGCCATTTTAACAGGAGTGTATGTTGCCGATTTTTCTTGTGTTTCTTTATGAATAACCATCGATTGGGAATCGAAAACAGACAGGATGTTCAGTGCAAAACTCAGGCAAAGCAACCAAATCAAAACGCCGAAAATACCTCCTGCCAACCGGTTGAGCGTACCTATCGGAGTGGACTTGATGATTTTATCAATCACTTTTGCCAATAAAGCAAAAACAGTAATGATGAGGATAAACGCAAAAATATAATATATAGCACTGTGAATATGTAAATCTACAAAACTACGCAATACATCGGCAACCATTCCCGAAAACACAATTGCCAATATCAAAGCAATAAACGAGATAAGTTGTTTAATCAAGCCGTCGTACAGTCCTTTTACAAGACCTGTCCCCAAGCATATCCACACAACGACATCCAACCAATTCATAATTCTTAATTCTCAAAGCGTTTGTTTCACTTCAATCTCCTCAAAAGCCTCAACAATGTCTCCGATTTTTATATCGTTAAAATTATGAATATTCAAACCACACTCGTATCCTTGCGTCACTTCTTTGACATCGTCTTTGAAACGTTTCAAAGAACCTAATTCGCCGGAATAGATAACAATACCGTCGCGAATCAGCCGGATTTTGTTGCTTCGCTTGATTTTACCTTCGCGCACCATACATCCGGCAACCGTACCGACTTTCGTAATCTTGAATACTTCACGGATTTCAACAATACTCGTAATTTCTTCTTTGATTTCGGGCGAAAGCATTCCTTCCATAGCAGCCTTCACTTCTTCAATCGCATTGTAAATAATTGAATACAAGCGGATATCGACTCCTTCTTTTTCGGCTGATTTCCTTGCCGACTGAGACGGACGCACTTGGAATCCCACAATAATCGCATCCGAAGCGGCCGCCAAAATAACATCCGATTCGGAAATTTGCCCTACGCCTTTGTGAATAACATTGACTTGGATTTGCTCCGTAGATAAACGCAACAAAGAATCCGAAAGCGCCTCAATCGAGCCGTCTACATCCCCTTTAACGATGATATTCAACTGTTTGAAATTACCGATAGCAATCCGGCGGCCAATGTCGTCAAGCGTCAGCCGTTTGCCGGTACGCAAACCTTGTTCGCGTTGCAGTTGTTCGCGTTTGGTAGCGATTTCACGCGCTTCCTGTTCCGTATCCATCACATGGATGGTATCGCCGGCTTGCGGAGCGCCGTTAAAACCGAGAATCAATACAGGTTCCGAAGGTCCGGCTTCCATGATTTTCTGATTCCTTTCGTTAAACATCGCTTTTACGCGGCCGAAGTGTGTTCCGGCCAAAATAACATCGCCCAGATGAAGCGTACCGTTTTGCACCAACATCGTAACCACGTAACCGCGCCCTTTATCCAAAGAAGACTCAATAACCGATCCTATCGCTTTCCGTTTCGGATTGGCTTTCAAATCCAACAATTCCGCTTCCAGTAATACTTTCTCTAACAGTTCTTTAATGCCGATTCCCTGTTTGGCCGAAATATCCTGCGATTGGTAATTACCCCCCCAATCTTCCACCAGATAATTCATATTGGCCAGCGCTTCTTTTATTTTTTCGGGATTAGCTCCCGGTTTATCTATTTTGTTAATGGCAAACACCATAGGAACACCTGCCGCTGAAGCATGGTTAATCGCTTCGATGGTTTGCGGCATCACGCTGTCGTCGGCGGCTACAATGATAACAGCGATGTCGGTCACACTCGCGCCACGGGCGCGCATAGCGGTAAACGCTTCGTGTCCCGGTGTATCAAGGAAAGTGATTTTTCGTCCGTCGAGCAATTCCACGTTATAAGCGCCTATATGCTGCGTGATTCCTCCCGCTTCCCCGGCAATCACGTTCGTTTTGCGAATATTGTCGAGTAAAGAAGTTTTACCGTGGTCGACGTGACCCATCACCGTAATAATCGGCGGACGGGGACACAAATCTTCCGGACGGTCTTCTTCTTCGGAAATAGCTTCTGTTACTTCCGCACTGACATACTCCGTCTTATACCCGAATTCATCGGCGATGATATTGATAGTTTCGGCGTCCAAACGTTGGTTGATGGAAACCATGATGCCGATACTCATACAAGTAGAAATAATTTTGACGACAGGGACGCTCATCATGTTTGCCAAATCATTGGCCGTCACAAATTCCGTGATTTTGATAACTTTGCTTTCCTGCGCCGCCATTTCATACTGTTCGCTTTGGCGTTGGGAAACAGCGTCGCGTTTTTCCCGGCGATATTTGGCGCCTTTCTTTTGACCTTTATTCGTCAAGCGGGCAAGCGTTTCCTTGATTTGCTTCTGGACATCTTCTTCGCTGACTTCGCTTTTAAGGGCAGGTTTCCGAAGTTTTGGACGTGAACCTTCGTGTTTATTGAAAGCCTGAGCGCCTTTTTCAATGTCTATTTTTTCGCGTTTGATGCGATTGCGTTTTTTCTTTTTTGCTTCATCCGCCTCACTCTTTTTAACCAAAATAGGTTTGTCTTTCTTTTCTACTTTCACTTCTTCCTGAGCAGTTTTCCTGATTTGGGCGGCCAAAGCGGCTTTCTTTTCTTTTTCAGCCCGTTCGCGTCGTTTTTCTTCTTTTGTTTTCTTTTTCGGACGAGTTGATTGATTAATGGAATTGAGATCGATTTTACCGGTGACCTTAATTGCCGGTTCCAAATGCGGCTTATTCAAACGGAAAACCGACTGTTCGCGTGGTAGCGTCAATGGTTCTTCTTTGACAGTCATGTCTTCTTCCGGAACAATATCTTCTTCCGCCAATATATCATCGCCTGTGTCATCAACCTTGTCTTCTTTTATGTCTTCTTCAATATACTCTTCTTCCGTATCTTCTGTTTTTTCGACATCTTCAACTATCTCATCTTCAACACTTTCATCTTCTTCATCTTCGGCATACACGGCTGAAATTTCTTCCTCTTTTTCGGGAACAGTAACTATTTCTTCCACTTCCGGTTGCGGCTCATCTTCCTTCGTTTCTTCTATCTGGGGAATAATTATTTTTTCTTCCGGTTTATGTTTTTTTTCGATAGAATCCAAATCAATTTTGCCGATGGTAACAAATTTAGGACGGATATCTTCAGGAATTTCGATTTTGATTTCTTCTACTTTTTGGGGTGCATCATAACCTTCTGCCGCCACCGTCTCTTTCTTTTCTTTTTGGTGACGTTCCTGACTCATCTTTTCCGATTCGAGTTTAATAGTTTTATCTTTATTAAATTCTTTAATAAGTAATTCATATTCTTCATCACCGATTTTTGTATTGGGATTTTCTTCCGTCGGAAAACCCTTCTTTTGCAGAAATTCCACAACAGTGGATAATCCTACATTTAAATTTCTTGTTACCTTATTTAATCTAATAGACATATATTGGTTTTTGTGACAACTCTCTCTTATTCTTCTTCAAATTCAGCCTTCAGGACACCAAGCACTTCATCTACGGTACCCTCTTCCAAATCCGCTTTTTCTATAATCTCATCGCGATTCATCGCAAGCACATTCTTGGCCGTATAACAACCGATATTTTTCAACGCATCAATTATCCACATTTCGATTTCATCGGAAAATTCATCCAGGTAAATATCTTCGCCGTCGATATCCACATCACGGAATACGTCGATAGTATATTCCGTCAGCATACTTGCCAACTTGATGTTTAGCCCGCCTTTTCCGATAGCCAAAGAAACTTCTTCGGGACGCAAATATACTTCAGCCTTTTTCCCGGCTTCATGAATCTTGATAGAGGATATTTTTGCCGGACTTAACGCTCTCTGAATAAACAAAGCTGTATTCGCCGTATAGTTTACAACGTCGATATTTTCATTACACAATTCACGAACGATTCCGTGAATACGCGCACCTTTCATCCCAACGCAAGCTCCGACCGGATCAATGCGGTCGTCGTAAGATTCGACAGCTACTTTGGCTCTTTCACCGGGAATACGTGCAATCCTTTTGATGGTAATCAGTCCATCGTGGATTTCCGGCACTTCCAATTCAAACAATCTCTGCATGAATAAATTAGAAGTGCGGGAAAGAATAATTTTCGGATTATTGTTTTGATTATCAACCTTTACGACAACAGCGCGGCGAGTTTCGTTTTTGCGGAAAAAATCACCCGGAATCTGTTCGCTTTTCGGAAGAATCAATTCATTCTCTTCATCGTCCAAAAACAAGATTTCTTTTTTCCATATCTGATAGACTTCCGCAGAAACAATTTGTCCTACCCGGTCTATGTATTTATTATAAACGCTATCTTTCTGTAATTCCAGAATTTTGGACGCCAAAGCCTGGCGAAGATTCAAAACGGCTCTTCGTCCGAAACCGGCAAAATCTACTTCATCGGTAATTTCTTCGCCGACTTCGTAATCAGGATCAATCTTTTGCGCTTCAGACAACGTGATTTGCAAATTGGAATCCGTCAATTTATCATCCGGCACCACCTCCCGGTTTCGCCATATTTCAAAGTCACCTTTATCCGGATTAATTATGATATCGTAATTTTCATCCGAACCGAACATTTTGCTGATTACATTGCGAAATGCTTCTTCGAGAATACTAATCAATGTCGTTCTGTCGATATTCTTATTTTCTTTGAATTCGGCAAAAGTATCGATCATGTTTACTTCTTGTTTCCTTGCCATAGATATTTTACTTGAATCTTATTAAATATTTCGTATGTTTAATTTCACTGTAAAGAAAAGTCAAATCTTCTTCGACCGTCACTTTTCGTTTTGCTCCATCCGGTTTTACTTGTTTTTCTACCGTAAGCACAAAAACTTCCGCATCGGCGGCTTTCAGGACTCCGGTATGTTTGACGCCTGTTTTCGTAAGAACCTCTACCTCGTTCCCTACATTTTTCAAGTATTGACGAAGTATTTTGAACGGTTGTCCGATTCCTGCCGAACCGACTTCCAATTCATAATCTTCTACACCCCTGTCTAATTTGGATTCGATAAATTTGCTTAAGCAAATGCAATCGTCAATAAAAACCGCCCCGTCGCTGTCAATCTCAACAACAATCGTATTATCCGATTTTACTTGAATATCAACCAAATAATTACCGGAATCGGCCAAAAATTCATCAACAATATCCTTTACTATTTCTTTTTTTATCATAAAAAATAAAAACAGGAAAGGGGGCTTTCCTGCCCCCCTCCTCCAAATTTGCTGCAAAGGTAATATTTTATTTGGCGACTGCCAAATATTTATGTAATTTTTTTCGATATTCGCTCCACGCGATCTTTCCTCTCGCAAACATACCTTGTCCGGCAGATTCTTTAAATCTTTGTGCAAAAAATTGCTTTTTAGACAGTTAAAAAAGAATTTTTTGTAAATTTGCAAAAATAATTTTGACAGGATTGAAATCAACTACTTTTATATTAGCAGATAATCAAGATATCAGTAAAGCGGGAATCCGTTATTTACTGAAAGAAATCGGTTTCGACGGCAAATACTGCGAGACCCGAAACAAAAGTGACTTGATACAATCCTTGTCCGAAAATGAAGATGCAACGGTTGTCCTGGATTATACTAATTTGGATTTCAACAACATAGAAGAATTATTGATCGTCGCAAGCCGCTTTCCGAAAGTAAACTGGATACTTTTTTCCGACGAATTGAGCCTCCCTTTTCTAAAAAGAATCTATTTGGAAAAAACCTTCAGTATACTATTGAAAAATTCAACTTCGGACGAAATCAAACAATCTCTTACTTTATCGCACCAACAAGACCGGTATATATGCCAACGCATCATGCAATTTATTTCCACTTCAAAAGAGTCGAAAGACACGGAAAAAATGATGCTAACTCATACCGAGCAAGAAATCCTGAAATTAATTGCCTTAGGCAAATCAGTCAAAGAAATTGCCGAAGAACGATTTTCAAGCGCGCATACAATCATGACGCACAAGAAAAATATCTTTCGGAAACTGGAAGTAAACAACATACACGAAGCGACAAAATACGCCCTTCGTTCGGGATTAATAGATACTATGGAATATTATATTTAAAAAATATGGGAAAAACGTATAAATGGGGAATTATTGGACCCGGGAACATAGCCAATAAATTTACGGAAGGTCTGCAAATATTGCCGAATGTCGAAAAATACGCCGTTGCTTCTCGTTCTTTGGAAAAAGCCGAAACATTCAAGACGAAGTACGGCTTTGAAAAAGCATTCGGTTCCTACGAAGAAATGTTGAAAGACCCCGCTTTGGATGTAGTTTACATTGCGACAACCAACAACTTACATTTCACTCATACAATGATGTGCCTGGAAGCCGGAAAAGCAGTCCTGTGCGAAAAACCCTTTGCATCCAACCTTTCGCAAGTCAAACAAATGATCGACAAAGCCCGCGAAAAGCAAGTCTTCCTGATGGAAGCCCTGTGGAGCCGGCTGATTCCAAGTATGATACAATTCAAAACACAAATAGAAAACGGCATTATCGGAAAACCATTCTTGTTTCAATGCGATTTCGGATTTATTTCTCCATTCGACCCCTATAAACGAATTTATAACCCCGAATTGGGAGGCGGTTCAATCCCCGACATCGGCATTTATCCGGTTTTTACAGCCATATATTTATTCGGTAAACCGGAAACCATTCAAGTCGCTTCCGTGCCGGCGCCTACCGGAACAGACAGGACAACATCCATCCTTTTCAAACATAAAAATAAAGAAATCAGTATGTTAACATCTTCTTTTGAAATGCTTCTGGAAAACGAAGCGCGAGTATATGGCGAAAAAGGATCCCTGAAACTACATCGGATGTTTCACATGCCGGTTCCCTTATCTTTCCGCGCCAACGACGGAAAAGAAACATATATTCCTTTGGAAATGGTAGGAAACGGATACAACTACGAAGCCGCCGAAGTAATGGCATGTCTCGATAAAGGACTTATCGAAAGTCCCGCAATGCCGTTCTCTTTATCCTTGGAATTAATGAGCACATTGGATGAAATTATTGAAAAAGCAAAAAACGGATGATTCGAAACGTAAAACCGTTCGACGCGGAACACATTGCGAAAATATACAATTATTACATTGAAAACACAGCCGTCACTTTCGATGAAAATCCGGTTACGACCGAAAAAATCCGGCAAAAAATAGACGATATTTGCGCCAAAGCATACCCTTATCTCGTTTGCGAAAAAAACAATCAATTGGTCGGCTACGCCCACTTAAACACATGGCGTTCCCATTCGGCATACAACATCACCTTGGAAACAACTATTTACATAGACCCGGAACACACCGGCAAAGGCTTGGGCGTCAAACTATACGAAGCATTGATTGAAAAATCCCGGAAAATAAACATCCATTCATTGATAGCCGTGATTTCTTTACCCAACGACTCAAGCCGGAAACTGCACGAAAAATTCGGATTCCAATTAGTAGGCAACTTCAAAGAAACAGGCATCAAATTTAATAAGCTAATTGACGTTGAATTTTGGCAAAAAATCTTATGAGCAATATTTAGTTCCCTTTTTTAAAAAAATAATTTCGCCATTCATAACAAGTTACAAAAAATACGAATAAATTTCCCGAAATAAATTTGCCAAATAAAAAAAAGATAGTACCTTTGCATCCGCTTTCTGAAAAAGGTATAAGAGAATAAAGAAAGCGTAGGTCTTTGAAAGATTTTCCATAAATTACGTAGTACAAGCCAAGAAATAGAATTTTTTGGGTAAAAAAAAACCAGTCAATTAAGGGTTAATGGTTAAAAGTTAACAGTTAATAAAGACGTCTGAGTAAAGGAAATTAAAAAAAACAAACTGACAGAGAAGAGTTTGATCCTGGCTCAGGATGAACGCTAGCGATAGGCTTAACACATGCAAGTCGAGGGGTAGCAGGGTAGCAATACCGCTGACGACCGGCGCAC
>JAISWH010000018.1 GCA_031271125.1 Dysgonamonadaceae bacterium
CTTTGGCTTCGCCGATTTTCAATTCAGGCAGAAGGTATGACCATTCTCTCTCCGCAGGTCGATGACCTGCGGTTATGAAAATAATGTCCTTTCAGGACAACGTAACATTGACTGATGCGTAACATGAGTTACTAATTTTTATGTTTCTTAAACACATTGAAAAAGGCAATAGCACCTCAAAAAAAGATTTAGCCTAATAATTTACAGTTAAGAAAAACGAGGCATTGAGTTGAAACAAAATTTTTCGTACTTTTGTTGAGAAAAACAAAAATTGATGATTTGCAAATCAATAAAAAAGAGATTTCTTTTATTCTTTTTTATAGTAAATTACTGCATCTTATACCCTGTATATGGACGGCAGCAAAATTTTTATTTCTGTAACCTGGAAGTAGAAGATGGGCTTTCTCAGAACATGATCTATACCATACTACAGGACAAACAGGGATTTATGTGGTTTGGAACACAGGATGGCCTGAACCGGTATGACGGATACCGTTTTACGATCTATAAGAAAAATACAAACAATCCGAAATCCATAGGCAACAACAGTATTTTTTCCTTAATGCAGGATGACGACGAAACCATTTGGGTGGGAACATCCAACGGCGTGTATTTATATCGTCCGGCTTTAGACGCTTTTTCACCATTTGATGAGAAAACTGCGGATGGCGAAGACATCAACGGTATAGTCCGCGACATCAAAAAGGACAAAAAAGGTAACACCTGGCTGGCTGTTTCGGGGAAAGGTTTGTTCTGCTATTCGCCGGAGAAGCAACTGCGCTTTTATTCCTTAAACCGCGATTACGACGATATCCACGTAAGAAAATTAGAGTTCGACCCCGACGGTAATGTATGGATCGCTACATACCGGCACGGCTTATTCATGCTGGACCCGGCCACAGGCTGCTTTACACAATTTCCGGTTGATAAGGAAGAAGGATTTACTTCCGGCAATGATATCAATGATGTATTCCTGTTGAATATGGTAACATTGGCATTGGGAACCGTCAACCGCGGTGTGCTGCTGTTTAATTTGAAAGATCACACTTTCACTCCCTTATTGGAAAAAGGTGATGATGGGAAAAAACTGTTTGTAAGGCGTATATTCAGGAGTAACACAGGGGAACTCTGGTTTGGAACCGAAACGGGAGTTTATATCTATAACCTGCAAACAAAGGAAATCATCAACCTGCGGCATGTTTACGGCGATACCTACTCGATATCCGACAATGCCATTCATTCCATATACCAGGACAAAGAAGGCGGAATGTGGGTGGGAACTTTTTTCGGGGGCGTTAACTATTTCTCCCCCCTGTACGCCCAATTCGAAAAGTATTATCCCGTGAAAGGCGCCAATTCCATTAGCGGAAAGAGTATCAGTGAATTTTGTGAAGACGACCGGCATCATATCTGGATTGGAACGGAAGATGCGGGACTGAACAGGTTTGACCCTGCAACACAAACGTTTACAAGCGGATTTATTCCTGCCAACAATATACACGCCCTGTTGTATGAAAATAACCGATTGTGGGTTGGGACTTTTTCGGATGGATTGTATCAAATGGATTTGAAAACCAAACGGACGCGCTTATATAAAAATTCATCATCACCCCATTCACTCAACAACGACAATATCTATTCCATTTATAAAGATTATTCCGGTACAATCTGGATTGGCACCATGCTGGGATTACATATATACAATGAAACCGAAGATTGTTTCAACAGGATACAGGAACAGGAAATTAACCGGCAGGTAAATGATATACTTGAAGATCATACAGGCAAACTTTGGTTCGCTACATTGGGAAATGGAGTGTTCGCTTTCGATAAAACCGGCGCGGGATGGGTTAATTATGCGATGGCTGCCGGCGAAGGTTCCGGGAAAATGGTTAATTGCCTGCTCGAAGACCGGAATCATCGCTTGTGGGCAGGAACCGAAGGCGCCGGCCTATTCTGCTTCGACAGGGACAGCGACAAGTTTGTCAATGTACATACGACGCAGAACGGGTTACCCAACAACGTTGTATATCAATTGGTTGAAGATAACATGGGAAACATCTGGGGCAGTACCAACCACGGTCTCTTCAAACTGTATCCCGAAAGCGGAAAAGTATTGATATACACACATGCCAACGGTTTGTTGGGCGACCAGTTCAACTACAAGTCGGGATTCAAGAGCAAAAACGAAAAAATATATTTTGGAGGAATCAAAGGATTTGTCGCCTTCTCGCCCGAAAACCTCAGGGGTAACAACATCCCGCCAAGACTAACGATCAATAGCCTTCAAATATCGAATAATGAAGTTGAAGTCAATGTCAAAGGTTCGCCGCTACGGCAATCCATCACGCATACTAAAGAAATTAACCTCGTCTACGGCATATCCAATTTCAGCGTGGGATTTGCCGCGTTGAGCTATGTCTTCCCGCAAGGCAACAGTTACGCCTATAAATTAGACGGAAGAGACAAGGATTGGATTTATATCGGACAACAAAACAAGGTGACTTATTCCAACCTTCCGCCGGGAAAATACATTTTACGGGTAAAAGCTTCAAACATTGATGGGATATGGAGTGAAGAAACCATATTTCGAATTAATAAACTTCCTCCGTTTTACCAGACCATTTGGGCATATATGACTTATATTCTGCTTGCTGTTACACTGGTAGGTTTGTTCGTGCGGCAATCGATCCGGAAAGTAGAGCATCGCAACCGACGAGCTATACACGACTTGGAAGACAGAAAAGAGAAAGAACTATACCACGCTAAAATAGAATTTTTTACTAACGTAACTCACGAAATACGCACACCGCTTAGCTTGATCAAATTGCCGCTCGACGAAGTAATGAGGCAGGCGGATAAAGCGGATACCAATTGGGAAAACCTGTCCATCATTCAAAGGAATACCAACCGGTTGCTGAAGTTAGTCAACGAATTGCTCGATTTCAGAAAAGCCGAAACGAAAGGTCTGCACCTCAATTTTGTTTCTACGGATATTCTTTTGCTCATCAGGGAAACAGTCGAACGTTTTTCGCCATCCGCTCATTTGAAAGGTTTTGTTTTTGAATTGGATATGCCTTTGGGTAAATTCCGCGCCGATGTCGATGCCGAAGTCCTCACCAAAATTATCAGCAACCTGTTCAGTAATGCGTTGAAATATGCAAAAAGCGTTATTAGCGTCCGTTTCACGTCCGGCAACGGGAAATTCCGGCTCGAAGTGGAAAACGACGGCGAACCTGTCCCCTCCGAAATGACGGAAAAAATCTTCGAACCGTTTTTCAAAATGGACGAAAACAGACAAGGATCAGGCTTGGGGTTGCCCTTTGCACGGTCGCTCGCGGAATTGCATGGAGGCCTCGTCCATATCGACCCTAAAAAAGCCATGACCACATTTGTCATTGAACTTCCCATACGCCAACAAATGGCTATCAAACTAATGGAAGACGAAGAACTTGTTCAAGACCCTGATCTACTTGACGAAAAAAACGCAAATATCAATGACTCATCAAGCCATAGACACCGGAAAACAATATTGCTGGTAGAGGACAACGCCGAATTTCTGCAATTTACGGCAAACCACCTGGATGCCGCTTACCACATCCTGAGAGCCGGCGACGGAGAGCAAGCAAAAAAAATATTGGATAAGGAACCGGTCGATTTGGTTATAAGCGACATCATGATGCCGGTAATGGATGGGATGACTCTATGCCGAGAAATCAAGGAAAACCTGAAATACAGCCATATTCCTGTCATATTGCTTACCGCAAAAACAGCTTTACAGTCGAAAATCGAAGGACTAAAGACCGGCGCCGACGAATATATTGAGAAACCTTTTTCGATGGATCATCTAAAGGCCAGAATCAGTAACCTACTGGAAAACAGAAGAAAAATAAGAGAGTCATACAAACGTTCACCGGAATTGGCATACGACACAATTGTCCACTCGAAAGCCGATGAAAAATTCCTGAACCACTTGGTAGAACAAATCCATTTCCATCTGGAAGATACGGACCTGAACGTCGATAAATTGGCGGAAGTCATGAATATGAGCCGCGCCACACTGTTCAGGAAAGTAAAAAGCATATCCGAACTCTCTCCCAATGATTTTATACGGCTGGTACGCTTGAAAAGAGCTGCCGAACTGCTCAAAGAGAAAGAATACCGCGTCAATGAAATTGCATTTATCGTTGGATTCGGTTCCTTGTCGTACTTCTCCAAATGTTTCTACAAGCAGTTCGGAGTATTACCGAAAGATTTCGAAAGAAAAGAATAAATATTGCTTATCTAAAATATTATTTCTACTTTTGCGCACACTAAAATACTTCTGACAATGATACCATATTACCAAAAAGAAGACAAACTACACGTATCCGTCGATTGTATCATCCTCGGATTCAAAGACGGGGAAATTAACGTGTTGATTATCAAACGTAAATTCGAACCACTCATAAGAGAACGTTCTTTAATGGGTGGTTTCGTCCGAAAAAACGAAAGTCTGAACGAGACCGTATCACGCGTTGTCGCAGAATATACCGGAGTTGAAAACGTGTACATGGAACAAGTCGGCGCTTACGGCGAGGTGAACCGTGATCCCGGCGAGCGCGTTATATCCGTTGTATATTACGCCCTGATTGATATGGAACAATTCGACGAAAAACTGGAAAAACAACACAATGCCGAATGGATTAACATCAACAATGTCGGTACGCTCATTCTTGACCACAACCGTTTCCTGAACGATACCATTCAAATGGTGCGGCGAAGAACAGCCTCGCGTCCGGTCGGTTTTAACCTTTTACCGGAAAAATTTACTATTCCCCAATTACAGTCTTTGTACGAAGCCATTTACCAAAAAATCTTGGATAAACGCAATTTCAGAAAAAAAATCTTTGAAATGGATATTTTGGAAAAATTAGACGAAAAAGAAAAAAACAGATCTAAAAGAGGCGCTTACTACTACAAATTTAACAAAGAAAAATATGATAGCCGGTTGGAAAACGGTTTCAACTTTTCATTTATTTAAAAGCATGTTTAATAACATATAATTTTCAATCCTTAAAATCACACTCTTCCGGAAATATTTTATAATTTTGCATTAAATAAGTGTAAATAAAAACACTTATTGGTTTGATTAAGTAATACGAATGCAAAAAGAATTAAAACAAACAGTCTTTCAGGCGAATCTGGATCTGGTCAAACACGGATTGGTCATTTTCACATGGGGAAATGTCAGTGCGATTGATCGGGAAACAGGATTAGTCGTCATTAAACCTTCCGGCGTTTCCTACGAGGCGATGAAACCGGAAGATATGGTCATCGTAGATTTGCAAGGCAAGATCGTGGAAGGCCGGCTAAAACCTTCATCCGACACTGCAACGCATCTGGTTTTGTATCAGTCGTTTCCGAATATCGGCGGCATAGTGCATACCCATTCTACTTACGCAACAAGCTGGGCGCAAGCGGGAAAAGACATTCCCAATATCGGTACAACCCATGCCGATTATTTCAAAGACGCGATCCCCTGTACCCGCCGGATGACAAAAGCCGAAACGGAAGGCGAATATGAAAAAGAAACCGGTCGCGTAATCGTCGAAAGTTTCGACCGTTTGAATCCCGATTATACGCCGGGAGTTTTAGTCAATAATCACGGTCCTTTTACTTGGGGAAAAGATGCGCACGAAGCCGTACACAACGCCGTCGTTCTGGAACAAGTTGCCAAAATGGCTGCTATTTCATTGCAAATCAATCCCAATACAAAAATGAACGAAGAGTTAATCAAAAAACATTTTTTCCGGAAGCATGGAGAAAATGCTTATTACGGACAATAAAATCAATTACGAATTACGTTGGGGCGCACCTGTGTGTACGCCCCCCATTTAAATAAATTAATAAAAAAAATCATGGAATACAAGAATTTAGAAATTTGGTTCATCACAGGAGCGCAGCTTCTGTACGGAGGCGATGCCGTCATCGCCGTTGACGCCCACTCCAACGAGATGGTGAAAGGGCTGAACAATTCGGGAAACCTTCCTTTGAAAGTGGTATATAAAGGAACGGTAAACTCTTCTGCCGAAGTCGCCAAAACATTTGCCGACGCCAATAACGACGAAAGATGCGCCGGCGTAATCACATGGATGCACACATTTTCGCCTGCCAAAATGTGGATTCACGGCTTGAAGGATTACAAAAAACCACTGTTGCACCTGCACACGCAGTACAACGAACAAATCCCATGGAACGAAATCGACATGGATTTCATGAACCTGAACCAGTCGGCTCACGGCGACCGTGAATTTGGATTCATTACCAGTCGTTTACGCAAACCTCGCAAAATCGTTGTCGGTTATTGGAAAGATAAATCCACGCAAGAAAAAATGGCTGTCTGGATGCGCGTTTGCGCCGCCTGGGCAGACGCCCAAAACATGCGGATTATCCGTTTCGGCGACAATATGAACAACGTTGCCGTAACCGATGGAGACAAAGTAGAAGCCGAAATTCGCTTGGGCTATCATGTAGATAATGCGCCGATTGCAACGCTTGTACCTTATGTAGAAGCCGTCACCGAAGCGGAAATTGACGCTTTGATCGCCGAATATGAAAAGTTATACGATTTTGCAGCCAATTGCAAAAAAGGTGCGGAAAAACACCAATTTGTCCGCGACGCCGCCGCACAGGAAATCGGTTTGCGCCGTTTCCTGGAAGACAAAGGCGCAAAAGCCTTCACCACCAGCTTTGATGAATTGGAAGGGATGAAACAATTGATGGGCTTTGCTTCCCAACGTCTGATGGCTGAAGGTTACGGTTTCGGCGCCGAAGGCGACTGGAAAACCGCAGCTTTGGTCCGCACGATGTGGATAATGGGACAAGGCTTGCCGGGCGGCCAATCTTTCCTGGAAGACTATACACTGAATTTCAACGGCGCAAACAGTTCCATTCTTCAAGCGCACATGCTCGAAATCAATCCCGAAATAGCCGCTAAAAAGCCGCGCATCGAAGTACATTTCCTTGGTATCGGCGACGCACGAACTTGTGCGCGTTTGGTATTCCAGGCGCATCCGGGCGAAGGTATTGCCGCTACCATCGTCGATATGGGCAACCGATTCCGGATGATTGTAAACCAGGTGGACGTCATTAAGCCGCAACCGCTGCCGAAACTCCCGGTCGCCTGCGCACTATGGAAACCGCAACCCAATCTTGAAGTCGGCGCCGGAGCGTGGATATTAGCCGGAGGCACGCACCATTCGAGTTTTTCATACGCCCTGACGGTCGAACACATCGAAGACTATGCCGAAATAGCGAACATCGAACTGCTGATTATCGACAACAATACAACTATCCGCAGTTTCAAGCAGGATATTCGCAATAACGAAATGTATTACTTTTTAAATAAGGCATTATCTTGATTTTAAATTAAGATGAGATTCGTTCTTTGATTTAAAGGAATACACGCTTTTTTATGGGCGTTCATAATGAAATTTGTAATTTTTTATTCGTAATTGATATGAAGTATGTAATAGGATTAGATTACGGCACGGATTCCTGCCGCGCCGTAATCGTAGAAGCGGAAACAGGAAAAGAAATAGCTTCCACCGTAAAATATTATCCACGTTGGAAAGAAGGGAAATATTGTGACCCGAAGAAAAATCAATACCGCCAACATCCCTTGGATTACATCGAAACGATGGAAAGCTCTATCCGCGAAGCCTTATCCGAATCGCCGGCAGGAACAGCGGAAAATGTAGTCGGCATCGCTTTCGACACCACAGGCTCGACGCCCGTATTGACCGACAGCGAAGGTACGCCTTTGGCTTTATTACCCGAATTTGCAGAAAACCCCAATGCGATGTTTGTGTTGTGGAAAGACCACACAGCGATTGAAGAGGCTGCCGAAATCAACCGTTTGGCCAAAGCGTGGGAAACGGATTATACGGCTTATGAAGGCGGCATCTATTCTTCCGAATGGGTTTGGGCGAAAATGCTGCATGTTTTGCGCGATGATGCACAAACGGGGCGCGCCCCGTCTCTACGGGATACCGCATATTCATGGACGGAACATTGTGACTGGATGCCCGCCATCCTCACCGGCAAACAAAAACCGGAAACGATGTTACGAAGCCGTTGCGCCGCAGGACATAAAGCCTTGTGGCACGAATCCTGGGGCGGTTTGCCTCCCGAAGAATTTTTCACAGCCTTAGACCCGTTGTTGAGCGGATTCCGCGCCCGGTTGTTTACGGAAACTTATCCGAGCAACGCAAAGGTCGGCTATCTGACTGAAGAATGGGCTTCACGGTTGGGATTAAGCACGCAAGTCACCGTGGGCGTGGGCGCTTTCGATTGCCATTTCGGGGCGGTCGGCGCACAAATTACACCGGGTGCATTTGTCCGCGTAATCGGGACTTCTACTTGCGACATTATGGTCGCCTCCTACGAGGAAATGAAGGACAAACTCATTCCGGGTATTTGCGGACAGGTCGATGGTTCGGTCATTCCGGGCATGATTGGTCTGGAAGCCGGACAATCGGGCTTCGGCGACGTCTATGCATGGTTTGCGAAATTCGTAAACAAATCAATTCCCGAACTAACCGAAGAAGCCGAACAACTGCCGGTTGCCGAAAGCCTCATTGCTACCGACTGGCTCAACGGACGCCGCACGCCCGACGCCAATCAGCTATTGAAAGGCACAATCATGGGTTTGACGCTTGGCAGTACGCCGGCAATGGTATTTCGTGCGCTTGTCGAGGCTACGGCTTTCGGCTCCAAAGCGATTGTAGACCGTTTCCTGGAAAACGGAATCGCCATCAAAGAAGTAATCGGTATCGGCGGTATTTCGCAAAAGTCGCCTTTTGTGATGCAAACTTTGGCCGACGTGTTGGGAATGCCTATCAAAGTAGCGAAAACCGAACAGGCTTGCGCTTTCGGCGCTGCCATGTTTGCAGCGGTTATTGCAGGTGTTTATGCAAAGGTAGAAGATGCTCAAAATACAATGGGGCAAGGCTTCCTGTCGGAATATCTGCCGAACGAAGCAAATCATAAAGTATATTTGAAATTGTATGAAAAGTACCTCCGGTTAGGTAAATTCACCGAATCGGAATTGTCTAATTTTAAATCTTAATTTTTAATTTTTAATTCTTAATTGATATGGATTGGAATTCACATGAATTTATATGGATCGACTGGATGATTATCGTAGTCGGAATAGCAGCAATAACATGGGCTGTATGGAATGCGGTACAAAAACAGAAACGCCTTCAAGGGGAATCGAGCCGCGATTATTTTCTGGGCGGTGAACCCTGGTTTGTGATGGGCGCCGCTATTTTTGCAGCCAACATTGGTTCGGAACACCTCGTAGGGCTTGCCGGCGCCGGCGCGGAAACCGGTATGGGTATGGCGCATTGGGAAATGCAGGGATGGATGATTTTAATTCTGGGATGGCTTTTCGTGCCGTTTTACAAACACAGCGGCGTATTTACCATGCCTGAATTTTTGAACCGGCGTTACACGCGAAACACGAGTTCGTGGCTGTCGATTATTACGCTTATTTCATACGTTCTGACAAAAGTCAGCGTAACGGCCTTTACCGGCGGCATTTTTATGGAAAGTTTGCTGGGCTTGCCATTCTGGTACGGAGCAATCGGCTTGGTATTGCTGACGGGCGTCTTTACGGTTTTCGGAGGAATGAAAGGAGTAATGACCTTGTCGAAAATTCAGACTCCTATACTTATCATAGGTTCTTTTCTTGTGCTGTTTTTGGGTTTATTCGCTTTAGGCGGAGGATCTATCGCCGAAGGATGGACCAATATGCTCGCTCATGCAAAAAGTATGAACGCCGGGTATGGAACGAATCACCTGACGCATTTCGACTCCAATGATCCGTTATACGATAAATTCCCCGGTATATGGGTATTTTTTGGCTCTGCTATCATCGGTTTCTGGTATTGGTGTACCGACCAACACATTGTACAACGTGTATTGGGAGGGAAAAACATGCAAGAAATGCGCAGGGGAACAATCCTTGCCGGCTACCTTAAAATATTGCCCGTATTCATGTTCCTTATCCCCGGAATGATAGCTGCCGCTCTGGCTGCTAATCCCGAATCGGGCTTTACAATGGGAACAACCGATGAGGCGTTCGGCTCAATGGTGAAATTCGTACTTCCCGCCGGCATAAAAGGAATCGTGACTGTCGGCTTTATTTGTGCGCTTGTAGCGTCGCTTGCGGCATTCTTCAATTCGTGTGCAACGCTTTACACCGTCGATTTCTACAAACCCCGTCACGCCGATGCAAGCGATAAAAAACTCGTGTGGATAGGACGCGCCGCCACGTGGGTTGTCGTAATCCTTGGTCTGGTATGGATTCCTATCATGATGGGATTGGGAAGTCTGTATAAATATTTGCAGGAAGTGCAATCGCTACTTGCGCCGGCCATTGTCGCCGTATTCGTAATGGGTATTTTTTCTAAGAAAATCACGCCGAAAGCAGGAGAAGCCGGTATCATCGTCGGTTTCGTTATCGGTATGATACGTTTGGTTGCAAATATCTTCAAGGATAGCCTCAACACGTTGGATTTAAGCGCTATCAGTTGGTTTTGGAATACCAACTGGCTCATCTTTGAAATATATCTGCTTGTATTTACCGTCGCGGTAATGGTTGTGGTCAGCCTTTTCACCCGGAAAGCTAACGAGGAAAAACTCAAAGGAATCACGTTCTTTACCCAATCTGCCGAACAAAAAGCAGAAACAAGCGCCAGTTGGAACTATTGGGATATAGTTACAAGTCTCGGTGTTGTTGCTATTTGTATTTTGTTCTATATTTATTTCTGGTAAAAAGATGTGTTGCGGAGTTGAAAAATACTTTCATTCTTCCTTCGCCGCGGTTCGACCATGCGTAATAAGGGATTAATGCAAATTCTTTATCATGGATAATGTTTACGCCGCCTAATAATTCGGGTCGCCAGGTTACGTTAAACGATTGCGGGTTTAGCGGTTTATCGAATGTTTTCGGATTATCCGTTTCTTCCATGCAATATACCAGGGGACCGTATTCTACGGCAAATTTTCCGGCGGCGTCTTTCACTTCCCGACGGGCTGTCACGATGCGCGGCTGCGTCGGGAAATTCAATACGAGGCTGTCGCCTGATTTCCATGTACGGGTGATGGTATAATAACCGTCGGCGGTATTCGGCGCGTGCAACGGCTGCGTTTGCCGGTTATCCGAATACGCATATAGTCCGCCCGGCGCCGGGGTATTTTGCGCCCACGAAGGAATACGAATTTTCAGGGTGAACGGGAGAGACGAGGTATGGCTCGTTTCTATGCCAACACGTATTGTTACATTCCCGTTTCGGGGATATTCCGTTTGCTGTTCAAGCGTTAGCATTTCGTTTCCGATGGGGATTTCCGCGCGATTCGACATAAACAGATTGACATATACCGTGTCTTTTTGTGTAGCGTAAATCAGATTCGGGATAACCGGAATAAAACGAATCAAATTGGTTGGGCAACAAGAACAGTCGAACCATGCCGCCCGCGTACATGAAGCACCGTGGTTAAACTTATATTTGCCGTCGGATTCCAACGGATTGGGGTAGAAAAACTCCGTGCCGCCGAGCGAAATACCGGCAATCACGCCGTTGTACAACATCCGTTCGAGAACATCGAAGTATTGAGCGTCGCCCGTCAGCCGGAACATCCTTTCCGCCCAATACACGCCTCCGATAGCGGCGCAAGTTTCGCCGTAAGCCGTCAGGTTGGGCAATTCGTAGTTGTCGCCGAAGGCTTCGCCGTCGTGTCGGGCGCCGAGGCCGCCGGTGACGTACATTTTCTTGCCGATCATGTTGTCCCAGAGTTTGTTTACGGCGTTCAGATAAGCCTTGTCGCCGTAGAGGGCGGCAATATCGGTCATCCCGGCGTACATGTAGACGGCTCTTACAGCGTGTCCGACCACTTCGTCTTGTTCGATTACCGGCAAATGGTCTTGGCTGTATGCGCCGCGGATTTTCCGGTGTTGATTGTCGCCGCGCAGGTCGAGGAATTTCTTAGCCAGGCGCAAGTAATCCTTATTTTCCGTTATCTGATAAAGTTTTATCAAACCGGTTTCGGCAATCTGGTGTCCGGGAATTTCGTAATTCGCGGTATCGCCAAAAACACTGATCAGCAAATCGGCGTTTTTGATCGCTATGTCGAGGAAGTTGCGTTTGCCGGTCGCCCAATAATGCGCCGAAGCCGCTTCAAACAAGTGGCCGCTGTTGTAGAGTTCGTGGCTCATGCCCATGCCGTTCCAACGGTCGCCGTTGGTTTTTACCCAGTTTGCCGTCGGATGTTTGGGGTCAATCGTGCGCCAGGTGGTCAGATAACCGTCGGGTTCCTGACCGAAAGCGACAATATTGATAATGGAGTCCAGATAGTTATCCAATGTAGGATTGGGAGCATTAATCAGAGAATAGGCGGCGCCTTCGATGGTTTTATACACGTCGGTATCGTCGAAAGGCATTGCGCCGCGGGCTTTACCCGTGCCGCCGCGAATGACGTTTCCGGCGGTTATGAAGTTTTCGAAACGTCCTTCCGCTTCGCATTTTTCGAAAGCGTAACGAATGGTTTTTTCCTGTATTGTCCTTATTCTGGGCAACCAGAAATTATCGGTCAATGTTACTTTGTTCAATTTTACCTGTTGAATCGGGTAATCGGGGTGTGCATTTTTCCCGTTTGTACAGGAAATAACACCAATTAATGTTAAAATTGCAATTCCGGATTTCATTTTGTCTTTTTTTATATGATACGGATAATGGTGAATGAATAAGCCGGTAATTCCTGTTTTAATTCTTTTGAAACGGTAATAGAGGAAATTTCCGGTTTGGCGTTTTTATCATCGGGCTTTCCTTGCAGGACTGTTTTCACGGCTTCGACGCTCGACAAATCAAAATCGCTCAGGTCAATGCTTGATTTTATTGCTACCGGCAACAGATTGACCATCTTGATAATCAAATCCCCGCTTTTGGCGTCGCGGACAAACGAAACAGCTACCCTTTTTCGTACATCCTCCTGCTTTTCGGATAGCGAAAGCGTCGCAGGCAAGTATTCGTTGCCGGAATTTTGCCCGCATAACTGCTGCACGTAATAGCCGGCCGTCGGTTTGACTTCCGTGTTGTTAAAGTAAATCAAGTCGGGATTCCATTGTGTATGACCTTCCTTTGCCAGCAGCGGAGCGTAGGAAGACATGCGCACCACGTCGCCGTTGCGTTCCAGGTTGATGATGTGCAGGGCTTCGGCAAGCGCTGTTTCGATGTTGTTGGGACGTCCGGGTAAGTGGGCGGCGTATTCTCCGAGATAGACTTTCGGTTTCGAGCGGTCGTAACGGTCGTAGTAATCCTGATTGTGGATAAACCATCCGGGTGGTTGATAGTAGTGCTCATCGACCATCGGGACGCCGAGTTTCGTAGCGATTTGCCAGCCTTCTTCGTAGTCGGTTCCTTCGGAAAAAGGACCGACTGTTCCGATAACGGTAATTTCGGGATGTTTGGCTTTCACGGCGTTGTATATTATCGTGAAACGCTCCTCAAAAATGTCGCTGATTAAATCTTCGTTACCAATACCGATGTATTTCAGGTTAAACGGCTTGGGATGACCGGCTTCGGCGCGGACTTTCCCCCAGCGGGTTTTCGCATCGCCGTTCGCCCATTCTATCAGGTCGAATATTTCCTGAATGTAATCGTCCATTTCGTTCAGGGGAATGCCGCCCTGCTGACCTCCGAGCGGGTGTCCGTGATGCGCCGAATTTTGACAGGGAACGCCCGCCGGAACAACAGGCAACGGCTCGGCGCCAATATCTTCGCAAAACTGAAAATACTCGAAATATCCCAGTCCGGCGGTTTGGCGGTATCCCCAAAGATTGCGTTGCGACTTGCGGGATTCGAGCGTTCCGACGGTATTTTTCCAACGGTACATGTTTTCCAGTCCGTCGCCGTGCGCCACGCAGCCGCCGGGAAAGCGGACAAAGCGCGGACGAATGTCGGCTATCGCTTGCGCCAAATCGGCTCGCAAGCCGTTTTTACGTCCTTTGAATGTGTTTTGCGGGAAAAGGGAAATCATATCAACAGCAAGGGGATTAATTCCCTTGTTAAGAATTGACAGTCGGGCATTTGAAACCGTTTTATCAGCTGTTAAAACCGCCTTGTATTGTTTCCATTGTTTTGAACCGGTTTTTATGGATACTTCATTGCCAATCGCATTTCCATTGTCGTCAATCAGTGTTACGATAACGCTTCCCGAATTTTCGGCTTTGGCAAACAGCGAAAAATCGTATTTCTCGCCACTCTGCAAGGCAATACCGTCAAAACCTTCGTTTTGCAATTTATCGCCGTTTTGCAATATTACATAATGTTTATTGTTCGGATGAATGGGAGCAACTGTATCGACGATTATGTTTTTATTCCCGTTTACCGTCCATGCTTTGGTGGCGTTCCATGTTTTATCGCGGTTTTCCTTATCGCTCAAATCGTATTCAAAATTGCGGTTTTGAACAAGTTCGGCATACAATCCTCCGTCGGCGGCGTAGTTAATGTCTTCAAAAAATATCCCGATGAGCAGGTCGCTGATTGGCTTTCCTTCGGACGGATTGGGTTTTATCGAAACCTCGACCGGTTGCAGTCCGGTGAAACGCACGGCGTCATCTTTCGTGCTTTCCGAGTAGCGTTTTTGTTTGTAAACGGCTAATTGTTGCGCGTTAATCAGGGCGGTCGATACGTTGCGGGGAACTTTCCGGATGACGCCGGATTGCCGTTCGCCGCCGATAAGGACAGTTTGGTATTGCGGATTCTGTCCGGTAAAGGTTTGCGGATTCGATTCCGTTGCGGAATAATACGTTTGCCGTCCCCAGTAAATCAAATCGGAAGAGGTTACGTGGGCGAAATCGCCTTTTTCGTTCAAATGCCAGATGCAATGCCACAGCTCGTCGGAAGTGCGGTAGAGGTATGGGTTTAACATCCGTTTTTCACTCCCCCATCGTCCGTAGTCGCTTTTGACAAAGGCGTATCCGTCACCGATGGGATACCATTTTTCGCCGTCGGCGCTCCATGCGAAATGCAAGCCGCCGCGTCCGGCGTTCTTTTCGCTTGCATAAGCAAAAATGTATGTCGAATCGGGTTCGTTGGCATATAAAAATTGCGTTTGGGTTTCGTAGCGGCGGTCGCTGTTATTTTGCGCATATATAGTTCCTGTTATCCAGAGGACTAAACCCAAAATGATAAAAAATTTATTTTTCATGTGCATATATTTTTTAAGTGTTTTTATTTACACTTATTTTATGGATGCAAAATTATGAAATATTTTTGTAAGTACATAACTATACAAATTTTAAAATATATGTTATTGAACATTTTTCTTTGACAAAACGTACATTTTTGCCGTGCCATGCGCTGGATTTGTTGTTGCATTTGATGGAGTCCATAGCAAATATTGAGATATTTTTGAATTATTTTTCGACAATTGTGTAAAAATATGCTATGCAGCGTATAAAGCTAAAAACTTTTAAAAATATGTTATAGAATATGTTTTTTTATTTGGCCGGATGAAAAAAAAACTATTCCTTTGTAGTCGATAACCTAAAACAATCTTTTTGCCTTACAAAACTAATGCCTATTAAAAACTGAAATAAGAAGGGTCCATTGTGAAGTGGCACCCTTTTTGTATTTTTGATTGGTAGCGTGTCATCACCATTTTTTTGACTTGAAAAACAGCTGGATGTTTTTTTCGCTTGTTTTGGGCTGCGGAATATCCTCGGGAAGAATTTCGCTGTTTTTATTTTTGTCGTCGAGTAAATTGTGTTCTACTACGCGGTTTGCCATTCGTTGCCCATAAACGCCATATTCCAGTTGATCGGAATATTCGTTTCGTTATTTTCGGCATAGTATTTTACGTTGATTTGTTTTTGTAAAAATGCTTTGAAGTCGTCCAATTCGGGCGTTTCTTCAATTTCGCGCATGGCAAGCGGTTTTTTGCCCGTGTCAATAATTCTAATTTTTGATACTTGTATTAAATAGTTTCCGCAACCTGTTCCCAAATGATATTCGCCTTCATCTAATTTGCCGGTATCGAAACTCATGGTCAATAACTCATTCTGATAGTTATGAAACTCTTTGGTTTTCACGGTTTTGGACACAATGTAATTTTCATCGGCGATTTTGAGCGTAAAACTCAAGTCATTTTCGGCTATCATGGTGTCTTTTTCCACAAGGATACGCACGGCGATGGCGTTTCCATTGATGCGTTTGTAAATGGATTTATCCTCCCAAATATCCTCATTGTCAAGCGTTTTTCTGTATGTATTGTAGTATGTAATCTCGAAGTGTTCAATATTAAAAAACGGATTTTCAAGTGAGCTTTCACAGCTCAATTTTTCGAGAAATCGCTCTTTGGGGGTATTTTTCTTTGCCATAATATTTTAATTATTTACAGTGGACCTTGTTACATTCGCCGTGTTCCGGTGTCAAATCGGGTTTGGCACCTGTGGCGCATCGACTTTCCACGAGCGGTAACGGTAGTTGTCTTCGCCCAAACAGTCAATCTCAATGCGATAAGTGGCTGTTTCCATTTTCAAAACAATGCTTTTTTTGTGCCATATTTTACGCCGTAAAGGTAACACTTTTTTTTGAAGATGCACAAAAATTGTCCGAACTGTGATTTTTGTGATTGCTTTGATTTTCAGCACTGAAAATCACTCTATTTTTGCCCGTTAGGGCATCAATATAGTTGTAGCGCTTGCTCAAAGAAGCGCCGCTCTTGAACGATAAATGCTCGGAATACGGCAAGGCGAACAATGCGGGTCGCCCTGCAGTCATTCGGAACTTGCTAAGGGAACCGATCCGACGGATGAATTGATGTCTCAATGCAGGTCGCCCCGCAGTCATTCGGAACAAATATAATTTCATTAGCAGCAATGATGGTAGTTTGTCTCAATGCAGGTTACCCCGCAGTCATTCGGAACGAGGTTTCAGTATTCTCTTAATCCCCCGAAGAGGAAAGTCTCAATGCAGGTCGCCCCGCAGTCATTCGGAACACATTTTAGAAAACACCTTATGTGTAGATGAAAAAGTCTCAATGCAGGTCGCCCCGCAATCATCCGGAACTTGGACGGCTATTTAGCAGGTGTAACCGTTGGTGTCTCAATGCAGGTCGCCCCGCAATCATCCGGAACACAAAAGAAACAGATGAGAAGCAAAAAAAAGTAGTCTCAATGCAGGTCGCCCCGCAATCATCCGGAACTTGATTATTACGGTGTTGCGGATGTGAAGGCGTTAAGGTCTCAATGCAGGTCACCCCGCAATCATCCGGAACGAACATTTTTGGATGAGAACAACGCCTTCTTGCGTCTCAATGCAGGTCGCCCCGCAATCATCCGGAACTTTATGGACAACTGTTGGGTTTATCAGCTCTAGTTGTCTCAATGCAGGTCGCCCCGCAATCATCCGGAACAATTTTTTAAGACTCATCACGATGAGTCTCGTAGCTGTGTCTCAATGCAGGTCGCCCCGCAATCATCCGGAACACCATAAGGAGAGAGGGAATTTCCCTCTTAACAGGTGAGTCTCAATGCAGGTCGCCCCGCAATCATCCGGAACGCGCTACAGCAAATTCTTCTTTGTCCTTGAAATAAGTCTCAATGCAGGTCGCCCCGCAATCATCCGGAACTCGATCAACTTTAGCGGTGAGGTAACTCCTGTTAAGTCTCAATGCAGGTCGCCCCGCAATCATCCGGAACAGCAATTGACGAGAAATGTGTTATCTCAATTCCCTTGGTCTCAATGCAGGTCGCCCCGCAATCATCCGGAACACAGAAAAACACCCGTACTGGGGCATCATCCCAGGCAGTCTCAATGCAGGTCGCCCCGCAATCATCCGGAACATGTGACCGTGAATGCTGGCGACAGTAAAACCTTGTCTCAATGCAGGTCGCCCCGCAATCATCCGGAACACTCTAAAAATTAAGAAGTTCCGTAGCAATAGTCCTTTTCTTCTTTTTGTCGCAAGCGTTATCAATAAACGGTTACGCCCATCTGTTCCGAATTTTTCGCAAAAGTACATATTTTTTTTAGAAAAACAACTGCTGCCAGCCGAACATACTTTCTACACAAACTGCCCGTATCCCACATTTGTTTTTGCGCCTACGCCTACTGTTTTGAGAATTTCCTCAAAAATTTGCTTTTTATCTTCTGCCGACAGTGTTTTCCCGTCAATTTCGGATTTTACCAATTTGAAGCGAAACTCCATCGTTACGCCGGAAGCGATTTTCAGAAACGAAATCGGTTTCGGATTTTTCAACGGATTTTCGCCGTGCGGACAAAGCGTGTCGGATTCAAGAATTTTTCCTTTTGCATTTGCCTTCACAATCACAGCATCGAAGAAAATATCACGCTCGTACAGCGGTTTATTGCCGTTTTTGTTTTTTCCTTCAAAAACGTCATCTTCAAATTGCCGAGCTACTTTTTTGTCAAAATCCTTTTTCTTATTTAAAAGAAAAGCAACAAAATAACTTCGCAATACGCCTTTCACCGACGAGCCGTAAACGACAGGCATTCCGCGAGTATAGTCGAAATGCACGCCGAGTTTAAACTCGCCCTCAATGCCTGCCTCGTGATTGATGCCCACGCCGGTAATCAGTCCGGGGTAGGAGATTTTTAGCGGAAATTTTTGATTGACATAATCAGGCGCAGGAATCTCTTTCAATTCTGAATTAAGTAATTCAGAATTTTTGGCATTAAGTATATTTTTGTTCGCTTTCACTTCTTCGTCTGAAACAGTAAAACCGACGTCCTTAAAATAATCCTTATAGAATAATTTATGTAAATTTTTCATACGCTGCGATTTATACAAGTTCATAAGTTCTGATAACCTGTTTCAGGGCAATCGCCGCTTCGAGAACAGATGGTTTCAGTTTATCAATATCCGTATCTGCATTTAATGCGTGCTTCACCAATCCCTTAGCAGTATCCTCAGGTAATACGGTATATTTTTTATCGGCAACAATAATTTTGGCAATCACATCCAATATCGGGCGTGTTTTCACATCGCCGCTTTCGTTGTAATACATCGCCAAAGCGGGGCGCAAACCCGAAAGCGCTACCGTTACGCCAAATGCCGACAC
>JAISWH010000037.1 GCA_031271125.1 Dysgonamonadaceae bacterium
AAAAGCCATAGGGGCTGCCCGGGTAAAGGCTACAACTATGGACTCTACTTCGCCTCTAGCCGATTCGGTTGATATTGCTGTTACCAGCATCGCCTTGCCGCCGGATACACTTCGAATAAGTGGGGCTGGCACTAACACATATCTAACTTATGACTACGCAGGTACACGTTGGATGATCGAAAACTCTCGGGAAGCCAACGCAACCTCCATCGGCTATAATAAGGGCGCCGAGGGGCAAAATCACTATTATACCAACACACAGGCTCAATCGGCTTGCCCGCCAAATTACTCTTTGCCGACGGTAGAAGACATCAATAAACTCTTTGTCTATCTGCTGTTCTGTGACAATACCGAACGATACCCATGGTCTGTTCTTGAATTGGTGGGTCAACGCTGGGGGAGCACCTGGAGCGATTACGGTTCGTACAATATCCTATGGGTTGCCGGATCTCTACAGTTGTACGGCTATGGTTCTACCAGTAGATTCATTATTCCGGATAATATACCCACGAATAATCTGGCCAGTGTTAGGTGCGTGTTTACTGGCCCATAAAGTCTGTACATACCGATAGAGGCTAAATCTTTTTTTGAGGTGCTATTATACTGCACAAAGTATACACACAAAACGATTTCAATCACTCCTGTTACACACCGGTCAATATCACGCCGTCCTGAAAGGACGTAACTTTCATAACCGCAGGTCGATGACCTGCGGTTATGAAAATAATGTCCTTTCAGGACACAATGTTGGGAGAAATGTTGATGCAAACACATTCCGTCCCTGACGGGACGGGGAAGAGGGACGGTTTGCCTGTTCTACCGACATAATGTCCCTAACGGGACATAAAGACATTATTTCAACCGTGATTCGCATGAATCATCAACATTATGCCCCGGCGGGGACGGGTTTTGCCAACGTTTGTCCCGTTAGGGACAATATGTTGGTAGAAACGTACGCCACGCACACCATCCCCCGTCCCGTCAGGGACGGAATGTTGGTAGAAAAATTTTATGTTTCTTAAATAAATTGAAAAAGGCAATAGCACCTCAAAAAAAGATTTAGCCGTAAAAAAAAAATTTGCATATCTAAAATTTCTTTCTTACATTTGCCCTGATTTTAACAATCTTGTTAAACAAATTTATTAAACGTAATACTTAAACATGGAAGTGAAAAATCAAAATACGGAACAAATCCTCTTGGAAGCGGCAGAGAAACTGTTTATAGAAAAAGGTTTCGACGGAGCAAAAACGACGGAAATCGCTCGACTTGCAGGCGTAAATCATGCTTTACTGCATTATTATTTCCGGACAAAAAAAAATCTTTTCAATTGTGTATTCGAACGGATTGCCGCTCAAATGGTAGGTTTCATCAGCATTGCTTTTGAAGACGATGCGCCGTTTTTTGATAAGCTGCAAAAGGCTATCGAATTGCATTTCGATGGTTTGGTTACACGAATCAATTTGCCGATGTTTATTTTCCGGGAAGTCATCCAACAGAAAGAAAGGAAAGATTACTTTTTGAACCAACTTTTTCCGATCGCCAAAAAGGTATTGGCAAAAATGCACGGTGATATAAAAAGAGAAGTGAAAAAAGGAATCATCCGACCGGTAAAAGCACAAAATGTTTTGCTGAACATCGCTGCACTGAACGTCTTTTCTTTTATCGCCGCAGAAGTTCTTTTCGATACGAAAGACAAACAAAATGCCGGCGCACTGAAATTATTTTTGAACGATCGGAAACAAAACAATGTAAATACAATTATTAACAGCTTGAAATTGTAATAAATATGAAACGTCTAATAGTCTTGCTGATCTTGTTCGCCGGTTTAAGTCCGGACGCTTTTCCCCAACTGACAATAGAGGAATGTCAGGAAAAAGCGCGGAACAACTACCCGCTCATCAAAAAGTACAGTCTGATTGAGCAATCGAAGGATTACAATCTTTCTAATGCGCAAAAAGCGTATTTGCCTCAATTACAGGCAAGTGCGAAAGTTACTTACCAATCAAGCGTAGTAGAGATTCCCATCAGGATACCCGGTTTGGATGTTCCGGTTCTGCATAAAGACCAATATATGGCTGTGGCAGAGGCTAATCAATTACTTTGGGATGGCGGCGCCATTCGATCGCAAAAACGCATTATCGAAGCCCGGTCCGAAGTTGAAAAAAAGCAGTTGGAAGTGGAATTGTACGCCATTGAAGAACAAGTCAATCAATTGTTTTTCGGTATTCTGTTGTTTGATGCGAAGTTGAAGCAAAATCAGGTGTTGGCCAATGAATTGGAACGCAGTCATGTGAAAGTGGCCGGTTACCTGGAAAACGGTATTGCCAACGCTACCGATTTGGATGCCGTCAAAGTAGAGCAACTTAATGTGAAACAGGCGCATATCCAACTGCAAGCGACACGTGCATCTTATGTGGATATGCTGGCGCTTATGATTGGCGAAACGCTTGACGGTGTTTCTTTCCTCAGACCCGCCATCGCTTTGCCGGATGTTTCTCTATTAAACAATCGCCCTGAATTACAATTGTTTGACGCTCAAAACAATTTGTTTGACTCACAGAAAAATCTGATCAGGTCGAGCTACATGCCTAAACTGGGCTTGTTCGTTCAAGGTGGATTCGGCCGGCCGGCGCTGAACATGCTATCGAATGTTTTTGAGCCGTTTTATATCGGCGGCATCCGTTTGAACTGGAATTTCGGCTCTCTTTACACGCAGAAAAACGATTTGCGGAAAATTGAAGTGGACAAGCATTTGGTCAATACACAACGCGAACTTTTCCTTTACAACATCCGTTTGGCGGAAAGCCGCGAAAATAAGGATATTAAGCGTATTCGAGATTTGATGAAAGACGATGACGAGATCATCGCCCTTCGCGAAAATATTCGCGAAGCGGCAGAAGCCAAAGTGAGCAATGGTACGATGACTGTAACGGATTTGTTGCAGGAAATAAGCCGGGAGGACGTTGCACGGCATACGAGAGCAGCGCATGAGATTGAGTTATTGATGGCAATTTATAGATTGCGGTTAGTGGTTAATTTTAAAAAATGATTATGAATAGGACGGTTTTATTTTTTTTGATTTTATTTTTGCTGTCGGATTGCGGCAAAAAGAAGGGGAATTATGATGCTTCGGGAACTTTTGAAGCTACGGAAGTGCTTGTTTCATCGCAAGTTGCCGGACAAGTCATGGCGATGGACGTCGAAGAAGGTCAGTCTTTAATTGCTTATGAAGCGGTTGGTTATGTCGATACCGTTCAACTGTTTTTGAAAAAGAAACAACTGTTGGCCGGAATGAAAGCGATTGATAGTCGAAGTTATAACATTTCCCTTCAGATTGCTTCGCTGAAACAACAGATAGAAAAGCAGCAAATGGAATTGCGTCGTTTCGGGAACTTATTGAAATCCAATGCCGCAACACAAAAGCAAGTGGACGACATTCAATCGTCAATTGATGTTTTGCAGCGGCAATTGGCGGCTCAAACGGAAAGTTTACAGAACAACAACCA
Source organism: Dysgonamonadaceae bacterium (assembly GCA_031271125.1). Taxonomy (GTDB): domain Bacteria; phylum Bacteroidota; class Bacteroidia; order Bacteroidales; family Azobacteroidaceae; genus Azobacteroides. The sequence continues at coordinate 3,508 of JAISWH010000037.1, forward strand.
AAGTATTTCGGCAGAATCATTAGCGATTCGGGCGCAAGTGGAACAAACGGATGATATGATAAGTAAGAGCATTATTTATAGTCCGATAAACGGTATTCTATTGGAAAAATATGTCGAAAAAGGCGAATTTACCGGGCCTGGAAAAGCGCTGTTTAAAATCGCTGATTTAGACCGGATTTTTTTACGCGCTTACGTCACGGCAAATCAATTGAATCATTTGAAACTGAATCAGGAAGTTGCCGTATTTGCCGATTTCGGTAAAAAAGAAATGAGGCAATACACGGGGACAATTACTTGGATTTCCGACAAAGCGGAATTTACACCACGCACTATTTTAACAAAAGATGAACGGGCTAATTTGGTTTATGCCCTGAAAGTAGCGGTGAAAAATGATGGGTACTTGAAAATTGGGATGCAAGGGGAATTGAGAATTGAAAATTAGGAATTGGGGATGAAGGATGATGTAACGATTATCAATTGTCAATTGATAAACAAAGCGCAGGCTTTGAAGGATGTTTCTTTTGAAGTGAAAAAAGGCGAGATTTTCGGATTGATCGGGCCTGACGGAGCAGGGAAAACAACGCTTTTCCGTATTCTTACTTCCTTGATTTCGGCGGATTCGGGACAAGCGACGGTCGATGGTTTGGATGTGGCGACGGATTTCCGTGAATTGCGCAAACACATCGGATACATGCCGGGACGGTTTTCGTTGTATCAGGATTTGTCGGTAGAGGAAAATTTGCAGTTTTTTGCAACGATTTTTAACACAACTGTGGAGGAAAATTATTACCTGATTCAAGATATTTATAAGCAAATAGAGCCTTTTAAACGCCGTCGCGCCGGTAAATTATCGGGCGGAATGAAGCAAAAACTGGCTTTATCGTGCGCGTTAATTCATAAGCCGGTTGTTTTGTTTTTGGACGAACCGACAACGGGTGTGGATCCTGTTTCCCGAAAAGAATTTTGGGAAATGCTCAAAAAGTTGAAAACGGAAGGCGTCACCATTGTCGTTTCCACGCCTTACATGGATGAAGCGCAGCTGTGTGACCGGATTGCATTGATACAGCATGGGAAAATTCTTTCCGTTGAGACGCCTGAAAAGATTATCGCCGGTTTTCCTAAAAAACTATATCAAGCCCATTCCGAAAATAACTATCTGTTATTGCTTGAAGTAAGGAAAAACCCTGAAGTAAAATCCGCATTTATGTCGGGGGAATATTTGCATATTGTCTTCAACGGCGAGGCGGATGAAACGGTTCCTAATTTGAAAGAAATTGGGCCTTCTATTGAAGACTGTTTTGTTTATTTAATTGAGAATTGATGATTATAAAAATTGATAATCTGACAAAATGTTTCGGCGACTTCACCGCCGTCGATCACATTACATTTTCCGTCGGGAAAGGCGAAATCTTCGGTTTCCTCGGCGCCAACGGTGCGGGAAAAACCACAGCCATGCGAATGTTTTGCGGATTAAGTAAACCGACTTCGGGCGAAGGTCGGGTCGCCGGTTATGACATTGCAAAACAACCGGAAATGGTCAAAAAGAACATCGGCTATATGAGTCAGAAATTTTCTCTGTACGAAGATTTGAAAGTCTGGGAAAACATTCGCCTTTTTGCCGGCATATACGGCCTCGACGGCAAACAGATTAGCCGGAAAACCGACATAACTTTAAAGAGAATCGGTTTGATGAACGAAAAAAATACTTTAGTCAAAGAACTTCCTTTGGGATGGAAACAGAAACTGGCTTTTTCGGTTGCCATTTTCCACGAGCCGAAAATTGTTTTTCTGGACGAGCCGACCGGCGGCGTAGATCCGATTGCCCGCCGGCAGTTTTGGGAAATGATTTACGAGGCAGCCGAAAAAGGAATAACTGTTTTCGTGACAACGCATTACATGGATGAAGCCGAGTATTGCAACCGCGTTTCCATCATGGTGGACGGACGCATCAAGGTTTTGGATACGCCCGGACGATTGAAAGACCGGTTTCATGCAAAGAATATGGATGAAGTTTTCAGGCAATTAGCGCGATGATCGTTGAGAATGAAAAAGCATGATGATTATGAAAAAGAAAAATAATTCTCAATTTTTCGCTTTTGTGCGAAAAGAATTTTATCACATTTTCCGCGACGTACGGACGATGTTGGTAATTATCGGAATACCTGTAATCCAGATTCTTCTCATCGGTTTTGCCATTAGCACGGAAGTGAAAAATGTAGAAGTCGCCGTTTACGATCCGTCCAACGATGAAGTTACCAACCGCATTATCAATCAAATGGATGCAAGCGAGTACTTCAATGTGACGCGCCGGCTGAAAAGTGCAAACGAAGCGGACGAGGTATTTAAGAAAGGACAAACCGGCCTCGTCGTCGTTTTTTGCGAGGGCTTCGGCGAAAGGCTTTACCATACCGGGGATGCTGCTATTCAACTCCTTATTGATGCAAGCGACCCGAATCACGGTACGACGGTTTCTTCTTATGCCGGCAGCGTAATTGCCGGCTATCAGCAGGAATTATTGCAGGAAACGAATGTCCCGGTACGGATTAATCCCGAAATCCGCATGTTGTATAATCCCGAGATGCGAAGCGCCTACAACTTCGTTCCCGGACTGATGGGCATGATATTCATGCTCGTATGCGCGATGATGACTTCCGTCGCCATCGTCCGCGAAAAAGAAAGCGGTACGATGGAAGTGTTGCTGGTCTCGCCGGTGAAACCTATCTACGTGGTCATTTCCAAATTAGTGCCTTATTTTATTATTTCCTGGGTAATATTCATCATCATTTTATTATTATCGGTCTTCGTTCTGGGAGTGCCGATAAGCGGAAGTCTGGTGTGGTTGAATATTTTCGCTTTGATTTTCATTATCGTAGCCCTGTCTTTGGGCTTGTTGATTTCGACTGTGGTTAAAACGCAGGTAGCCGCTATTTTAGCTTCGGGAATGGGTTTGATCATGCCGGTAATGATACTTTCGGGCTATGTATTCCCGATTGAAAGCATGCCGCCCATTTTGCAATGGATATCGGGGATTATTCCGGCTCGTTGGTTTGTTTCCGGCGCTAAAAAACTGATTATCGAGGGGGTACCAGTACGATTTGTCCTGAAAGAGATGTTGATCTTGCTTGGAATGGCGATACTGATTATTACGGTAAGTTTGAGAAATATTAAAACAAGATTGGAATAAAAATGTTACGATATTTAATAGAAAAAGAATTTAAGCAAACATTTCGGAATGCTTTCATTCCGAAGATGATACTTGCATTTCCGTTTATGGTGCTGTTGGTTTTTCCCTGGGCGACCAATCAGGAAATCAAGAATATCAACGTGACGGTGATCGACAGGGATCATAGCGCCTGGTCGAAACGTTTATCTGAAAAAATCGGAGCGTCAACTTATTTTAATTTAGCCGGTTATGCCGATTCAAACGATGAAGGTATGATTACCGTTGAAGACGGGAAAGCCGATATGCTGTTGGATATTCCGCCCGATTTTGAAAAAAACCTGGTGAACCGGGGCGAAACAAGCATAATGATTTCCGCCAATGCGGTCAATATCATGAAAGGCGGATTAGGTTCGGGCTATATGAATGCGATTGTTCAGGACTTTGCCGGCGAAATCAGGGCGGAAATCATCCCTGCATCGGGGAAAACCGGATTGCCGCTAATTCAAGTTATTCCGCAAGGCCGTTTCAATGTTTTTTTAGATTACAAAGTGTTTATGATTCCCGCATTGATAGTCATTCTGATGACTTTGCTCTGTGGCTTCCTGCCGGCATTGAATATTGTAAGCGAAAAAGAAATAGGTACGATTGAACAAATCAATGTGACGCCGGTAAGAAAATTCTCTTTTATTCTTGGGAAATTAATTCCGTATTGGGTGATCGGTTTGTTTGTTTTCACTTTGACATTGGGACTTTCCGCATTGATTTACGGTTTGGTTCCCCAAGGTAATTTATTGACGATTTACCTTTCGGTATTGGTCTATATAACCACAGTTTCAGGTTTGGGGTTGTTGATTTCCAACTACTCGTCGACCATGCAACAAGCGATGTTTGTCATATTCTTTTTCCTGATTATCTTTATCTTAATCAGCGGATTATTCACTCCGATATCGAGCATGCCACATTGGGCGCAGGTTTTCACCTACTTCAACCCTTTGCGGTATTTTATCGAAATCATGCGGATGACATTTCTGAAAGGGAGCGGATTTATGGATATATGGCGGCAATTGGCGGCTTTAGCGGCATGTGCGTTTGTCTTGGATGGTTGGGCGTTGATCAGTTATCGGAAAAGTCATTAGAGAGGGGCTGTACAGCCATTTCAGGATGATTGTCTTTTCCATGATGGAATTTTATCCAGTAACACCCGGTTCTCCGGTTTATACGATAGGAAGTCTTGACAAGATCACGTGAAATTTTTTATATTACAACCGATACAAAGGAAAAAAAGAAGAATCCGGCAAATCGTTCCTGTATTTATCATAAACGAGCCGGTCGTAAATTTCCCGGTTATGAACGTAACGCCAAGTTTTGAACTGGAAATGCAGGTGGGAAAACTGCGCTTTAAATTCAAATAAAGTATCTCGGTTACCCCCAAAACCACCGCCCAAATGCATATAATTCCTGTTTTTTTCTACTCCATAAAGCCGGATTCGATCCCAAACGTATTTCAACGGGCTTAAATACAAATAGTCGTCGAGCGTAGCGCTTAGATGCGGTTGAATGATTTCGTTACAATCCGTAAAAAGCGAACCGCTGATTATTTTATCTTCATAATAAGCTACATACAAAATCGATGGTAGCGTTTCGAGAAAACAGGAAAAATAGGTATTATCAAAAAAATAGGCTTGTGAGGCGTGAACGCGCTTCATCGTTTCGGTGTATATATTGACAAAAGCCTCTATTTCGGCTTTGGTCTCGGCTTTTTTCACCATCAGATTTTTTCTTTTCAAACGATTAACGGTATTTTTCAGAGAGTGGGAATATTGTTTCCTTTGCTCATTTTCAGGCAGACTCAAGTCAATAGCAACCGTAAATCCCGTATCAAGCGTGTTGCCTATCCCTTCCAGAATTTTTTCCTGAACCGGAAACAACGGATGCAAGCGAAAAAAAACGGATACAACCGAATTTTCATCGAAAAAGCGAAGCAAATCCGTATGAAATGTTGTAAGTGATTTCCGATCCGGCCGGTTGGTATTAGTCAAAGGCCCTGAATAACCGTAAACCGATGTGATGTCATTGTATTTCGTACCGTCGATATGTCTCAGAATAAAAGGAAGTGCAAAGTCGGCCGTTTCATCCGAATAATGCAACAAAAGCGGAATGCCCGAATCATCCATCCGGTGATATTCGGCCAAGTGATAAAAATCAAAACCATTCATAGATCGGATAATTTCGTTCCACTTCGCTTTATTTTTCAAGGTGATAATGTCAAGCATCAGTACGCGTTTTTTTCGCCTTTAAACATGTTAAAAACCGTAACAAACAAGATTTTCAAATCCAGCAGGAAAGTCCAGTTTTCGAGATACCAGACATCATACTTCACCCGATCTTCCATTTGTTTGGTAGTCTTGGTTTCGCCCCGAAATCCGTTCACTTGCGCCCAACCGCTGATGCCGGGTTTCACTAAATGGCGCACCATGTATTTGTCGATAAGCGTAGAATATAATTCCGTATGTTTCAGCATGTGCGGACGCGGCCCGATAACGCTCATATCTCCTTTCAGAACATTGAAAAACTGAGGAATTTCGTCCAAATTGGAACGGCGCAAAAAGTGTCCGAATTTCGTAATTCGCGGGTCATCTTTTTCTGCTTGTTTTTCGTCGGCGTTTTCATTGATTTTCATGGAACGGAATTTATAACAATCAAAATTTTTGCCGTAAATTCCCGTCCGGATTTGTTTGAAAATAATAGCTCCCGGAGAAGACAATTTGATAAGCGCTCCTATGATAATGTAGAACCAAGGGAAAAATACAATCAGGAAAAACAAGGAAAAGACAATATCGAAAATTCGTTTGATAATTTGGTTGTGCAAAAATTGAAGCGGCTCCGGACGAACAACCATAATCGGCATAGACTCAATGCTTTCAAGATATAAACGTTTCTTCAAATAGCGTGAAAATTCAGGCACAATGTAAAAACGAATCATATTTTTTTCTGCAAAATTGAATATCCGGAGAATTTTTTCATCTTCCGAGCTGGGGAGTGTACAATAAATTTCGTCGATATCATTTTGTAGTACATAGTCTTCTACTTCGTGAGTCATTCCGAGATAATTCGGCAATGTATTCTTCAACAAAAGGTTATCGTCAAAAAAACCATAGATATTATAGCCGTATGTCACTTCTTTTTTCAGTTCGGAATACAAATTCATACCGGTTTTGCCTGCACCGACGATGATGACTCGCTTGTAATTGTGTCCGCCTTTGCGATACAATTTTAATGCTTCCCTTGCAATTACCCGCCATACGGTAAACACGACAAATAGCAAAAGGTAATAATAAATCATAAAACGGGGCAAAGCGTCTATTTCCATTTTCAGGAAAAACAGGCTGGTAATAAAAATGATCAAATGCAAGGCAATCAATGATAAAGCTCGCTGCGCAATTTTGTCCGTAAACATCACCGGCTTGTAAAGATTGACCGGTATAAAATAAACGGAAAATATATAACTGAAATTCAATAATAAAATAATGAACCTTAGTTTTGCATTAAAATCATCCGCTTTATAAATTCCGGTCCACTTATAAACTGCATAAAAAATGATATTTAATACAATTAAATCACCAAGAATGACCAGCCATTTTATCAGAAATCCATATCCTCTTTTATCTTTGGGCATACATTTTATTTTGAGTGCAAATTTAACCTTTATAAAGGAAACTAACAAAAAAAGCGCCCACAATAGGACGCTTTTTCCGTAATTTTTATACTTTTATAACTTTTTAGTTCGGAGCGCTCATAATTACAACCCGATTCCAATTGTTTTTCGGATACGGTTGTTCGCCGGAACCTTTCCATTCCACTGTAATTTTTTCGGAAGGAATTTTGTATTTTGTTGTAAGTTCTTTAGCTACAGATTGAGCGCGTCTTTTGGAAATATCCAGATTATAATTGCTTGTGCCTGTAGCTTTATCGGCATAACCAACAACTTTAATCTTTTCACCTGTTTTCTTCATGAATTCGGCCGTGTTGTAAATGCTAATTTGTTGATTTACATCAATTTTAGCGCTATTCAGACGGAAGAATACCACATTCGGCACATAATTAATTTCGTCGGCTTTAACCACCGGAGCTACTTGCGGACATTCGGGACAAGAAACCGGACGTTTTGCTAATTGTGCATTTTCAGAGCGAAGTGCGTTGATTTTTCCATTCAAATCATTGATCAAAGCATAATTCATCGGTTCTACACTTTCGAAACCAACTTTTCCCAATTTGAAAGTTACACCACCGGAAATGCCTACAATTAATTCATTTTCAGCATTATGCACAATTCTGTCGAAATAATCGGGGACGATTGCCGCTCCCAAATCGAAATCCAAGCTAATGCGTTCACTCACGTTGAAACCTAAATTCAAACCTGTATTTATAGATATTGCATTGGAATAACGATGATAATTTTTCGCATTTACAGCAACTCCATGAGACGGAGGGGTAGGGGGTAGGGGGATTGTTTTGTCCATTTCAAAACGATGGGCAAATCCCAGACCAATGTAAGGACCAAAACTGACTACTTTGGAAGGAATATAGGTTCCCCAATAGTTTGCCAGATTCCACATAGCGTCAAGGTGCAGATTGTAGTACTTCAAATGTTGCATGTAAAGTCCATCGTCCTCAAATCCGTGAAGCGCGCCTCCTTGTCCTTTCAAACGGAGCGCCCAATAAGGATTGAACCATTTACCAATAGCTACTTCAGGCATTAATGTGAAACGCTCGCCAAAACCAACGTCGGCGCTTAAGTCATTGTCTCCAAAAAATACCTGGCCGCCGGCGCCAATATGGAAAAACCAGTTTTCTCCGGCTCCACTGTGCTTGAATGCAGTTTTATAACCTGCAGTTTTAAGCTCATTTTGAAGAGTTTCCTGAGCTGCTGTAAAAAACGCTAAACTCGATAAAATAAGACTAACACAAAGAATTTTTGTTTTCATAAACATCTTTAATTTAAGTATTAATAGTTAATATTCTATTTCACCATCACCACTAAACTCACGTCAAAATTATACAAAAAAAACGAAATAGACAAATATACAATACATTTTGTCTGAAAAATACCGTTTCCTTTCAATTTTTAAACAAAACATGCTTGGTTTTTATTCAAAATAGTTCAGAATCCGATACCCAGCTTCTTTTAAATAAGCTTCCTTTTTCATTTCTTTAATATCATTTTGCATCATGTCTTCAATAAGCATATTTAAATGATATTTGGGTTCCCAAGAAAGTTTCGTACGGGCTTTTGTGGCATCTCCGATAAGCAATTCCACTTCCGTAGGCCGGAAATATTGCGGATCGACTTTGACAACGGCCTCTCCGATTCTCTTTCTGATGGGTTCCAAATACGATTCGCCGATTTTTTTTACAAATAAATCAGGCTCAATTTGTGCTATTTTTCCTGTTTCATTAACTCCTTCACCCTGAAATTCAATGGTTAAACCGATTTCCTGAAAAGATTTTCCGATGAACTCGCGAATCGTTGTCGTAATACCTGTCGCAATGACATAATCTTCGGGAGCATCTTGTTGCAGAATCAGATACATAGCTTTGATGTAGTCTTTTGCATGACCCCAGTCGCGCTTGCTGGAAAGATTACCCATATACACTTCTTTCTGTATTCCTAAAGCAATTCGGGCAACAGCTCGCGTTACTTTCCGGGTTACAAAGGTTTCGCCGCGCAAAGGCGATTCGTGATTGAAGAGTATTCCGTTGCAAGCGAACATGTTATACGCTTCTCTGTAATTAACCGTAATCCAATAGGCATACATTTTAGCTACCGCGTATGGACTTCTCGGATAAAACGGAGTCGTTTCTTTCTGGGGAATTTCCTGCACCAATCCGTACAACTCTGATGTGGATGCCTGATAAATCCGTGTTTTGTTCGTCAAACCCAGCAAGCGCACGGCTTCCAACACACGTAATGTGCCTAAACCGTCTACATTAGCCGTATATTCGGGCGTATCAAAACTGACCTTTACGTGGCTCTGGGCGGCCAGATTATAGATTTCATCCGGTTGGATATCCCCGATTATCCGCGTAATATTCATCGAATCGGTCATATCCCCGTAATGCAAAATCAAATTCCGGTTTTCTTGGTGAGGGTCTTGATATAAATGGTCGATTCTGTCTGTATTGAACAGCGATGCACGCCGTTTAATACCGTGAACCGTATACCCTTTTTTTACCAGAAACTCGGATAGATAGGCTCCATCTTGTCCGGTAACCCCCGTAAGTAATGCAACTTTTCCCATATATATAAAAAAAAATCTTAATTCTTAGAATTCCTAATTCTCAATTCTCCAAATACCATTCATACAATTTCCCAACGCCTTCTTCAATGTCGATTTTATGTTTCCAACCCAATTGGTGTAATTTAGCAGGGTCGGTCAATTTGCGCATTGGTCCGTCGGGTTTATCTGCGTTGAAAACAAATTCGCCCTGATAGCCGGTCTTTTTTGCAATTAAATTCGCTAAGTCTCGGATAGAAATATCTTTCCCTGTCCCGATATTAATATGCGTATTCCTGATTTCTTTTCCTTGTGGTTTCAAATCTTTGAAATCAACATTTTCCATAATAAAAATGCAGGCATCAGCCATTTCTTCACTCCACAAAAACTCACGCAAAGGCTTTCCGGTACCCCAGATTTCCACGCTGTTTTTTTTTACGCCGTATTTTTCTAATTTAGCTGCTATGGCGTTTTCACCGGCATTTCCGTCGACACCTTCGACAGGCAATCGGTTCATATCTCTCCGAACGGCGTTCCAATCGTCATTCATCAGGCTTTTAGCCAAATGGATTTTGCGCAAAAGCGCCGGTAGGACATGCGATTTTTCCAAATCAAAATTGTCATTCGGGCCGTACAAATTCGTGGGCATGACAGCAATATAATTCGTACCGTATTGAAGATTATAGCTTTCGCAAAGTTTTATTCCGGCGATTTTAGCCAGGGCGTATGGCTCATTGGTGTATTCCAGAGGTGAAGACAATAAGCAATTTTCCGGCATCGGCTGAGGCGCTTCGCGAGGATAAATACAAGTCGAACCCAAGAACAACAATTTTTTCACGCCGTTTAACCAGGAAGCATGAATTACATTGTTTTGGATTTGCAGATTTTCGTAAATAAATTGTCCGCGATAGGTATTGTTTGCTATAATTCCTCCCACTTTTGCCGCTGCAAGAATGACATAATCGGGCTTTTCTTTTTCAAAAAAATCAAAGACTGATTGTTGATTACTCAAATCCAATTCGAGATGATCTCTTAAAACAAAATTGTTATAAAATCTTGATTTCAAGTTCTTTAATATTGCAGAACCAACTAAGCCGTTGTGTCCTGCAATGAATATTTTCCCGTTTAATCGCATATAAAATAATGTACAAAAGTCATGCCAAACTAAAAAAAGTCATGCAAAAGCACTAATTTTTTCGGAAATTATTGTACCCCCGCTTTCAAAGGCGCTTTCCGTACCAAGCCGAAACGCACAACCGCATCAAACCAATCATCCGCAGTCGGGAATTTCCATTGACTCCAACCGCCGCCGAAATAATACACAAAATCTTGTCCCGGCGAGTATTTTTTCAAAAGCATGAAATGATCGTTTTCTTCAAGCGTACCGCCATCCGCACCGGGAATATATATCCCGACGTAATTGAGTCCTTGGGGAATTCCCGCATCGGAAACAGCATTTTCAGAATAAGCAATCACTTGTTTGTCTTCGCTCGAAAATAACCGGCCTTTTTCTTTGTGGAGGAATATTCCCGCCGCCAATTTCAAAGGCGCATCAGGTCCTTCGTAACGAACAACAGCTTTGTTCATCAGACTTCCCGCATCGGCAGTAACAGTCAGAATTGCCTTATAATAAACCTTATCCACCCGAATGGAATCGTAAATCAAAGTGAAAACGGAGCGCAAAGGGCCGGCCGCCTTGACTTCAAACCGGTCGTAATGATTGCCGATCCACGCTTGACCGGTATAAGGCGCAATGCCTCCGGCGCCCATGGTGTGGCCAACCGAGTAACAGTCCAGACCCAAACCGTGATTCACATGATAAGAAATACCTCGTTCCAATTCGTCGGCGTAAAATTTATCCATGACCAAACTGTCCGTACATTTCAACCAGAGATCGACGCCATTGCTCGGATTTTCGGGAGCCAATGCCGGGCCATACATGCGATAAGCCGCCAGATCGTTTTCCCAGGCAAAATCATCTTTCCGTTCAGGCACCTGGCGTGCGTGCGTCTTAGCAGCTACGGGAGCCGGCGTACCTTTTTCCAAAGTATAGATACTTGATTTTCCGCCAGGTACATCAGCTTGAAAAATCAGCAGGGAATCGCTTCCTTCCGTCCATAACTGATAAGGAATTTCTTCGCCCTTTTCGTTTTTCAACACATAGGTTTGATTGACAAAATCAGCTTTTAACGCTTTTGTCCGGACTTCTACCATTTCCCCGTTGCGGTCGAAATCAAGCGGATTTTCTACCGTAATCTTAACCGGTTCCGGAGTGCAGGAAACCATTAGAATTGCTGTTAATAATGCTAATATATTTTTCATTTTAATATAAATTTTACCCTCCAGCCCTCTGAAGGGGGCTGTGGGGAAGTTACTTAGGCTGTTTCCCAATATAAGCAAGAATCCCCCCATCGACATATAAAACATGCCCATTGACAAAATTAGAAGCCTCTGAAGCAAGAAAAACAGCCGGCCCCGCCAAATCCTCCGACGTTCCCCAACGGGCAGCCGGCGTTTTGGAAATAATAAACGAATCAAACGGATGACGCGAACCATCGGCTTGAAGTTCGCGTAAAGGCGCCGTCTGAGGCGTAGCGATGTACCCAGGCCCGATGCCATTGCACTGTATATTGTATTCGCCATACTCGGAGGCAATGTTGCGTGTAAGCATCTTCAATCCACCTTTGGCGGCGGCATAAGCCGAAACCGTTTCACGGCCGAGTTCACTCATCATCGAACAGATATTGATGATTTTACCGTGTCCTTTCGCAATCATTGCCGGAAGCACCGCTTTGGAAACAATGAACGGAGCGTTCAAATCCACATCAATCACTTGACGAAATTCTTTTGCCGACATTTCAATCATCGGTATGCGTTTGATAATTCCGGCATTATTCACCAAAATATCAATCACGCCTACTTCCGACGTAATTTTAGCAACAACGTCGTTCACTTGTTGTTCGTCGGTTACGTCAAACACATAACCATGAGCGGCGATACCGTCGGCTTTGTAAGCGGCGACGCCTTTTTGCACCAAATCGGCATTGATGTCGTTAAATACAATGGTGGCTCCCGCCGCATGAAAAGCCTTGGCAATTGCATATCCAATGCCGTAAGAAGCTCCCGTAACGAGAGCGATTTTTCCTTCTAATGAAAAATTTTTAAGCATATCTCAAAATTTAAATGTTTAATCTGTTACCGTAATTTATCCGCCGTAAATGTATCCATATCGTCATAGTCGAGATTTTCGCCGCACATAGCCCAGATAAAAGTATAATTGCTCGTTCCGGCGGCGCTGTGAATAGACCACGAGGGCGAAATCACCGCCTGTTTGTCGCCCATGAAAATATGACGGGTTTCCTGAGGTTCGCCCATGAAATGGCATACCGCTTGCGATTCGGGGACTTTGAAATAGAAATAAGCTTCCATCCGGCGCGAATGTGTATGCGGAGGCATCGTATTCCAAACGCTGCCGGGCTGCAATTCGGTCAATCCTATCTGCAATTGGCAGCAGGGAACTATTTCCGAAAGTATTAATTGATTCAGTATCCTTTTGTTGCCGGTTTCTGCTGCGCCTAAGTTGCGGACGCGACGCATTTCGGAGGTAATGGCCGTCGTCGGATAAGCCGTATGGGCGGGCGAAGATGCAAAATAGAATTGAGCCGGTTGTTGTGCGTCTTTGCTCTTGAAAACAACCGACCGGGAACCGCGTCCTACATAAAGCGTATCTTTGTAAACCATGGGGTAATCGACGTCATCGACAGTTACTATTCCCTCGCCTTCAATACATACGATACCCAACTCGCGTCGTTCGCAGAAATAAGCCGAACGTATCAAGTCGACGGTCGTCAAGGCCAAATCTTCTTTTACCGGAAAAGCGCCTCCGATAATCAAACGGTCGTTGTGTGTGTAAACCATCATTACTTCATCGGGGGAAAATAATTGCTCCACTAAAAATTCTTTTCGCAATTGAGTAGTATCATATTTTTTTACGTCCTGGGGATGCGTTCCCCATCTTTCTTCAATCGTTGTTTTCATAAAATTATTGTATTTTTAAATAACGTTGTAAAGATACGGGTTATTTTTGTAGTATTAAATTTTATTTAAACTTTTAACCAAAATTAGCAAGTGGATGGTTAGTGTTTTTTTGATGCGAAATAATACAATTTTCACTCTATTTTAGATTTATTTCAAATTTAATAAAAAAATTCTTCTTACCTTTGCGCTGTCATAATTAAATTATGTAACATTAATATATGAATAAAATTAAATTGGTTTTGTGGGTTGTTGCTTTGGCGATTCTTCCGGGTATTGCATTTACACAGAATAGTACTAATTCTCCTTATACACGTTACGGTTATGGAAGTTTGGCGGATAAAGCCTTTGCTTCTCAGCGGGCAATGGGCGGAATCGGTTACGGAGTGAGGAGTCCCTATATGATTAATCCGATGAATCCGGCTTCTTATTCGAGTGTTGATTCCCTGACATTCATGTTTGATATGGGCGTCATGGCGCAATTTGCATGGTTCGAAGATGAAATCAATAAAGAGCGGAAAATCAACGGTAATCTGGAGTATATAGCTTTACAGTTTCCTTTGATAAAAAAAATGGGATTTGGAGTAGGTCTTGAACCGGTTTCTTATGTGGGTTATCATTTTGGAAGCAATGAGTACTGGGGAAACGGTTATGCTGTAAGTGAATACAGCGGGAACGGAGGTTTGAGTAAAGTGTATGGCGCTTTGTCTTATGATTTGTTCAACAGGCTTTCGCTGGGCGTGAAAGTGGCTTATTTATACGGGGATATCATACACAACAAGATTACATATACTTCCGAATCAAGCGGTTTCAGCACCGCTTGGATAGATACGCTTCGCACTACCGGATTGACATACGATTTCGGTTTGCAATACCACCAATCTGTCGGGAAAAACAAAACTTTGATTGTTGGTCTGACCTATGCGCCTAAACTGCGATTTCACGGGGGAGTAAAGGAAGGGGTTTTGGTCGGAAGCACTAGCATCTCAAATTATTCAACGACCGATTCCGTATTTGAAATGCCTGAATCTTATGGTTTGGGGTTTACTTACAATAAGTTGCATCATTATACATTTGGCGCGGATGTTTTGTTTCAACGCTGGGCCGATGCTAAATTTTACGACCAAAAGAATGTTTTGAATAATCGTACGAAAATCAATCTTGGGGGTGAATATACCCCTAATTTGATGACGAACAAATATTACAACCGAATTCGTTATCGGGCAGGTCTCAGTTACACAAATTCCTACCTGAAAATCGAAGATTCGGGCTATAAAGAATACGGTGCAAGCATCGGTGTCGGATTGCCGATGGTAGACAGGCGTTCGTATGTGAATCTTGCTTTTGAATACACCTTGATTGTTCCCGAAGTGAAAACTTATATTAAGGAGCAATATTTTAAATTGACGCTAAGTTATACTTTCAACGAGTCGTGGTTCTTCAAACAAAAATTGCAATAGGATGCCTTTTATTTTGTTGCCTGTTCATGATTTCGTGCAACAAAAAAAACGGTAATTTTCCCATAGTGCCGGTTGACGCCCAAACGCTACCTATTAGCCGTACGGAAGACGTCGTATCTTTGATTTCCGATTCGGGAATCACTCGTTATCGTGTGAAAGCCAAAGTGTTGGAAATATATACTCATCCGGAAGATTATTGGTATTTCCCTGAAAAAATATATGTGGAACAATTTGATTCCTTGCTTCAGGTGAAAGGTAACCTCGAAGCGGATACGGCTTATCGTTTTTTAAAAAAGGGACTTTTGCAATTGATTGGTAATGTGGTTGTGAAAAACTTGGAAGGGACTATTTTTGAGACTTCCGAACTGTTTATGGATGAAAATGCTCCATCCGGTTCGCGGCAAGCTATTTATACGCACAAACTGGCGAAAATTACCAGAGCCAATGGCGATTACCAGTATGGCCGCGACGGATTCAGGTCTGATGCGTATTTGAACGATCCTCAACTGTATGCTGTGGGAGGAGAAATGAGTGTGAGTGAAACAATTGATAATTAATAATTTGTAATTGTTTATGGGTGGATTTGTTTCTTGGTTTGGTAAAGTTGGGCGTCGCGTGCCGGAGCATGTCGATGTAGATACGGAAGTCCGTTTTTTTCAGAATGCGGTGGAATTTCCGCAGGTGAAAATCAGGGATTGCATGGTTCCGCGCACCGAAATCATTGCAGTCGATAAATCGGCTTCTTTTCAGGAACTCATTGCGAAATTCGTCGAAACGGGTTTGTCAAAAATTGTGGTTTATGAAGGTGATATTGATAACATTATCGGTTATATCCACTCTTCCGAATTGTTTGGCCGGCCGGCCGATTGGACGCAATCCATCGTTATTTTGTCTTTTGTTCCGGAAAATATGGCGGCGAATAAACTGATGAAAACGATGCTCGCCGAAAAAAAAGGCATGGTGATCGCTGTGGATGAATTTGGCGGAACAGCCGGTTTGGTTACCCTCGAAGATTTGGTAGAAGAAATTTTCGGTGAAATAGAAGATGAACACGATACGAAACTATATATAGCTAAACGATTGAAGGACAATGAATATGTTCTGTCCGGCAGAATGGAGATAGACCGAGTGAATGAGGGGTTTGGGTTAAATATTCCCGAGTCGGATGAATACCTGACTATTGCCGGTTTTATTTTGGTAAACTATCAGAATTTTCCAAAATTGAACGAAACAATTCGGATTGGTCGTTTTGAGTTTAAGATAGTTAAGGTCACACGGACAAAAATAGAATTGGTTCGGTTGTTGGTTTTGGATAAATAATAATATTAATAACTCATGGATATACTTCAATTTTTCGTTGATTTCGTTTTACATATCGACGTACACTTGGCCGAATTGGTTCAAAACTACGGTGTTTGGATTTACGGCATACTTTTTCTGATTATTTTCTGCGAAACGGGTTTGGTAGTCACTCCTTTTCTTCCCGGCGATTCGCTTTTGTTTGTGGCGGGTACATTAGCGGCATTAGGTTCCAATCACATCAATGTTCATTTGATGGTGTTGCTGTTGATTGGAGCAGCCATATTGGGCGACGCGAGTAATTATTTCATCGGTAAATTTTTCGGGGAGAAGCTTTTCAGTAATCCGGACTCCAAGATATTCAAACAGGCATATTTGAATAAGACGCATGAATTTTACGAAAAACATGGGGGTAAGACGATCATTATTGCCCGTTTTGTTCCTATCATCCGGACATTCGCGCCTTTCGTAGCCGGAATGGGGAAAATGACTTACACGCATTTTTTCAGTTTCAATGTAATCGGAGGCGTATGTTGGGTTCCCCTATTCATGTACGCCGGTTATTTCTTTGGCGAAATGGATTTTGTAAAACACAATTTGAGCTTATTGATTATAGTAATTATTTTTGTTTCCTTGTTGCCCGGGATTTTTGAGATTGTGCGGCAGAAGATGAAGAGTAAAAAGCAAACTTCTCGCTAATCAATTTTCTCAATCTTTTCAAAAGCAATTTAGACGGTTTTTCGTTCAGGAATGATTCGATATGCCGTTTCTTTTTGTCCTCGAAGATATCATAAATATCAATGAGGATACCGGTTTCTTCAACATCGCCGAAACTTTCGTTGACAGATGTTCCGAAAACGCGCATACTTGGCGACAAATTCATATAGGCGCTCACCAATGGAGGAATATTGATATTGTGTTTTCGCACTTCGGTATTCAAAATTCTGTAATCTTCCTTGTAGGACTTGCCGTTGAACAAGTTTTGCATTTTCGCAGTATCCATACCGGTTTCCAAAGGATGAATCGGATTTACCAACATGTCCGGATCTTTAAAATATTTATCAAGGAAGTATAAAATCATGTTTCGCGCATCCGGATTATAGGTATTATACATGGTAACTTTCCCGAAAAAGTAACGAATATTGGGATCGATCACCGACAATGCGCCTAATCCATCCCACAAATTATCCAGGGCAAACAAGCCTTTCGAACCGTATTTGGTTGATTGATAATCCAATGAGACAAAAGAACGACCCAACTCCACCATACAAGGAACGTATTTGTCGATAAAGTATGGAGAAAACCGGAAAAGTTCGGCTGTAGCAATATTATCCGGTTGCCCGTTTTTGTCGAAAATTAACTCATTACCCCAGCGGAAACGGTAACCGCCTAAAATTTCTTCTGCCGAAGGGTCCCATACAATCAATTGACGGTAAGGAACTTCCATCATATCAAATTCGTCAATGTCCGCTGATTTTCCGGTGCCCCCGCCATAGTAACGGAAAGCGAGTTCACGCAGGCGGCCAACCTCAAGCATTAAATTCGGAGCCGTATGAGCCGAAAACAAGTAAATTTCATTTCCGGATTTATTCGTTTTGCGGAATAATTTATCTGCCGTTAATTCGGATTTAAGAATTTCTCTCTCAATTTTGGGAATAACTTTTTCCATCTATTTTATTTTTTGTTTATAGCCGCTAATGTAATTACCCCCCTAACCCTAAATTATAAACCGTTCGTTTAACCCAGTCCGCCCATTCCTGCGGACTTTTCGACGAATCAAATGTTTGCCAGGGGATAGGTTTTCCAAAACGTATGGTGAAAGTCGAACCTTTCGCTTTGAAAAGTTCACGAGATAAAAATAACATCTCTATGTTGAATTTGACACCTGTATTTTTGCGAATATTAGCTACATTGTAAAACAAATTGGAGTTTTTCCCTTCAAAATGAACCGGAACAACATCCCGTTTATACTCTATGGCCTTGGCAATGAACATCTTTTTCCATTCGAGATCGTATATTCCGTTTTTTGTTTTGCGGGAACACAAGCCTGCCGGGAAAGTGATGATTTGGTCGTCGGAAGCCAAGACCTCATTCAAAATACGGGTAGCTGCACGATTTTGCGCCCCGTGTTTGTTAATAGGAACAAAGATATCCCGAAGCGGCTTCAGAAAATAAAGAATATCATTGACTAAATATTTGATTTTCCCTTGGTAGTGATTTCCCAAGTAAGCAGACAGGCACACTCCGTCCATTCCGCCAAGCGGATGATTGGAAGCAAAAATACACCTTACACTGCCGCCGGGAAGATTATTTTCGCCGGTCGCTTGCAGTTTAATATCAAAGTATTGCACCGCATTGTTCATAAAATCAACTCCCCTTGCATTTCCATTGTATTCCAAGAATTTATTCACTTCATCTTGATAGATGAGCTTTGCCAAACCTTTGACAATAAATTTTGGAATTTTCTTTGCTGCCTGTGGCGCTTTCGTATCAATTATTTCCTGAACATCAATATGAAAAAATTTCGAATCTTTCATAAATATTTTAATGTGATGACAAATGTACAACATTTCTTGGATATTTTTTGAATATAGAATAAAAATTCATAATTTTGTAATAAATTAGTAACACTAAAACATTTTGTTTTTATAATTTTTAACAATACAGGATGCAACGTTTGTACTTTTTTATCATTATAACCATATAAAAAACAAATTAAATATATGAAAATAAAAAAATTATTGGCGGCAATTACAACTTCGATTGCCTTTATTCTTGGATTTACAGCTTGTATAGAAGGTGGAGGTAAATACAATTACAGCTATCTTTCGCCGGCGGTTGTTGAACACAATCTACAAGCAGGGACAATTTTAAGAACTGCTTATGGAAATTTTGTTCCCGATAATGTGTCGGATTTGAGTCTGGCCGGTCTTTCCAGTGGCTCTTGTATTTACATGGGGTTTGAGTATGACTCCGAGTATCAGACCGGTCAATATCCGGTTGCAAGTAATATTAAACATGAAGTTACCGGATATAATTCTCTCGTTGTAAATATTCCCGAACAAACTCAGGAAATAATTGACAGTTATAATTATCCGCTTTTGTCGGTTGACCTGTTTAATGAATCGCTTAGTCCCAACTATCAAGGTAGATTTTTTGTCGTAACGAAAGCAAAATTAGATAAAAATCAGGAATTAGGCTATTATTTCTATTATAATTCCGATGAGCAGCCGGATGCAACGGGAACAAGAAACGTTTATCTGCAAGCCCAACTTCCGGTAACATCGGGCGGTACTCAGGAAATCACCGATATGCTCGCTTTGGATGTGAGAGATTTGACTCGTTCTTCCGGTAGAGATACTACAATTCTGGATGGTAGCATCAGTTATTCTTTAGTATATCTGAAAGTAAACCTGAAATATTGTTCCGGCCTCGAAGACGGAAATTTGGTTTATAAATCCGCTTCTACCCAACCGATTTATATATATACTTATAGAGACGATTTGTAAATGCTGAAACAATTGTATTTGTTGCTTTCCGGTCTGATTATCAATCCGGAGAAAACATGGAAAACTTTGGCCGGAAAGCAAGAATTAAATAATGAGGATTTTTATAAGAGCTATTTATATCCGGTTATCGGGATAATAGCTCTCATGTCTTTTTGTGGTATTTGGATCGGGACAAAAGATTTTCAACTTCAAATTGCCCTGAAAATTGTTATCAAAGAGACGATTGCTTATTTTGGCGGTTTTTATTTGGCTGCATACGGATTGTTCCGTTTATCCGAAAAATATTTTGGTTTAACAGCTGATTTACAGTTATTTGGACGTTTTTCCGGCTATTCTTCCGCTGCGATTTATGTAGTGGCCTGCATTAACGCCTTATTTCAATCTTTGTTTTTTCTTCAAATATTCATTTTATATACGGTTTACATTGTTTGGCATGGTTCCAACATTTATATCCGGGTAAAAGAAAATTATTTAACCAAATTTACTATCTTTGCAAGCGCTATTATTATATTATCGCCGGTCGTTATTCGAATGATTATGACCTTGATTATGCCGGGATTATAATAATCGGATGTAATAAAACAGCATAATGGCTCAACAGAACAATATCGTCATCAAGAACAAAAAAGCTTCTTTTGATTACGAATTTATAGAAACTTTTGTCGCCGGAATTGTCTTGACCGGAACGGAGATCAAATCCATCCGACTCGGAAAAGCAAGTTTGGTCGATACTTATTGTGCCTTTATTAAAAGGGAGTTATGGGTAAAAAACATGAATATTTCCGAGTATTTTTACGGAAGTTATAACAACCATTCCGCCCGTCGCGACCGTAAATTGCTGCTGAACCGCAAAGAATTGAACAAAATCGAACGGCTTTCCGAAGCCACCGGTCTCACCGTCGTACCTACCAAATTGTTTCTCGACGAAAAAGGCCTGGCAAAAGTAGTTATTGCCGTTGCCAAAGGGAAAAAATCTTACGATAAACGGCAAACATTGCGGGAAAGGGACGATAAGCGGGCGATTGATCGGATGTTTAAAAAATAAGAGATACGAAGTTTCACTGTTGTCGCAAACAAAAATTAGACTTTATTTTCAATGATAAATGAAACAATCTTAAATGACCGAATCCTCATCCTCGACGGAGCCATGGGGACTATGATTCAGCAATATAATCTCACGGAAGAAGATTACAGAGGAACCTTATTCGCTAATTCCTCAAAACAACAAAAAGGCAATAACGACTTACTAAGCATCACGCAACCGGCTATCATTAAAGCCATTCACATACAATATTTAGAAGCCGGCGCCGACGTCATAGAAACCAATACGTTCAATGCAAACCGCATTTCTATGGCCGATTACGGCATGACGGACTACATCAGGGAAATGAATCTGGCGGCTGTACGCCTTGCCCGCGAAGCGGCAGACGAATATACGGCAAAAAACCCAAACAAACCCCGTTTTGTAGCCGGCTCCATCGGGCCAACTAATAAAACAGCGTCTATCTCGCCGAATATTTCTGATTTGGCGCTCCGGAACATTACTTTCGACGAATTGCAAGCAGCTTACAGGGAACAAATCGACGCTTTGATTGAGGGTGGGGTAGACGCGCTTCTGATTGAAACGGTTTTCGATACCCTGAACCTGAAAGCCGCTTTGATAGCCGCCGAACAATCTCTGTTGGAATCTGGAAAAGAAATTTCCATCATGGTTTCGTTCACCATTGTCGGGAAAAGCGGACGGATATTATCGGGACAAACGATCGAAGCGGCGCTCGCATCTATTTCTCATGCCAAACTCCTGAGCGTAGGCTTGAATTGCTCTTTCGGAGCTTCCGACATGAAGTCTTTCCTGAAAGAATTGGCACGCATCGCGCCCTGTTATATCAGCGCCCATCCGAATGCCGGATTGCCTAACAATTTGGGTCAGTACGACGAAACACCCGAAAAAATGGCGCCCCAAATCAAAGAATATATCGACGAAAACTTAGTAAATATCGTAGGCGGTTGCTGTGGAACTACGCCGGCGCATATTGCCGCTATTGCCGCCGTTGTCGAAAAGGCAACGGGTAAGCGAAGGGCGAAGGGCAACGGACAACGGGCGACGGACGAATTGGTTTTGTCGGGATTGGAAACGCTTTCTTTCGCCCATCGCCTCATACCTTTTACCCTCATCGGCGAACGTTGTAATGTGGCCGGTTCCCGTAAATTCCTCCGGCTGATTAAAGAAAAAAAATACGGCGAAGCGCTCGGCATTGCCCGCAAACAGGTGGAAGACGGAGCGCAAGTCTTGGACGTCAATCTTGACGACGGTCTGTTGGACGGCGTCACGGAAATGACAACATTCCTGAATATGATGGCTTCCGATCCCGACATTATTCGGGTGCCGGTAATGATCGACAGTTCGAACTGGAAAGTCATCGAAGCCGGATTAAAATGCTTGCAGGGAAAATCCATTGTCAATTCCATCAGCCTCAAAAACGGGGAAGCCGACTTTTTGGAAAAAGCGCGCATCGTCCGTTCCTACGGAGCTGCTGTGATTGCTATGGCTTTCGACGAAAAAGGACAAGCGGATACTTTTGAACGGAAAATTGAAATTGCCGCCCGCGAATACCGTTTACTGACCGAACAAGCAGGTTTTCCTCCTTACGATATTATCTTCGATCCCAATGTTTTAGCTGTAGCTACCGGTATTGAGGAACATGCCGGCTACGCCCTCAATTTTATCCGAGCCGTCGAATGGATTAAAACCAATCTGCCCGGAGCAAAAGTGAGCGGCGGAATCAGCAACCTGTCCTTTTCTTTCCGCGGCAACGACCGGCTGCGGGAAGCCATGCACGCTGTTTTCCTCTACCACTGCATCGGAAAAGGACTGGATATGGGAATTGTAAATCCCTCTTCTTCGGTATTGTACGAAGATATTGATGCGGAATTATTGACTTTAATCGAAGATGTGATTTTCAACCGTCGCTCCGACGCTGCCGAACGGCTGACGGATTACGCCCAACAAAATACTTTCACCAAGGAAGAGAAAGAGGATAAACGGGAAACCTGGCGGACGCTTCCGCTTTCCGAAAGATTGCAATATGCCCTCGTAAAAGGCATTGAAGATTACTTGGAGCAAGATTTGACGGAAGCCATGCAAACGTATGCCAAACCGATAGAAATCATCGACGGCCCTCTGATGGAAGGCATGAACACGGTCGGAAACTTATTCGGCGCCGGGAAAATGTTTCTTCCGCAAGTAGTGAAAACCGCCCGCACCATGAAAAAGGCGGTATCAATTATCCAACCGGCTATTGAAGCCGGTCGGGGAGAGGTTATCCAAAAAGTGGGTAAAATATTGATAGCCACCGTCAAAGGCGATGTACATGACATTGGTAAAAATATTACGGCTGTCGTTTTAGCTTGCAACAATTACGATATTATCGACCTCGGCGTGATGGTTCCTCCGGAAGTAATTATTCAAAACGCTAAAAAGCACAATGTAGACCTGGTCGCCTTAAGCGGACTGATTACGCCCAGCCTGCAAGAAATGACCGTAGTGGCTTCCGAAATGGAAAAAGCCGGATTTTCCGTTCCTTTGATGATTGGCGGGGCGACGACGTCCAAATTGCATACGGCTTTGAAAATCGATCCGTATTATCATGGGGCGGTAGTGCATGTCCCCGATGCTTCCCTTGCCGTGCCGGCTGCAAATCAACTGCTGAATCCGGAAACCAAAAGCGAATATATCCGAACGGTCAAAAACAAATACGAAGTTTTACGCGGTCAATCGTCCAAAAAAGAGTTAGTGCCTTTGGATTATGCGCGGAAACATCCTTTTGCGATTGATTGGTCTAAACATCAATCTTTTGCGCCTTCGTTTATGGGGACGAAAATTTTTCCGTATTTGCCTGTGAAAGAAATAGTTCCTTATATTAATTGGGCTGCCTATCTGACGGCCTGGAAATTCCCGGCAAAGTATGGAAAATACATGCGGCTGAAAACCGGCGCCGAAAAACAAACATGGTTGCTTGATTCCGAAAGAGAAGGAAATCCGAAAGCGGAAGAAGCCGCTCGGTTAATGGACGATACGCAAAAAATCTTGCAGGATTGGGCGGAGCATGATACCGGATTTATAAAAGCGCTTATTGGTTTTTATCCTGTAACGCGGGATTCGGAAACGATTCGTGTCGCAGGCATAAACATTCCGTTCCTTCGCCAGCAGGAACGACGGGAAGACGACCGTTACAAATCTTTGGCCGATTTTTTTCATCCCGACGGCGATTATATCGGATTTTTTGTAGTAACAGCCGGATCGAACACGATGGAAAAAGTCTGTGATTGTGGTCGTTCACATGATCCGGATGCTTATACGGATATGATCAAGCAGATTCTTCGCGATCGTTTGGCGGAAGCGGCCACCGAATATCTGCACGAAAGCGTCCGAAAAACCTGGTGGGGCTACAATCCCAACGAGGCTTACGCACCGGAAGAATTACCGCACGCTCCCGTTCCCGGCATACGTCCGGCTTCGGGCTATCCTTCACATCCCGATATTTCCCTGAATTTTGTGATTGATTCTCTGCTCAATATGAAGCAGATAGGCGTAGAACTAACGCCTAACGGCGCTATGAATCCGCCGGCAACCACTTCGGGAATTTTTATTTCCAATCCCGAATCGGAATATTTTATGGTTGGCGGAATTGATGAAGAACAACTCTCGGATTATGCTGTCCGGAAAGGAGTTACGGTTGATGAGGCTCGGAAATGGTTGGCTGGGGTAATCTGAATTATTTCAAATAAAACACTTCTTCCAAAAACGTCGTTACGGGTGAATTATCGGGATTAACTTCCATAATATCACTCATGTAGTCCCACCATTTCTGTTGAATTTCCACGTGACCGAGTTCTTGCGACGAAATGCCGCCACTTTGTTTTTGTACGCCGAAAAGGATGTTTGTTTCTTCGTCCAGGAAAATAGAATAATCACCGACGCCCGCTTTTTTGATTAACTCAACGATTTCCGGCCATATTTTCTTGTGCCGTTTGATGTACTCCTGTTTGAAGCCGGACTTCAGTTTCATTTTAAATGCTATTCGTTCCATAAAAGTGTATTTAATATTTTGCAAAGAAAAGGGAAAAAATACAGATCGTTAATGGAAAATTATACGAATATATGGAAAATTGTTCAAAAAAACAAGTTCATTAAGGAATAAACTTAGAACCGAAAATTAAGTATCCGATATTCAACCCGAAATTCCAATTGTTTTTCGGAAAGCTGTAACAATTAGCAAACAAACTGATCGACATAAAAGGCAATTGAGCAACCAGACTGATTTCACCCATATACGCCGGATGCGAAAACAAATTGCCGTAATAAGTTTTCTTATTTGCATCTTTGAATAGGGGGTAAATGGGTAAAAATCCATGAAAATCACCCCGCATATGAAAGATGGTATTTAACTTCCAAATAGGAATAATTCCGGCGGCGACAAATTGATTGGCTCTAAATGATTCGTTGAAAACGATTGCACTGTGTAGGGTAGGGGTGTAGGTCGGCGCCTGAAGCACCGAAGCTGTATAATTATTCAAGAAGTTTTTGCTCGACAAAACACTTTGTAATTTATATCCCAAATTGAATTTGGAATTTATTGCATGCAAATTGTATATTGACGCGTCCATCTGAATCCATGACTGGTATTGATTGTTTTGTTGGTGTATACTGTTTGCCGGTATAAAAGTTTCGTATCCGGATATATACTGGGCAAAAACGTGGTGATCATGTCCATGGATAGGGTATTGTTTGGCGTCTTGTGTGTTTTTCCTGTAAAAAATACCGAATGAAAACAATTTGTAAATGCTTTTGTCAAAATAGTCATCCGTATAAATTTTATCCTGATAGTATTTGTCTTCCAGGATTCCGAAGCCGGCAACAAAATCCATTCTCGCTTTATTGACAAAAGGAAGTCCTAAACCCAATTTTCCATACGTTTCGCGTTGATGAATGAATGTAGATATTTCCGTGTCCATGAAAAGTTTTTCACTTTCATAATATTTCCGGTCATTGTAAGTAATCCGTCCGGTAATATCCATCGGAATATTTCCTTGCAGTTCGATTTTTCCGGCAAAAGACACTCCATTGTAAGTATTTCCTACTTGCATATCAAGCATCAGGGTGGAAGCAAAATCCGTTAAACTCCTGTATCCCAATCCCAAATACAATTGATTGGCGCTCATTGAAGAAATATTCCCCCCGAAAGCCACCGTAATAACGTTATCAATTTGGATATCCAGATATAAATCAAAAGTTTTTGTATCCGGATTCCAAACGGCATTCGGCATGATTTCTTTTATCTTCGGATTGGACAATAAACGGAAATATGACTGCCTAAAATCTTCCATCGTGAAATTGTCATCACGGTCCCGTTTGATTTGATTTTCGATGTACGCTTGTTGTTCTTTATTTCCTCCGGAAATGTATATCTTATTGAAAACCAATGGCGGAAGTTTGGATTTATACGCTTTTCTTTTTTGTTCAAGTTCTTTCAGAGGCATGTTGCGATTCACTTTCATTTTAATGGAATCAATCATTTTTAAGGTAGCTTCGTAACCCATATCAAAAAGCGTTTTTGATTTTTGAAAATCAAGTAAACCAATGTCATCCAAAGTGAAATTCAGGATGATTCCTTCGTCCTGACCAACCCTGTAATAAGGCTTTTGCATAACCATGTTTTCCAACAGGTCATACAAACTCATTTCTTCTGTTTTCTTCGCTTTTTTCCCCGTAACGACAGAGCCAATAATAAAATCCGGATTGAAATTTTTTTTCATCGGATTCACCGGAAAATTATCGTAAATACCACCGTCGAAAAGAGGGATGCTATCCTTGTATATGGGATTGAATACCAATGGAAAAGTCATAGAAGCCCTCACAGCGTCGCCCAAACTGCCGTTTCTGAAAAAAATAGGTTCTTTATGAAAAACATCGGAAGCTACACACAAAAAAGGCACGAAAAGATTGTTAAAATCACCGCCACATTGGGCATTCGCTTGTGCATACAATTGCATAAATGCCTGGTTCATCTGAATCGGATTGATAAGATAATTGGGCAAAAGCGATTGATTAATTTTCAGAGAGTCAAACGGAACCCTGAGATTCATAAAATCCGGTTTATTCGGACTTTTCCTGAAATAATACTGATATTTTTCTTCCACTTTTCCGGTTTGCCAATAATGAAAATTCTCCGATAAAAATAAATCAAGCATTTCTTCCGGAGTATAACCCGATGCATACAAACTTCCAACGATAGCGCCAATAGAAGTTCCGGTTATGTAATCAATTGGAATGTCATTGTCTTCCAAGGCTTTAATAATTCCAATATGTACAGCGCCTTTAGCGCCGCCGCCACTTAGCACCAAACCGACTTTTTGGGAATAAACCGAGCCGAATGACGTCATTAAAATCAAAAAAATAAGAAATCGTATTTTGCACATAATTTTTCAAATTCTGCAACAAAAGTAAGCATTTTTATTTATATTTTGTAATAAATTGAATGATGTATTACCGGCAGCAATCATAAATAAAAAAAAAATATTACTTTTGCGAATTATAAATTTATTTTTATATAATGAATATAATTACTATTATGTTAAATAGAACATATAGAACATTCGAATATGGCTAAAAAGACAGTTTTCGTATGTTCACAATGTGGTAATGACTCCCCTAAATGGCTTGGCAAGTGTCCGGTCTGCGGTGAATGGAATACGTATGTTGAAGAAATTATCGTACCCAAAAATTCCGGCCGTCAGGTTTCCGGTTTAACTAATTATGAAACCCCCAAAGTACAACCGGTTTTACTTCAGCAAATTGATGCCGGAGAAGAAATCCGTATGGATTTAAATGACGGCGAACTGAATCGTGTACTGGGCGGTGGACTTGTACCCGGTTCGATGATTTTGATCGGCGGAGAACCGGGCATTGGAAAATCAACTTTGGTGCTGCAAACCGTCTTAAAACTAAAGAATTACAAAACGCTTTATGTGTCCGGAGAAGAAAGCGCCCGGCAATTGAAACTTCGTGCGGAACGACTTGGAACAGAGCACGAAAACCTTTATATCCTCTGCGAAACCAATCTCGAACAAATTTTTGCGCATATCAATAATTTAAAACCTGATTTATTGGTTGTTGATTCGGTACAAACAGTTTATACAGAACGAGTTGAATCAAGTCCTGGAAGCGTTTCCCAAGTTCGGGAATCGGCGGCGTCTTTGCTGAAATTCGCCAAGGAAACCGGTACACCTACCCTACTTATCGGCCATATCAATAAGGAAGGCAGCATTGCCGGGCCTAAAGTATTGGAACACATTGTTGATACGGTTTTGCAATTTGAAGGCGATCAACATTACATGTATCGCGTTTTGCGAAATATTAAGAATCGTTTTGGTTCTACCTCAGAGTTAGGTATTTACGAAATGAATCAGAATGGCTTGCGGGAAGTCGGCAATCCATCCGAATTGCTTTTAACTCAGAATCATGAAGGTTTGAGTGGCGTGGCAATTGCGGCTACCATAGAAGGTATTCGTCCGTTTTTAATTGAAACACAAGCGCTTGTAAGTACAGCCGCATACGGAACACCCCAACGTTCGGCAACCGGTTTCGACATTCGCCGGATGAACATGTTGTTGGCTGTTTTGGAAAAAAGAGCGGGATTTAAGTTGATACAGAAAGATGTTTTCCTCAATATCGCGGGTGGATTGCGGGTGAGTGATCCGGCGATGGATTTGTCGGTGATTTCGGCGATTCTCTCGTCGAGCCTTGATATTGCAATTGGGCAGGAAATTTGCATGTCGGGCGAAGTTGGTCTTTCGGGCGAAATTCGTCCGGTAAACCGTATTGAGCAACGGATTTTGGAAGCAGAAAAATTGGGATTCAAGAAAATCCTGATTCCTCAGAATAATCTGAAAAATAAAAGTAGTTCCAACATTGAAATAGTGTCGGTGAAGAAAGTGGAAGAAGCTTTCCGGGAGTTATTCGGTTGAACCGGTGTTTTGAGGACGCTACTCAGGTGTAGTGTTTGCCCGCCCAATCAATAACGATTTTACCTTGTCGTAAACTTTCTTGAACGATTTTATAACTCGGATTCCCATCGTAACCCATAGCTTTGTGTAAACTTTCGTAAGAGGCAAGTAAAGGATGCATCATTTTACGATCTTTTTTAGCCATAGCAGCCTCGTAGTCATTGAAATCGGGACGTTGCCCCTTTTTCAAATTTTCGCGTACTTTCAATACAGCGTCCAGCGCGACAAGCACGCCATTCCAAGCCGTATCTCCAGCCATTTTTACATATTTCGGGTCTTTGTAATAACCGCCTTCCTTTCCGGCTTTTTCAGAAAGAATTGTTCGGGCATTTTCCAGATAGCGTTCTGCTTCTCTGATAGGATGGTTTTGATGTTTTGACATGATGAATAATTATTTAGATTTTTACCATTTTGCAAAAATAGATTATTCTTTGCCTTCCTCCAAATGATTTGAGAAAAAAATTACTGCATATTTCCAATTAATTCCCGCACCGAATTAAATCCATGCCGGTTTAAGTAATCTTCTATTCCATCGACAATTTTAGTTGAAACTGTCGGATCTATAAAATTATAAGTGCCTATTTGAACGGCAGTTGCACCTGCTAATATAAACTCGATTGCATCTTTCCAATCCGATATTCCGCCCAATCCGATAACCGGAATTTTCACGGCTTTTGCTGTCTGCCAAACCATTCGCAAGGCAACAGGTTTTATACAGGGTCCGGATAATCCGCCGGTTATCGTCGATAATACCGGCTGTCTCTTTTCAGCATCAATCGCCATACCGAGCAAAGTATTGATAAGTGATATGGAATCGGCGCCTTCCGCTTCGACGACCTTGGCGATTTCCGTAATGTCGGTTACATTGGGTGATAGTTTGACTATCAACAATTTACGGTAAACTTTCCGAACAGCCCTCACCACTTCCGAAGCGCTTCCGCAATTGGTGCCGAAAGCCATCCCGCCTTCTTTCACATTGGGACAGGAAATATTCAGCTCTATGGCCTGAATTTTTTCCAACTCGTTGATTTTACCGGCACAAGCTACATATTCTTCAATGGTCGAACCGCTTACATTGACAATCATCCGGGTGTCAATATCTTTGATTTCGGGATAGATTTCGGAAATAAAATAATCAACGCCTTTGTTTTGTAAACCGACAGCATTTAACATGCCCGCAGGTGTTTCCGCCATGCGAGGATAATTATTGCCTTCGCGGGGACGAAGTGTTGTGCCTTTGACAATGACACCTCCCAAGCGCGACAAATCTATAAAATCACTGTATTCGCTTCCGTAACCAAATGTGCCGGAAGCTGTTAGCACAGGATTCTTAAAGTTTAATCCACCTATTTCAATATTTAAATCTGCCATGTTAATTGATTGATATTCATTACAGGACCTTCGGTACAAACACATACGTTTCCACGAACGGTTTTTTCCACGCAGCAGAGGCAAGCGCCGATTCCGCAAGCCATTGTGTTTTCGAGTGATACCTCGCAAGCGATTCCTTTTTCGCGGGCATACCGGGTTACTGCGGCCATCATGGGTTTGGGACCGCAAGTATATATAAAGTCAAAATCGGCCGATTGTAGAATGGAATGGTTTGTTACATAGCCTTTTTCGCCTGCGCTACCGTCTTCCGTCGTGATGTAAACTTTTCCGAATCTTCCGAATTCATTGATTTGCAGTATATCTTTTTCCGTTTTCGCGCCTAACAGAAATTCATGTTTGTAACCAAGTTCCCGCAAACAAGCGCCTAAATACAACAAAGGCGCAGTCCCGATTCCTCCTCCGATTAATAGAAATTTGCCGGACTTTCCAGGCAGAGTGAAACTGTTTCCCAAAGGATAAATGAGATTCAAATGATTGCCTTTTTTTAGTTTGGAAAGTTTTCGAGTGCCGTTACCGATTACTTGAACAAGTAACCAAAGTTCATTTTTTTCTTTGTCGACAAAGTGAACGGAAATAGGCCGTCGCAAAAAAGTAGTTGAGGAATCCTCAATCAAGACTTGTACAAATTGTCCGGGAAGTATTTCCGGGATTTTTTCTTCAAGGCCTAATTTTAATAGACAATATTCATTACCGTTAAAAAGTATATTTTCTTTGACCGTCCAATTTGCAATATATTTTTTCATAAATTGCTATATTATCGTTTTGCAGCGTACAAATATACACCAAAGTCAGCACATGTACAAGGTTTTTTCACATTGCGTTTGTGTGTTAGAAAATTAGAAAGCAATATAAACATCTTTATTCTTCAGGAGAAAAACTCATAAAAGTCTTATCATCGTAAAAAATAATTATCTTATCTATTTTTCTATTACTTAAAATTACATCGTTAATTTGCTTTGTTTGAATCGGTTGAACTGCTTCAACAACCGTTTTATCCTCTGATTTTAGCGGATATTCGGGAACTTTCGGCTCCTTGTACGCATTCATCTCGGTTTTTAGAGGGTTGAGAACCTTGGGAACATCATCAAACGGCAAAGTAGGTTCTTGTACCGGTTGTATAAAAACTTTTTCCCGATGGTACATCGGATCTTTACCGAAAAGTAACCATTCGGAATTAATATCCGGAAATGCTTCTAAAACTTTTAGGACAACTTTGAGCGTGGTTTCATTCCGACCGTTTAGTACATGTGTAATCGTTCCACGGCTTACTTTAATTTTATCGGCAAATGAAGCGGAATTTAAACCTTTTTCCTCCATTATTTTCCTGATTCTAATCGGATCAACCGAATCTTTTTCATCATCCATAATACATTTATTTATTCCTATGTAAATTAATAGTCTACAAATGTATACATAAATATTTACATCTGCAAATTTACTTTCATACGCAATAAAATACAAATGTGAATTTACAACTGTACAAACGTGATTTACTTTTGAAAATCGCAACAATATACACTTATATATAACTTTAAATTATTTCAGTTAAATACTGAGTATTAAACGATAATATATGTAATATTGCCGAAAAACAATAGAAATACATTTGTAATTTACAAATACGCGTTAATTTTTATAAATCACATCATAAATTATCATTTAAAAATCTGGTTTTCATTTAGTTAATATGTAATTATATAATGTTAATTCCGAATGCTTTTATCTATTGTTAGATATGTAAATTCAATTTCAAATAATACCAATCCCCTACCCTATTTTACAAATGTAATTCACAAACATACGCAGTTATCTTTGTTAATTCGGATGGAAATCATTGAGTTTTGCGTACGTTTGTAAATTTTAATAATCCAAATGTTTTGATTACTTTTGTACCGTAGTCAGTCGGTCTGTCGCTTTTTAGAAATAAAGAGAGGAAAGTCCGGACAACACAGAGTACCTTATTATCTAACGGATAGCTGTTTGTGAGAGCAGAGTTAAGTAGAAGAAAATAACCGCCGGTTTTTCCGTTCTCTTGGAGTGGATAATCCGGTAAGGGTGAGAAGGTAAGGTAAGAGCTTACCGGTTCTTATAGCAATATAGGAAGCCGTACAACTTAAGGGTTGCAAGGTCATGTACACCGGCGCATGTAGGGCTACTCGTC
>JAISWH010000045.1 GCA_031271125.1 Dysgonamonadaceae bacterium
TGTCCCAATCCAAAGAAATCCCCTGCTGTCTTTGAAGATACTTTCCGCCTGGTTATTGGAAAGTCCGTTTGTATTGTCTATGTGCGAAAATTCAAACTGTTGTGCATAAACGGATGTCAGGACAAGACATGCGACTATTGATGATAGAAATTGGTTTTTCATGGAACAATTATGTATAATCTACAAAATTACATGAAAAACTTGGGTTTTCCAAGCGCGAGCAATTAGATTTTTGTCGAGGTACCAAGATTCGAACTTGGGACCCCCTGCTCCCAAAGCAGGTGCGCTAACCGGACTGCGCTACACCTCGATTTTTGCGATTGCAAAGGTAAGCATTTTTTTGAAATGAATCATATTTATGGATAAGAAAATTTCAATTGCCTACAATTTATAACCTTTCAAACCATAAAATACAATGTAAAGAAAGCAAAACAAAGGTACAATAAATCCAATGGCCATATTTTCTTCGCCGATAAATCCCATCAACATCGGTGAAAATGCACCTCCCGCAACGCCGAGAATAATATAAGAAGAAGCTTTTTTTGTATAAACTCCCATTTTCGAAAGTCCCAAAGCAAAGATAGTGGGGAACATAATCGACATGAAGAAGAATGTCAGGTACAAAGCGTACAATGAAATATGTCCTAATTGAAGGACAACCAGAATCATTGCAAGTGTGCAGACGCCGGCATAAACAGCGAGCAAGCGATAGGGTTTGAATTTGGACATGATGAAGCTGCCCGACAAACGGCCGATCATAAACAGCAACATTCCTCCAAATGCCAGAAACTGAGATGCTTGCAAAGGAGAAATGGTTGTATCAAGCTCCGTCACATAGTTGATGAAAAAACTGAAAATCCCGGTTTGAGCGGCACAATATAAAAATTGGGCGATAATGGCCAACACAAAATGTTTGTGCGACCACATAGATTTTGCAGGTGCACCGGATTCGCCGGCTACGACGGCGGAATCGTCGGTTTCTACAATATTCGGCAATTTCGTAAACAAAAAGAATAAGGCAATGATTAACGTTCCGGCGCCCAAAATAATATACGGCTTAGTTAACGCCATCGTATCGCCGGGCGCTGCGCCTAAAATCAATTGTCCGCCGATAAAAGGGCCGAGTACCCAACCCAAACCGTTGAACGACTGGGAAAAATTGATCCTTTGTGCGGCGCTGTCTTTGGGGCCAAGCACCGTCGAATACGGATTGGCAGCCGTTTCCAATACGCACAAACCACAAGCCACAACAAACAAAGAAATCAGGAACGGATTGGCAGAGTGCAACATAGCTGCCGGAATAAACCCGAATGCGCCGACGGCATATAATAGCAAACCCAACAAAATTCCTTTCTTATAACCGTATTTCTTCATGAATGTACCGGCCGGAATACCCATCAATGCGTATGCAATATAGGTCGAAAATTGTACTAAACCCGATTGCGCCTTCGACATGGTAAAAGCTGTCTGAAAGTGCTTATTCAGAACATCCAGCAAACCATGCGCCAAGCCCCACATCAGAAACAAGCTGGTTACCAGAATAAAAGGAAAAAGGTAACTCTTCCCGTCAGGGGACGAAAAAATGGTGTTTTTCAATGATAATTTCATGTTTTTCTTTCTTTACTCTGCTCCTGCGAGTTGCGGATCAATAATAATCCGTCCGCAATGTTCGCAAACAATTGTTTTTTTACGCAGTTTAATATCTAATTGTCTTTGGGGCGGAATTTTATTGAAGCAACCGCCGCAAGCGTCGCGTTGGATGTAAACGACAGCCAAACCGTTACGGGCGCTTTTGCGAATGCGTTTGAAAGCGGCCAAAAGACGGGGTTCGATTGTTGTTTCCAATTGCTTGGCTTTTTCCCGTAGTTGTTCTTCCTGAATTTTCGTTTCGGAAACAATTTCATCCAGTTCTTCTTTTTTGGACTTCAAATCGGCTTGACGTTCTTCCAACAAGGTTTTACTTTTGGCAATTTCTTCGGTAATCATTTTCGCTTCGGCTGTATACTCCCGAATGTGTTTTTCCGCCAGTTCCACTTCGAGACCCTGGAACTCAATTTCTTTCGAAAGGCTATCAAATTCCCTGTTGTTACGGACATTATCCAATTGTTCTTTGTACTTACTTATCAAGGAGTTAGAATCGGTAATTTTGATCCGTTGTTGTCCGATAGTGGTATCAATATCCTTGCTGTCTAACTGGAAATTCTGGATGCGCGTTTGCAAACCGGCCACTTCATCTTCCAAGTCTTGTACTTCCAAAGGAAGTTCACCCCGAAGTGTTTTGATTTTATCAATTTCCGTAAGCATGGATTGCAGCTTATATAAATTGACCAGTTTTTGTTCAACCGACAGATCACTGTCTGCGGCGACTGATTTATCCGTATTAACTTCTTGGTCAACCTTGGGTTGTACCTCATTTATTTGTTCAACAGACGCTCCTTTTTTAGCTTTCGCCGTAGTTGTTTTTGTTGCTTTTTTTTCAGCTTCTTGTTCTTTTTTTGCCATATCTTAGATTTACATAAAATTTACAGGATTCGTATTCACCGTTGAAAAGTGAATCGCAAAGTTAGTAATTTTTTTTGTAATAATATCATAAAATATCTCTTTTGTGGCGACTTCCGATTCATAATGTCCGATAACGGCCAAAAGAATACGGTTATCCACGTCGTAATAATCGTTGTATTTTGCTTCACCGGTGATAAAAATGTCCGCTCCGCAAGCGATGGCGTCGGGAATTAAAAACGCTCCGCTACCGCCGCATAAAGCGACTTTCCGGATTTGTTTTCCCGTAAACGGCGAATGTTTAAGCGTTTTCAGGCCGAAACAGGCTTTCAGTTTCTGCAAAAAAGATTCTTCGCTTTCGGGATTCGGAAGTTCGCCGGCGATTCCGGAACCGACTTGCGCCCATTCGTTTTCCAATGGATAAAAATCAAAAGCCGGTTCTTCGTAAGGATGAGCGGCCAACAGCGCCTTGAGCGTTGCCGACTTTTTATAAACCGGAACAATCGTTTCAATGCGGATTTCCGGTTCGATGTGAAATTCGCCGGCGCTGCCCGCGTAAGGATGTGCGTCCCCTCCGGCGCGGAAAGAACCTGAACCCGAAGTGTTGAAACTGCAAGAATCATAATTCCCAATTTGTCCGGCGCCTGCATCGAATAAAGCGTTTCTGACTGTTTCCGCCTGTGCTTCGGGAACAAATGTTATTAATTTCAGCAAACAATCTTTTTTTGGACTTAAAGCCCGGACATTTTGCAAACCGATTTTCCCTGCCAGGTGATAGTTCACGCCGCCGAAAGCATTGTCCATATTGGTATGCGAAGCATAAATGACGATGTCGTTTTTGCAGGCTTTGATTACGCTACGTTCGATATATGTTTTCCCCGTCAGTTTTTTCAAAGGCTTGAACAGAAGCGGATGATGGGATATAATCAGGTTGCAGCCCTTTTTAATCGCCTCATCTACAACATCTTCCGTTACATCCAAACACAAGAGAACGCCTCGCGCTTCTCCCGAAACATCGCCTACCTGCAAGCCCGAATTATCAAAATTTTCCTGAAGCGAAAGCGGAGCGTAATCTTCTAATTCTGTTATGATTTGAGAAATTTTCATATATACATAATTTGTTTTTTAAAGGTTATATGGAACCCGCTTCATGTTCATGCTCTTGGATGTAACTTTTACATGCGGGTTTCATACTTTTACTTTTTTACCCGGATCAAATAAGTCAGATTAACACCTACAATCTGATTGGAAGAAGCCTGAAAAACATCATTCCGTTTGTTGTTGAAAACATCGGTCAGACCAAAATAGTAGCTCCCGCTTAGAATAAAAGAGCCAAGCCCTGTCCGGATTTCAATTCCCATCGCTCCTTTCAAACCATAATCGAATTTACGGTTTATTTTGTAATTGTCGTCATAATAAGGCCAATTCTTATCCTCATCGGTGATTATTTTTTTCTTCACTTCTTCGCCGATATTATACCTGAACTGTGGACCTGCATTGATAATGAGACGGGCGCGTTTCCCCAGATTGAAATAGAGATGCGTCAACAGCGGAATTTCGAGATAGGCCAGTGAACGGGTATATTCGTTCGGATGAGCATTATTCAGTGTATCCTTTTTTTCCGCCCATCCGCATAAAGAATAATTCAGTTCCCCGATAATCCCGAAATGATTTTCCGAAATGTACCGTACCGTAAGCCCGCCCGAAGGTTGCATATAAAGTCCCTGCGGAACATAATATCCCGAATTGAACCGCATCTTCGAAAGATTTACGCCTCCATTAACGCCGAAAGCCCATTCGGGCGAAAAGGAATTTGTTTGACCGTAGGCAAACTGAAATAAAAAAAAGAAAAAAACAAATGTAAATTGTTTCATATCCGACTATTTGACGCTTGTTTGGGTAATAGAATAATCCGGATTGTAGTTCACTAAAAACAGGTTTGTATTGATAAATCCGCCCCAATTATTTACTCTCTCTAAATAAAAATCCGTTTGAATACCTTTGTATTTCAATTCGTTGATTTCCGTTTCGAAAGCCGTTCCGTATGTATAAACGGCTTGAATGAAATACATTCCCGTGTCGTATCCTAAAATGCCGAATTTCGGGAAATTATTTGAAATACTACGGCCGTACCATTTGTAAAAAGTATTGTAAAAATCTTTCACTTCCGGCGAACTCAAGTTTGCATAAAAGACGCTAAAAAAAGAGACATGCAGTTGAAAAAAACTGTCGGAGTATCTCGAATTGTAGGTTTGCCATCGCGGATATCCGAAAAGTGAAATTTGACATTCCGGATGATTTCTTTGAATAGTCCGCAAAGGGACAATCATTTTTTCTATCGTTTCCGGCCTGTCGTCGTCGGGAACAAACACATTATCTTTATATAAATCCAATTCGGAAACAAAATCCGCATCAAGAAAGCGTTTCAAAGGAATTGTTTTGAAAGAAATTTTCTTTTCCTGCATGTCGGAACGTAACAAGCCGGTAAATTCCGATTGATTGGAGGCATCCTTTTCCCCCGAAACCAATAGGATATGGTAATTTTCGTATTTGTTGATAAAAAGGGTTGAAGCCTTGGTATACAAAATGGATTGGGGCGTATTTACCTGATACGAATCCGGATTGTTGAAAGATTCATTACTCATTGAAGTAAAAGGAATTACATAAGGAATATTTTTATTGTTTGAAAAGCGGGAAATGATTTTGATTTGTTCGTCCGAAACGCCTCCGATAATCAGATGAACGTTTTGCATTTCTTCTTTTTTCAAAATATTGGAAATTTCTTTGTCATTCGAACCAATGTCATGTACTTGCAGGTTAATGGAAATCCCTTTACTTTTGAGCGCTTTCAGGGCCAAAAGGAATCCTTCGTAATATTCGACCATCCGGCCGCTCATATTTTCGCCTGCCTCGCTACCTTTCAATCCGAAAGGCAATAAAAGGGCTACCTGAACGGTTTTAACGGATTGAACAGAAGAAGTACGATGCAGCAAAGAATTGGTTTTCAGTTGATTAATCGCATCGTTTTCGTTTTTTAACGGAGTGGTGACTTGATTTACCGGTATGCGGATGATTTTCCCTATTTGAAAAGTTTGGATAGACAAACCGGGATTGACCGTGAGAATGTCTTCGCCTTTCATTTGGTATTTACGGGACAGGCCGTATAAAGTCTCCTGCGGTTGAATCACATGATAAATATAGGAACCGGATTCTTGGGGAATTTTCAGTTTCTCGCCTGCTTTGATAAGGGTTTTACTTTGCGGATTTAATTTATGAATATCATCTACCGAGATGTGATACATGGAAGCAATGGAAAATACGGTTTGTCCTTTTTCTACCGTATGCAGAAAATAATTATTGTCTTCGGCAAAAAAAGTTGATTCCGGATAAAATGCGTTCCCTGATTTTACGTTATAGAATTGTAAACAAGCAAATAGTAGAAGTATGAAATAACGATGTGACATAATTAAAAAGTTTCAACTTGTATAATTTGCAAAGGTAATAAAAAAATAATACATTTGACACATGAAACGGAGTTTACTTTTTATCATCGCCGCTTTTTTATTTTCCCCGCTTTTTGCCCAATATGAGGTAATCGGCGGAAGCGGACATCCTTATCGGGCATCCAAAAACGGCATTACCGAAATATACCTTCTGAATGGAATGGAAGGAGCGCAGATCAAATTCACGTCTTCCAAGTCAGGCGAACATCAATGGTATCGGTATAAGGAGTCGATTGATGATGCAGTTCCCGTACCTTGCACCCAAAGCGGTAATACTTCCGTAATTACCGATATTCCGGAGGGTTACGGTTATTATGTGGCGACTCCCATGGGAACCGGTTACGTTTGGATTGTCGATTACAGCCCTTATGTTCCCCGTCTTTCCGGCCTGAGAGTGATGGAAGACGAATACCGTTGCGAACAGTTGAAACTCATTACCGATGCGGTGGTTACGCCTATTTATTACTATATAAGCGGAAGGCGGAATACTTTGCAACGGAATTTTCGTTTGACTTACAATACTTTATCATGGAACGAAGAACAGAAAACATTTTTGCCTTTAGACGCCGCGTTTACGGTAAACGAATTATTTCCTGAAATTTTAGTGGACAATCCTCCGCTTACCAATACAACTTTCACGCTGACAGACGCTTTTGCCGACCACTTCGGGATTGCACACGCCGTCGTTTCGGAAGAATATCGCGCCATAAAAGTGGAAGCGCATTATTCTGTCGAAAAAGACAGAGAGTTCGGCGATAATGAAAAGCATACGCCCGACAGGATAGAATCATCTCCCATCGGCTATACTTTTACGGCGTATGCCAATGAGCCGGTCGCCGCCTTTTATATTTGGAAAGTATCAAAACAGGATAATGTTACGGGCGAATACAATACAATTGTCCGCTATACCGATCCCGTTCTCCGGTACACCTTTGAAAATACGGGCAACTATGATGTGCAGTTGGAAGTGAACGATGCTCAATCCATTTGTGCGGATATACCGGAAGCCATCAAAGTGTCGATCGACAGCACCCGCGTCGAAATACCCAATGCGTTCAGTCCCGGAAGTTCGCCCGGTATCAATGACGAATTAAAAATCTCTTTCAGTTCGGTCGTTTCTTTCCAAGCCTCCGTGTTCAATCGTTGGGGCAACCTGCTTTACCGGTGGAGCGACCCCACCAAAGGATGGAACGGCATGGTGAACGGGAAATTTGTACCGACCGGCGCTTATCTTGTTGTTGTGGAATATACGGATTCGGAAGGTAAAAGACGGAATAAGTCGCAAATGGTGAATATATTGAGGGGGAAAAATTAAGTAAAAAGATATTTCGCATTACTTATTTGGTAATTCCAAGACAAGATTGTACTTTTGTAGCGCAATGAAAAAAACGAATAACAAACAATATGTATGGATTGCCGTTGCTTGTATTTTGGCGATAATTACAGCCGGCGCGGCCTATTATATTTTTTATCAGGACAAACGGATGAAAGAATACCGGTTGCAATCGGAATTGGTTAAAGAAGAATTAACCGACGAATACAACGATTTATCCAACCAGTATGAAGGATTTAAAATGACTGTCAGCAACGATTCCTTGATTGCCAAACTCGAATCGGAACAAATGAAAGTGCAACGCCTGCAGGAAGAACTCCGAACGGTTAAGTCGACTAACGCCAAACGTATCAATGAGTTAATGAAGGAATTAAAAACCTTGCGAACCATCATGCAGGGTTACATCCAACAAATTGATTCCCTGAACCGTCTCAACGAACAATTGACCGCCGAAAACCGGACCGTTACAGCCAAATACAACCGGGCTACGGAAACCGTTTCCCAACTTTCGCAAGAAAAAGCGAAACTCACGGAAACCGTGCAAATGGCTTCCCAATTAGATGCAAGCAATATATCCGTCATCTGTTTGAACAAGAAAAACAAGACTACGGATAAAATCGACAAGACAGATAAAATCGAAGTTCGGTTTATAATCAATAAAAACATTACGGCGATCCCCGGCGAGAAAACCATTTACATTCGTATTCAAAAGCCCGACGACGATGTACTTGTGAAAAGCCGCGCCCATGTTTTCACCTACGAAAACAAAGAAATCAATTATTCCGCCGAACGCAACATCGAATATACCGGCGAGGAATATCCGATGAGCATTTATTGGCAAGTAGAGGAGTATCTCATGCCCGGAACTTACCGTGTCGATATTTTTGCGGATGGGAACCGCATTGGGCAGAAATCATTTCGGTTGGAAAAATAAATGGGCTGGGAGGTAACTTACAGGAAGAATATCAACTGCACCAAAATATAAATCGGCAGCAGCACAATCAACGAAAATTTCAGCATGTAAGCAAAGAATCCGGGCATTTTCACGCCGTTTTCTTCAGCGATTGCTTTCACCATAAAGTTAGGCCCGTTGCCGATGTAAGTCATCGCGCCGAAAAATACCGCGCCGACGGATACGGCTTTGAGCAAAATTTCGGGAATCCCTGCTACCAAAGGCGGAACAGCCGGCAATCCTTGCGCAACGCTGTAAAACGCTAAAGCGGTGGGCGCATTATCCAAAAACGAACTCAATACGCCTGTGGCGTAATAAAATTGCCAGGGAGCATGCAAACCCATACTTGCGGCGTTCTGATTGAGGAAAATCAAAGCAGGCGTCATCGTTACGAAAATACCCAGGAAAATCACCGCCACTTCGAGGATGGGCGCCCAAGTGAATTTGTTTGAACGACGCACTTTCTTTTTCGTAAAAATCAAAGAAGCCACAGCCATCGACAACAAGGCTATTTCACGCAGGAATTTAATCCAAACCTGCGCATGTTCGTCACCCATTGACGGAATATAAGTAGAATTGATGAACGCTACCGACAACACGATGCCAAGCAGGAAAATGAAATTCACATTTCCCGAAAGGCGCAAAGGAATCTTTTCGCGCATGTCGGCGGAAATGTTTTGCCATTCTTCCTTCCGGAAAAAATAGCTCTCCACCGCATAATAAACGCCCAATAAAATGACGCCGGTCAACAGCCATTCGGGCAGCAAATTCATAAACCATGTGAAATTTGCGCCGCGCAGATAAAGCAAAAACAAAGGGGGATCGCCCAACGGAGTGAGTAATCCGCCGCAATTGGCAACAGCGGCAATGAAAAACAACACGGTGTGCGTCTTAAATTTCCGTTGATCGTTGGTTTTGAGTACAGGGCGGATAAGCAACATTGCGGCGCCCGTTGTGCCCATTATCGAAGCCAGAACATAGCCTATGGCCAGGAAAAGCGTATTCACGCCCGGCCTTGCCTTAATGTCGCCTTGAAGATGAATGCCGCCGGTGACGACAAACAGCGCCCCCAAAAGAATGATAAACGGCAAATAGTCAAACAACATCTGATGTTCGAGTTTTTCTATGATTCCGTTGAGAAACATGAAGATAACAATCGGGACGCTAAGCGCCAACGAAACAATCAGTTTATTACGGTTATTTTCCCACCAATGCTCCGCAAAGAGTGGCGCCAAGGCAATAACAAGCAACTGGACGACAAATGGAATTAAAATCCAAACAGGAATAGTTTCAATAGTATGCATTTTTTACGTTTTTTAATAAAAGTCACAAAAGTAAATATTTTTTCTGATTTAATAACTTAGTTATGGAAAAAAAATAAAAGAATTTCTATCTGAATTTACAGTTTATAACCATAAAAACTTAAAAAAATATGATGTTTTTATGCTTATAATCATAAAAACTCAAAAAAAATGATTATCTTTGTGGCCGTAAACATAAAAAATATGATTAAAAGAGAAACTTATATTGAATATCTGAAACCATTTATTGGTAATCCGCTTGTGAAAATTCTCACAGGCATCAGGCGTGGCGGTAAATCAACGGTATTGAGTATGATCCGGGATGAACTTTTATCGGCCGGTATATCGCAAGAACAGATTATCTCGTTAAATTTTGAAAGTTTTTCCAGAGTAGAACTGACAGACGGCAACCGCCTTTATGCTTTTTTGAAAGAAAAAATAGTATCCGGTAAAAAATATTATCTTTTGTTTGATGAAATACAGGAAGTAAGCGAATGGGAAAAGGTCATTAATTCCGCACTTGTCGATTTCGATACGGATATATACCTCACCGGTTCAAATTCGCATTTGCTTTCATCCGAATTAGCAACTTTTCTGACAGGCAGATATGTGGAAATTCCGGTTTATACACTCTCTTTTTCCGAATTTCTGGAGTTTAGGAAGACTTACTTGCCTCAAAATCAGGAAAATAATTTTAATTCCTACCTTCGATATGGAGGCTTTCCGGTCATACATACTGCGAATTACACGCTCGAAACCGCTTACCGCATTGTATTCGATATTTATTCTTCGGTCATTTTGAGAGATACCATTCAGCGTAATTCAATTCGCAATATTGAATTGCTGGAACGGATAGTAAAATATGTTTTCGACAATATAGGCAACTCTTTCTCAGGTAAAAATATAGCCGATTATTTCAAAAGCCAACATCGAAAAATAGACACAAATACAGTTTATAATTATTTGAATGCTTTGGAAAGTTCTTTTATCATTTACAGAGCTCCAAGATATGATATTAAAGGAAAGGAAATACTGAAAACGCAGGAAAAATTTTACGTGAGCGACTTGTCGCTTATCTATTCCGCAATGGGTTATCGAGACCGGATGATTTCAGGAATCCTTGAAAATATTATTTTTCTTGAAATGAAAAGAAAAGGATACCGGGTATTTGTAGGAAAAACGGATAATAAGGAAATTGATTTCGTTTGTGAAAAGCAAGGGGAAAAAGTATATATCCAGGTTGCATACAAGATAGATAGTGAGCAAACAATGGAAAGAGAGTTTTCCCCCTTACTTTCAATTCGGGATAATTACCCGAAATATGTCGTGACAATGGATGATTTCTGGAACGACAATATTGAAGGAATTAAACATCAGCATATTTCCGACTTTTTGTTAATGGATAATCGTAAGATTTTTATGTAAAATGTCGCATAGCGTCTGTTTTCATGATTTACCCCAAAAATGTAGAGATGGTTTTACAAAAAATTACTACTTTTGTAGAAACTTAAAATCCACAAACAGAATGCGATATTTTAATGTAGCCGGTCCGTGTTTTAAGGACGAACATTATATGATTGACGCACAGGAGCGTTTGAAAGAGGTTGACCCGTTGATAGCGATGGGGCAATATTTTGTCATTCACGCAGCGCGTCAGAGCGGGAAAACAACTTTCCTGAAAGATTTGGCCGACCGGTTAAATCAAGGCGGAAAGTATTATGCGCTGTACTGTTCGCTCGAAACTTTGCAGGGAATTGCCGACGAAAAAGTAGGTATTCCGCAGATTGTTCACAATATGGCTTCGGCGCTGCAACTTTACAAGTTGCCTCATGCGGAAGATTTTGCCACAAATGTTGATTTCAGCAGTTTTTCGACGGTTTTAAAAGATGAAATAAAAAATTACTGCGCACTGCTCGACAAACCCCTTGTGATTCTTTTCGACGAAGCCGATTGTTTGAGCAACGGTACGTTGATAACTTTTCTGCGCCAACTCCGCAACGGCTATATCGACCGGAAAACTGCAGCTTTCGTTCATTCGCTTGCATTAGTCGGTATGCGGAATATCCGCGATTACAAAGGAAATATCCGTCCCGATAACAAAACGCTCGGAAGCGCAAGTCCGTTCAATATCGTAACGGAAACTTTAACGCTTAAGAATTTTACCAAACAGGAAATTGCCGAACTTTACGCCCAACA
This sequence comes from Dysgonamonadaceae bacterium, assembly GCA_031271125.1. Lineage (GTDB taxonomy): Bacteria > Bacteroidota > Bacteroidia > Bacteroidales > Azobacteroidaceae > Azobacteroides. The sequence continues at coordinate 11,785 of JAISWH010000045.1, forward strand.
TACATCGGAACAGGGACAAGTTTTTGAGCCGCAAGCCCTTGAATTGGTTTGGCAGCAAACACAAGGACAACCCTGGCTCGTAAATGCCATCGTACGGGAAGTTATTGTAAAGTTGCTGAATTTTGAATTTTCAAAACCCGTTACCGCCGAACTTTGCGAACAGGCAATAGAAAATATTATTTTACGCCGCGATGTACATATCGACTCCTTGCTTGAACGGCTGAAAGAAGAACGTGTGCAACGGGTAATCGAACCGATGCTCTTGGGCGAAAGCGGTATCGAACGGCTTTCGGACGATTTTCAGTATGTGATGGATTTGGGATTGATAAAAGAAGATAACGGGAAAATTGTTCCGGCAAACCCGATTTACGCCGATGTAATTATTCGCTCGCTGAATTTCGATTTGCAATACAAAATCAAAAACGATACTCCCGATGTAACTATTCCACGCTATATTAAGGATGGAAAGGTTGATATGAAATTCCTGATGACCGAATTTCAGAAATTCTGGCGTAAAAACAGCGGCATTTGGGGTGAAATGATTAAATACAGGGAAGCCGCGCCGCACCTTGTTTTAATGGCCTTTTTGCAGCGTGTAGTGAATGGCGGAGGACAAATCCTGCGCGAATTGGCAATCGACTCCGGCAGGACAGACCTCGGAATTGTGTATGACGGTATTACTTACCCCATTGAAATAAAACTTTGGAAGGGCGAAGAATATTATAAAGACGGTTTATCCCAAACGGCAAAATATATTGACGGGCTTGGCTGCCGTGAAGGCGTGCTTGCCATTGTAAACCGCAGCAACACGCTCTCGTGGGACGAAAAGATTTATCAAAAAACCGAAACTATTGACGGCAAAAACATTTTTGTATATGGAATGTAGTGTAAGCTCCTGATTTAGGTTGACTGTTTGTTTGTCTATACTATGCGCGGCATGGTTTTGTGCATAAGCAAAATTAGTAAACGAGTAAACAAGTTGACGAGTAAACAGGGTATAAAGAGCAGTAACTCGTTTACTTGTCAACTTGTTTATACACAAAAAACAAGGTTTTTTTCTCACCAAAAAATTTTAACAAAAATGTCTGTCACTATATTGATGACAGACAGTGTTTCTAAACCGTTGATTTTAAGATACTTAAGAGGCCTAATGTTTTACAAGTGTTTAACAAATTGTTAAAATACAAAAATAAGGCTTAAAAATATCGCTTGTAAATTATTGATAATAAGACAGATAATGCCGATTTTCGCCTTTTTTACTATTTAAACAAGACTAAAACAGCTATGAATCAATAAGTTATGAGGCTTTTTTATTTAGAATGATTCCAAATATGGAGGTCTAAAAAAGTTCGTTAGACAAAGAAAAGTTGTTGCAAGTAGATAATAATCAATCAGATAGGCGTTTGTAACTTTAGGTCGGATTAAAATGCAAAAAATGGAGTGTCTGTCATCAATATAGTGACAGACACTTTTGTTAAAATTTTGTGGCGAGAAAAAAACCTTGTTTTCCCATTCTTGTGCTATTGGTTTAACACTTCAATTTGTTGACGAATGGATTCCTCATGAATAGCTTCCAAAACCGTTTTCATAAAACTTGCGCCAATTCCCATCTTTTCAGCCTGAGAGATTCTGTTTTCCAGAATTTCATCATAGCGAACGGTTTGAAGTACAGGCATATTATGCTCTTTTTTGTATTGACCGATTTCTTTGGAAACACGCATCCGTTTGGCTAAAATGCCGAGCAGATCGTTGTCGATTTCGTCAATTTGTTGCCGGAGTTGCACCAGGTTTTCCGTCGTTTGTTTCGTTTCCCGAACAACCAGCATACTCAAAATGTAAGAAAGAACGTCGGGCGTAATTTGTTGATCCTTGTCACTCCAGGCGTTGTCCGGAGTGCAATGCGATTCGATAATCAGGCCGTCGTAGTTTAAGTCCATGGCCTGCTGGCTGATAGGAGCGATTAATTCGCGCTTTCCGCCGATATGGCTGGGATCGGAAAATATAGGTATGTTCGGAATCCGTCGTTTCAACTCAATCGGAACATGCCATTGCGGAAGATTGCGGTACAATTTTTTGTCGTAAGTACTGAATCCCCTGTGAATTACACCGATTTTCCGAATACCCGCATTGTAAATTCTTTCGATAGCGCCAATCCACAATTCCAAATCGGGATTCACCGGATTTTTAACCAGCACAACTCCCATAAAGCCTGAAACTTGCAAGGCTTCGGCAATTTCCTGAACCGCAAAAGGGTTGACGGAAGTCCGGGCGCCTATCCAAATGATGTCAATCCCATGCTTAACTGATTCAAACACATGGTTTTTATTGGCAACTTCCGTAGCTGTATACATACCGGTTTCTCGTTTCACTTTTTGTAACCATAAAAGCCCTTCCGAACCGATACCTTCAAATCCGCCCGGTTTGGTGCGCGGTTTCCAAATTCCTGCACGGAAAATTTTGATTTCCCTCTTTGCCAATTCCTTGGCGGTTATCATCACTTGTTCTTCTGTTTCGGCGCTGCATGGGCCGGCGATAACGATCGGCCGCCGGTCACTGACGCCCGGCAGCGTAATTGATTCTAATTCCATACGTTTATTTTTTTTTAGCTAATAATTTAATGAGTTGACGAGTTAACGAGTTGACAAGTTGACGAGTTGACAAGTTAACGAGTTGACAAGTTGACGAGTTAACGAGTAAACGAACTACCGGTGTGCACCGATTCTCGTTAACTCGTTTACTCGTCAACTCGTCAACTTAACAATTCTTTCAAGCGCCTCCTGCAATTTCTCATCTTTGCAACAAAGCGAAATTCGGATGTATTCGTTTCCGTTACTGCCGAAAATGAATCCGGGCGTGATAAAAACACGGGCGCCGTACAAAATCCGGTCTGCTAATTCCCCGCTATCCATGTACTTACCGGGAATTTTCCCCCAGAGAAACATGCCGGACTGTTTCGGGTCGAACCGGCAACCGAGCGTGTTCATGATTTCTTCGGCAATTGTTCTTCTTTTCCGGTATACTTCATTCATCGACGAATACCATTCTTTGGGAGCTTGCAGGGCTTTCGCCGCCGCCAACATCATCGGTTTGAACTGTCCGCTGTCGATATTGCTTTTCACTTTTAAAACCCATTGGACGAATTGCGCATTGGAGGCAAGCATGGCGATACGCCAGCCGGGCATGTTTTGCGATTTGCTCAAAGAGTTCATTTCAATGCAAATGTCTTTGGCTCCGTCGATTGACAGTATACTTTTCGGATTTTCGTTTAAAATAAAACTGTAAGGGTTGTCATTACAGATAATTATCTTGTGTTTACGCCCGAAATCGACTAATTTTTGATAAAGTTCAAACGTAGCCGGAGCGCCGGTCGGCATGTGTGGATAATTGACCCACATGAGCTTAACATTCGATAAATCAAGTTGTTCAAGAGCAATAAAATCCGGTTGCCAATCATTTTCTTCTTTCAAATCGTAAGGAATGACTTGGGCTTCGATCAAATTACCGACCGAAGTGTAAGTCGGATATCCGGGATTGGGCGTCAACACGCCGTCGCCGGGATTAAGGAAAGCCATGGAAATATGCAAAATACCTTCTTTAGAGCCGATTAACGGTTGAATTTCCGTACCGGGATTTAAATCCACGTCATACCATTGTTTGTACCATCCGGCAAAGGCTTTACGCAATTCGGGAATGCCCACATAAGGCTGGTAACCGTGCGAATCGGCTTCCCGTGCGAATTCGCACAAAGTTTCGATGGCTTCTTCCGAAGGCGGTAAATCCGGACTACCTATGCCTAAACTGATTACATCCAATCCTTTAACATTCATTTCCGCAATTTCCTTTAACTTTTTGGAAAAATAATATTCGCTGACCGAATGTAATCGCCGGGCGGGTTCGATTTTTTTTTGTGTATTCATATTATAAATTTTTGTTATTCGCCTCTTTATACTCGCCCAAAATTTTAAAATCCCTCATCAAAGGCCGGGCAGCATCCAATCCCTGCTTATAATTCAAGATATCCGTGAAAGTCAAATCAATGTAAAACAAATATTCCCATTCGCGGCCTAAAATCGGCAAAGATTGTATTTTAGTTAAATTCAAGTTGTAGAAGTAGAAGATAGTCAATATTTTAGACAAACTACCTTCCGTGTGCGGAAGCGTGAAAACAAGCGATGATTTGTTGATTTCGCCGCTTTTGACCAAATCGTCGGCTACCCAACGGTTTGAAATCAACAGAAAACGCGTGAAATTCCGTTTATTCGTTTCTATGCCTTCTTCCAGGACTTGCAAACCATACAGTTCGGCAGCATATTTGCTGCATATTGCCGCATGTCCTTTCAATTTATTTTCGGCAATTATTTTCGCACTTAACGCCGTATCTTCCTCTTCCACGATTTTTATCTTATGAAGCGTATTCAAATAATCGGCGCATTGCATCAGAGCAATCGGGTGAGAATTTACTTCGTTAATTGTCTCTGCGGATTCGCCCGGCAAGGCGGCAAAACTGTGGCTGATGCGAATCTTTTGTTCACCGACAACGATTAAATCGCTTTCTCTGATAAGTTCGTGATTTTGCAACAAACTTCCTGCTATCGTGTTCTCTATCGCCATAATACCGATGATATTCGGATCTTTTTTCACGGCTGAAATCACATCTTTGAACTGATTACAAGGAAGAATATCAATATTTTCTTCCTCTTTTTCTTTGAAAAACCTGCGCGCGGCTATCTCATGATAGGCGCCTTCGATTCCCTGAATAGCAACTGTTTTCATTTTTATACAATTAAATTCAAAAAAAAATCCTGTCGGTTTCGACAGGATTTTATATTCATTTTATAACATTTATTTTTTGTTTTTATCATACAAAACCCTGTCTTACTCTTTGTTAAAGTAAAAGTAATAAAAGGAATATGTAAAATAAAAATGATTCATTTCTTGTTTGTTGTTACAAATTCGGATGCAAATGTAATAATTTTTTTTAATATACAAGTTATTTAAGTATATTTAAATTATCGCTCCGGATTGCTTTGGGCTTCGCCCTCACAATAGCGGCTTCGATTATTTAAACTTTTTGCTTGTAATACTTCAAATTATCCATATCAAATCCGGAAATGAAATCATTAATCTTCTTCACTTCCGCTTCGGCATAAGTGACGTACACTTTCGCAGAAACCCCAAATGTTTCCGGGTTTCGTTGGGTATCCAACAATAAAAGATAACTCAAAACAATATAACCGGTGCAATCTACCAACCGGCGCGCTTGAAAATCAATGTATTCATTGTCTTTCGTATCGGCAACTATCGGTATTAATTGTTCGTAAATATCAACCATTTTTGCCAAACGCGCTTTTAAGCCGGCCAATTCGGGAGCGATTATCTCTTCCTGATAGGCTTTCATTTGAGAAAGATAAGTGCCGGTCAAGACATGGCGGATGGCGGCTACGACCTGCAATTGCGTTGTTCCTTCGTAAATATTGGTGATACGCGCGTCGCGATAATAGCGTTCGCAAGGATAATCTTTCATAAAACCCGAACCGCCGTGAATCTGGACACAATCGTAAGCATTCTGGTTGGCGTATTCCGTATTCATGGCTTTGCCCAGCGGGGTGAATGCGTCTGCCAACTTCTTGTATTTTTTCAGTTCTTCCTTTTCTTCGACGTCTAATTTGCGTTCTTTTTCAATGTCCTCCAAAGTTTTGTACATATCTACAAAACGCGAAGTTTCGTACAAAATCCCGCGTGAAGCGTCCAGTTTAGCCTTGATATTGGCAATCATTTCGTATACAGCCGGAAATTCGATGATGGCTTTTCCGAATTGTTTGCGATCTTTGGCGTATGCGACAGCTTCGCGGTAAGCCGCTTCCGAAATGCCGGTCGCTTGCGCCATGATACCCAGGCGGGCGCCGTTCATCAACGACATCACGTATTTTATCAATCCCAACCGGCGACTTCCGCAAAGTTGGGCTGTGGCGTTTTTGTACGTTAATTCGCAAGTCGGCGAACCTTTGATTCCCATTTTGTTTTCGATCCGGCGGACATTTACGCCGCCATCCCGCTTGTCGTAGATGAACATCGACAATCCGCGCCCGTCTTTCGTGCCTTCTTCCGAACGCGCCAAAACCAGATGAATATCCGCATCGCCGTTGGAAATGAAACGTTTCACTCCGTTTAACCGCCAGCAATCGTTGGCTTCGTCGAAAGTAGCCTTCAGCATCACCGCTTGCAAGTCGGAGCCGGCGTCCGGTTCGGTTAAGTCCATCGACATGGTTTCACCGGCGCACACACGCGGAAGAAAAGCCTGACGTTGCGCTTCGTCGCCAAATTCATACAACGTTTCCGCACAGTCCTGCAAAGCCCAAAGCGTAGCAAATCCTGCATCGGCGCGGGCAACCATGTCGGAAGCCATGATAAAACTTACCATCGGGAAATTCAGTCCGTTGTAGCGGCGGGGCATGGTAAGTCCCATCAATCCGCCTTGTACGGCAGCGTTCAGGTTCTCAAACGTACCCGGAGCGTATTGTACGCGGTTGTTTGACAATGTAGGGCCGTGATCGTCAACAGCTTCCGCATTCGGAGCTATCACGTCGCCGGTGATTTCGCCGACAATTTCCATTACTTTTTCGTAGCTGTCTATCGCGTCTTCAAAATTGAATGGTGCGTAATCGTATTTTTCCGCATCCGCGTAATTCCGTTCTCTTAGTTCAACAATGCGTTTCATCAACGGATGGTGCAAATGGTGTTTTAA
>JAISWH010000155.1 GCA_031271125.1 Dysgonamonadaceae bacterium
CAGATCTTTTGCATCTTGATATTGTGCCACATAACCGTTTTCCTTGTGGTTGATCATTTCGGGAATGCCGCCGATGTTGAAACCCACGCAGGGCGTTCCGCAAGCCATCGCTTCCATGACGGTATTCGGTAAATTTTCTTCCAGTGAAGGCGTTACAAACACATCGCAGGCTGCGTATGTCAATGCTATATCTGCCGGCGTACGTAAATATCCCATACTGCGTACAGGCAAGGAAATGGTATGCAATAAATTATCGTCAATATTTCCACCCAAAAACACGATCTCTATATCCCGTTGTTGCAAATATTGGCTGGCCTCTATCAGATACGACATTCCTTTCCGAGTATCGGATAATTTGGCGGCAGCAAACAAAATTAATTTTTTGTTAAGCGGAAGTCCTTGTTTTTGTCGTATATCCGCTTTGTTGCAGGGTTTAAAAACCGTTGTGTCAATTGGATTTGGGATATTTGTTACAGGCGCGTTTTGCAGAAGCGCACTCTTTTTTGCTTCGTTTGCGATCCAACAGCTACATCCCACATAAATTATTTTATTTAAATTCAATTTCTTTTTTGATGTGAATACCTTACAGGATAAATCGTGACCGGTTTTTCCCAACAAAAACGGACAATCGGAACATTCGATTTTATATTTCTCACAGTCATCGGGATAGTGGCAAATTCCCGTACCTGCCCACATATCATGCAAAGTCCAAACAACAGGTTTGCCTGTTTGCACTAACTTTTTAATACTGTTCAACGACAAAAATCCCTGGTTTATCCAGTGGATATGAATTATGTCAGCCGATTTCACCAGCGGATGCCCGGAAATGTCAAAGCCTGTGTTTGCGATGGAAACTTTAAACAAATTGTTGCGACTGAAACGGTTGTGTACGAATATGCACCATCGTTCCCAAAGGAAGTTGAACCGGGCGAGTTGCCTTTTGATAAACGACGACTGAATGGAAATTACATTTTTGTCGGACGTCTGTTTGTCTAAAACCAGTGTCTTGGCGTTTATTCCACTGTCGATCAGCGCTTTCATAAGCCGGTTGGCGGCAATGGCTGCGCCGCCGGTGCGTTCGGAAGTATTTAAGATGAGAATGTTCATAAAAACAGTCATTTTTTATGTAAAACAGGGGGTTCAAAATAAAATACAGATTGACATAATCTTTTCATTCCATTCAATTTGTAACACAAAGTTACAAAAAAATATCGAAATACTTCAAGAAAATGCAGGATTTACTTTTTCAAAAAAGGACTTTCATGGTTTTCTTATAACATAATATGCACAACCGGGCGCTATTCGCTGTAAATAATTTTTGGGATGATAATGAAAATTCCATATAAATAATTCCGACAAAATCCGGTCGAATTTTAAATACCATTTACTGTCAAGAAATTTCGGGGAATGTAACTTTCTGTTCAAAAAAGAATAAATAAAATGGTGATAAGTAAGTTTAATTATTTCACATTTGTGAGAAAGGATTATGTTTTTTAAATATTGAGGAGGGATACCTCTTTCGTGCTTCGTTAATCCTTCTCTGTTATTTCTCCAATCGCCCATCGAATTGATGGGTTCTCTTAGCAATAAATATCCTCCTTTTTGCAATACGCGAAAAAGTTCGGATACAACAAAAGTCACATTCGGGATGTGGTGTAATACGCTGAAGCACGTAATCAAGTCGAATGTTTCGTCGGGAATATCAATTTTCCCGGATACGGTCGCTTTTATATATTTCGGGACTTTATTACCTAATTTTTTCGATACCGTTTGATCGGAAGAATCAATAATGTGGATATTTTCTATTCGGTTTATAACCGGTAAGAGTTCGTATCCCCAGGACGAACCAAACCCCAATGCATTATATATATTATGCTCTCTCACAGGAATATATTTATATCCGAATAAAATATCCAAATGATGACTGTAGGTATTATCCGATACATCTTTCCCGTACATATCGGCATACGCTTCTTCTTCTTCTTTGTACCATTGTATGATTTCTTCTATGGTATAATTATCACCATATAAATTTTCCCCTGAAAAATAATTTGTCATATCCATAACGTAATGTAAATTTTATTGTTTATAATATGAGATTTTATTGATATCATTAAAAATGTTATAAATAGCAAACAATCGCGATGACGGCGGATTAGCATTTTGTACGCTCTTGATAACATTCCCCCTTCATCGGCTCCTATAACATAGACCGTTTTATCCGGCATATCCTTTCCGTAAGTCTTTCTTATTTCGTGACTTTTATAATAAGATGTCCGGCTTTTTATTTCTTGCAGTAGAAATCTACCTAAAAGACCTCTCCTAAAAAAAGTCTTCACTCGAGAAATAAAAATTTTCAAGATTCTTTTTATTTTCATATTATACATTGTGCGTTTAATCTTTTCTTGAACTATGGAATATTTCTAAAATGACTATTGTTTTTTCTTCTGCTCCAATTCTCGGCAGTGTGTTTTTGTACAACAAAGTTACAAAAAGTTTATCTGTTGTGAAACTTCTATCGGTTTAATAATCGTTCAGGAAAAACCGCGCCAAGCGTTTCCATGAAAAAAACCGCCTCGTCAGAGTCCAATTATCTATTTGTTTGTTTGGCAAAAGATATTTTGGATGTTTGAGCGGGAACGGGATCGGTTCGGACAAAATGTATAACTTGGTAGAATTTTTAGAAACGGTATGCGTTGCATTTTCCGAAAATAACCCGATATTGGTAACTAAATTGACAATCGGATAGATGGATAATTGATTCTGTAGACGCAACATATAAAGATATTGTACATCCCACGTATTAATGCCTTTATTCCCTTTGAGGGTGTCGGAGATAAACGAAGAAAAATAAATTTCCTCATGCCGGTTGATAAACAAGTTCTTTTTCTTGTTTTTATCTTTTTGGGCTTCTGTCCAATAAGAAAAATTTACGTCGAAATTTTGCCATACCCGTCGCCAGGTAGCCCATCCCCAAATATGTGAAACGGAAGAGAAATTGTAACTGTAATTTTTATCCATCAATTCCGGTAAAAAACAATTTCCACTGATATGTCCGATGCGCGTATCGTCTTTGTACCGGTTCAGCAATTCTTCACAATAAGGGAAAAACGAGGGGTCGGGCAAACAGTCGTCTTCAAAGATAATTCCTTGTTCTACTTGCTCGAAGAACCAGGTAATAGCCGAACTTACCGCCGTTTGACAACCGAGGTTTTCGTCTCTAAAAAGCGTTTGCAGTTTGCAATCCCAGTCAATTTGCGTAACAATATCCCTCACCTGCCGGCAGGTTTCCGCTTCGCCGGGTTTGTTTTTTCTTGCGCCGTCGGCGGCAATGAAAAGATATTTCGGTTTCTGACGGCGGATTGCTTCAAAAACCTGTCGTGTGGTATCTTCACGATTGAAGATCAAAAATAATATGGGTGTTTCAAACATAAATTGAACGTTTTTAATATTTTGTTATTTCCCTAAAGAACCTATTGAGATTACATTGATTCCGTCTGCTCTTGTATAACTCATTCCTGTTCCGATAATTATATTGAGTGACGACGGTTTTTTAGTTTTACTTCCGTCAAGTATATTGGAAAATTTGATTAAATTTGCCGCTGCTTCTTCAATCATACCAACTCCCAACTTGATTTCAAATGCGGCATAATTTCCTCCGTATTGTTTTACAATGGCGTCAATCTCCAAACCGCTTGAATCCCGATAATGGGAAACCCCGGCGTCGTTGGCCGCCGCATAAACTTTCAAATCGTGAGTAACAAGCGATTCAAAAAGGAAGCCGGTATATTTCAAGTCTTTAAGCAGACTTTCTTTTGTCAATTCGAGAATGGCTACAGGCAGGGAAACGTCGCAGAAATGCCTTTTTGCCGATTTCCTTAATGAAGCGGACGATCGGATATGCGTATTAAATGCAGGCTGGTCGTCGAGAATCATTAATTTTTCGAGCGCATCCAGATAATCAATCACGGTAGGCCGGGAAATTTCCTGGTTATCAACCTCTTTGATGTCTTTGGCAATCGTAGTGTTTTCTACAAGCGTCGCCGTATTTCGCGCCAGCGATTTCAACACTTGTCGTACTTTTACCGGGTCTCTTTTGATATTCGACACGCGGCTCATATCCACTTCGGCAAGCAGTTCGATGTATGCCCTGTTTAGCAGAACGGCGTTTTTCGTGCTTGATTCGATAAGTGAAGGCCAACCACCTTTGAGCATCCTGTCTATTATCAAATCCAAATCAATTCCGGTATCAAGCACGTCCGGTTTTGTTCCGTTCAGCAAATCTTTCAGGCTTGCCTGTCCGGAAGAATATCCCATCTCTTGCCACGACATGGTGCGCATGGAAACGGTGGTGAACCGGCCGGCTCCGCTATGCAATTTCACATCTTCAACGGGATTTGCAGAGCCTGTGAGAATGAATTGCGACTTGCGCTTTCTGTTGTCTATTTCGTGCCGGATATAATTCCAAAGTTTGGGCTGTTCCTGCCATTCGTCTATTAACCGGGGTGTATCGCCAAGCAAAAGTCTTTTCGGATCGGTTGCCATAATAAAAGGAACCTGTTCGTCCTGGTCAACTTGCAGAATACTGCGGGCAAACTGCTTTGCCGTTTCTGTTTTTCCACACGATTTGGGTCCCCGTATAAGCATACCGCCTGAAGCGGTTAATTTCCGGGATATCTCTTCCTCTATTATCCTGAATTTATATGGCATATAATCTGTGTTAGAGCATAATTTTCAATCCGCAAAGATATAAATTATTTTTCACTTTACAAATTTTGAGCATTTCACTTTACAAATTTTGAGCATTTCACTTTACAGATTTTGAGCATTTCACTTTACAAATTTTGAGCATTTTACTTTACAGATTTTGAGCATTTCACTTTACAGATTTTGAGCGCCCACTATAATATACGCCGAATAATTAGTCTTTTTCGTTATGGGACAGAGGTTTAGGTATCCGCTATAAATCCGGTCATTTTCCATTTGTAGCGGGTATTGTTTTTGCAGAGCGGCATGTTTTTCGTTTAGCATTGGAGAAGATTTGTGATATTCCACAAAAAAATGTCCCTGGGAATTTGGGCTAATGTGGTTTTCAAACAACCGAATCGCCAAATAACCCATACTTTTCCGCATATTGATTTCGACGCAGGGGTGTAACCGGAATTGTTTTCCGCAAGCATACGCCAACATATCAACGCCAAGGTTTCCTGTATAATGAGGAGCATACATTTCTTGCAAAATACCGGTAAGTATTTTTTCCGTTTTTCGCAGTAAATCTTTGTTTATCAGGTCTGTAATTTGTTTTTCCAATATTTCCCGATTAGCCAGCAAACTACTCTCATAAGCGCCTTTGGCATTGGTTCGAAAAATCGAATAACCGATAAAATGAGTTTCTTTTTCCCGTGAGATTTCAAAGTGCATGGAAAAATCCAATCGTTTGTCAAGCGCTTTTTCTACTGAAACTTGGGATTGTTTTTTCAACATCCCGCTAATAATTTGTTTTTCCGACTGCGCTAATTTTCCGGAAGGAAGCCAAAGCAGGCCACGGCCGGAGGAGGAGTAAGGGGATTTAATCAGGTAGGGTAGGGTAGGGTTAACGATTTTCTCTACATCGTCCAAATTAGAATAGAATTGAGGAAGAATGGTTTTATCAATTTCAGGGATCGCATCCATCAAAGCGGCAAGCGTTTTTTGCGCCGCCAAACGGCTACCGAGAAAACGATATTCCTCTTTCCATTCGGGAATCTGTAACTGCAATCCATACAGTTTGTTAAGCGTTTCAAAATAATGTATGCTTTGTGGGGAAATGCCCCAAAGTTCCACAGAATTGTTCTTTAGTGTTTCATTTGGAAAATTTTGTCCTGTAAAGACATAATCCCCCGGCGAAGCATACCATGCGGGAAGTAACGCCAAATCTTCCTGCATTTTGGCAACCCGTCGCGGAGGCTGATAATACTTCGAAGCATTCAATACCGCCGTTTCATGTCCCGGATTAAAATAATGAATCATCCTGTTTCTACTTCTCTTAAAATCCGGAAAAGTCCGGCTTCCCGGTCGAAGTACGCCCCATCGCACCGGAAAAAGCGCTCCAAAGTTTCATTTTCCCTCAATTCACCGGGAGTCCCTATCGTAAGGCCTTTTTGCCGGTCCATCAGCCAAAGTTTATCTGCAATCTGCAAAGCCAATTCCAAATCATGGGTTGAAAGGAAAATTGTCTTTCTCGACCGGACGGCCAGAAAATGCAAAAACCGCATTATATCCACTTTGCTCGGAAAATCCAGGAAAGCAGTCGGCTCGTCTAAATAAATGATAGGTGTTTCCTGTGCCAGGGCTTTGGCAATCATTACTTTTTGCCGTTCACCGTCGCTTAGGGTATGGATCGAACGATCGGACAAATTTTCAATTTTCAGGCAGGCAATGGCTTCATCGACAATGATTTCGTCCGCATCATTCAGTTTTCCCCAAAAACCCGTATAGGGATTCCGTCCCAAACTAACCAAATCCCTGACGGTCATATCGCGGATGTCCGGCTTTTCGGTCAAGACAATACCGATGGTTTGGGACAATTTTTTCCCCGAATAAGATTCTATCTGCTCTCCGAAGATAGAAATTTCGCCGGCCAGTTTGGGTTGAAAACCGGAAAGCGTTCGCAATAAAGTCGATTTACCTACGCCGTTTGCACCGAGCAAACAAGTCAGTTCACCGCTGTAAATAACGGCGTTAAGCTCTACGGCTATGTTTTTTTTCTCTTGTTTGGCCGAGTAGCCAATCGACAGATTTTTGATTTGTATGGCAGCATTTTCCACTTTATTTACTTTTTCAGTATCACATATATTATCACCGGCGCCCCAAGCAGAGGAGTCACAGCATTGAGCGGTAATAAACCTTTTCCGAAAGGAATAATAGTCAGCATATTACAAAGCAATGCAATAGCAGCTCCCGACAAAATGGTGACCGGAAGAAGTAATTTTTGGTTGGAAGTCCCCAAAGCCATCCGTGCCAAATGCGGCACCGCTAATCCGAGAAAAGTAACCGGTCCGCAGAAAGCGGTGACAATAGCTGTTAAAAGACCTGTAATGAGCAGAATATAAATGCGGGTGGACATTATTCCGACGCCGAGATTCGCCGCATAATTTTCGCCCAGAAGCAACGCATTCAACGGTTTTATCAACAAAATGGAAAAAAACAATCCAAGTAAAATGCTGATCGTGTAGAAAGGAAATTGTGTGCTGTGGACACTCGAAAAATTCCCCATACCCCAAAGTACATAAGCGCGAACATTGTCGGATGAAGCGTATGAATTTAATATGGAAATACCCGACGAAGCCAGGTATCCAATCATGATGCCGATAATCAAAACCAACACATTGCTTTTAATCTTCGCCGAAAAATAAAGGATCAACAGCAAAACGACAAACGCCCCGATGAATGCGGAGAAAACGACCGACAAATGGTAAGACAATCCGCTCATTTCACCGGCATAAAGCATCACAACGGCAACACCTAAATTAGCTCCGTTGGTGATCCCCAAAACAGAAGGTCCCGCAAGCGGATTCCGAAAAAGCGTCTGCAACATCAACCCGCTGACTGCCAATGCCGAACCGGCCAAAAGCGCTGTTACTGCCTGCGGCAAACGGGATTGCAAAACGATATTCGCCCAAACGCTTTTTTCGATTTCTTTACCAAAAAAAATATCCATTACCGCCGAAGCAGGAATGGATACTGTGCCGTAAAAAAGATTACAGAAAAAAAGGATAACGATCGCAAACGCAAATCCTGCACAGATAATGCTTTTACGCTTCATGGTTCATCTTAACCTGTCGAGCGAACGGATTAATTTTTCGTCTTTGCGGATAGCTAAAAGCGCTCCAAGAGCCAATACTGCCGCTATTAACGGAATAAGCATGAAAAAAACGATATAAACGGGTTCGCTATCAAAATTCATGTTTTTAAGCAGGGAAAAGATAAAACT
>JAISWH010000038.1 GCA_031271125.1 Dysgonamonadaceae bacterium
TTGATACGCACCTCTTTGGATGGACTGATCTGTTTGTTGCGAATATTGATTGTAAACGACTGTTCATTGTATTTGCCTTTTTTTGTTTTTATTTTTTCGAGAAACAGGCGTCTGGATTCGCCCCTGACCGTTGTTTCGGAGGTTTTATCGGGATTGCCGAGAACGAGTGTTACGTCGTAATCGCCTTCCGGCAAAGGGGTGGAAAAAGAAAAGGATTTTTCGTCCGAAACAGCTTCGTATTTCCTGTCCAAAAGGTAATCTTTGAGCGAACAGTCCGCCAATGCCCGGATACCGGCTATTACCTGACGGGCATTCAGTTTCGCGCCCGTCAGCGATGTATGCGTATGGTCGCCGTAGAAATAAACGGAATCAATGACTGCCTGTCCGAATTTACCGGCAATTTTATCGTACTCTCCGGCAACCCGTTCGTTCAGGTCAATGAACGGAACATTTTCCGCTTCGGCTACCTGTTTGGCCCATCCGCCGTAATTGGCGCTGTTGCGTACGGTTTTACCGTCTCTGAAGTTATCGCGGGGGACAGGCGATAGAATAATGGGAGTAGCGCCTTTGGCTTTTGTATCCGTTATATATTTGCGCAAATACCATCCGAAGGTATGCACGATTTCGTGTTTTTTCGTAATCAGGTTGACGATTTCCTCCGTTTCCTCCCCGATGCCTTTGATTGTTCCCCGTGCGCGAGCCGTATCGTTAACGGGGCTGCCGTCGTTATGTCCGAACTGAATCAGGATATAATCGCCGGGGTGAATGGTTTGCAGGATATTTTCCCAACGTCCTTCGCTGATGAAAGTACGACTGCTTCGTCCGCCGATAGCGCGATTGACAACGTCTATCTTTGCCGTATCAAAAAAGCAGGCGATTTGGTCGCCCCAACCCCATTGACCGTTGCGTCCGTCGCCGGAACCGTTTTTTACCGTCGAGTCGCCGATGAAAAGCGCCTTTGGCTTCTGTTGCGCCATTTTATATACTTCGCTCGCTCCCAAGAGGAAACAGCCCACGCCGTAATCTTCAAAATTCGGGACTTTATTATATGTAACCGGTTGTCCGTCTTGAGGTTCTTTGCCGGTGCCCTGAACCCAGCCGAGGAAACCGTCGGGATGAACAGCGTCTTTCACCAAGGCGTTCCACCCTTTCAACAGAACCGGCAAATAGGTTTCCCTGTCCAACACCTGATGGTTGATTCCCCAAGCCATACCGTAAACAAAGAGAGAGGTGCCCGTGGTTTCTTTTCCTCCGAAATTCGTCGGATCGTGCAGGCTGACATTCCAAAAACCATCTGCCCGCTGACAGTGCCTGAGTGCTTCGGACATAGACAGGAAGTCGGCAAGGTATTCCGACCGGTGGGTTTCGTCTGAGGGAATCGTTTCAAGCACCCGTACTAAAGCCGCATAGACCCATCCGTTGCCTCGAGACCAGTAACAGTTTTTTCCATTCGGTTCTTTGTACGGAGGTACAAAATCGGCATCTCGCCACCAAAGACCTTCGCCGGAATTGAATAAACCTGCCTTGCCGTGCTGATTCCTTGTAAACGAATACATTTGATACATTTTGTCATAGTAACGGCTGTCGCCCGTCAATGCGCCTAATTTCGCCATAATCGGCATCGCCATTTGAATGGCGTCAATCCACGACCAGTCATCTGTTTGCGGGGTATTGACCAGCATGTCCATGCAGGCTTTTATATTGCGGATTTTTTCGGGATCGGGAGCCATATTGTACAAATCGATATAAGTTTGTCCGCAACACTGATCGTCGGCGTTACGGGTGGTGTTGCCGTTCCGCATACCCCAACGGTGAAATTCCGCCCAGTCGTACATGTAACGGTAATATTTTTCCTGCGGATCAATCCGGTATAAAGCTACCAGGCCTTCGTAATAAACGCCTCTTGTCCATATATTACTCGGGCGAACTATATCCGTATGGGACGGCGCTTTATAATCGGCGTATTTTTCCATGAAATAATTATTGACTTGCACCATGGTGCGCAAAACCTCTTTTTTGCAGGGTAATTCCTGGTTGTGAGCCGGAACGATCGCGCAGGCAATGATAACCGGCACAAAGAACAATCTTTTTAGTGTTTGATTGGAGTACATATCGTTTATTTTTTTTACCTCCCCAACCCCCTGAAAGGGGAGTTTGGCGCAGTGAGAGCATGCTTATTGTACTGCAACCAAGTCCCCTTCGGGGGATTTAGGGGTCTACTCCCCCTTCCAGGGGTTAGGGGTATTTTATAAATACAAAATAAATATAATAAAAAATAGTAAACAATAGAAATTTATTCAGTTAGATAGAAAAATTTCGCATAAACATAGAATATTGTACACTAAATATGGAAAATTGTACAAACGATTGATTGTTCCGGAATTTTGCTTACTTTTGTTGAAATTTAATATATCATGAAAAATGTTAAATTCGTCGGATTATTGTTTGCCGGTTTGCTTTGGGCTATCAATCCGGTTTCTGCAATTGAAACGCTTCGTTTTGAGTGGATAAGCGACAGGGATGGCTTATCCCAGAATACGGTTCGTTGTATCGCTCAGGACAACAGGGGATTTATGTGGTTCGGCACCATCAATGGTTTGAACCGCTATAATGGAAAAGAATTTATTGTAATGCTTTCTCAAACAGGCAATTTTGCGTCTTTGCCCGATAACCGGATACGCAGTTTGCAGGAAGACGGGGAGGGCTATATCTGGATACGCACGACTGCCAATATTTTTTGTTGTTATGACCCTCGTTTGGAACGATTTGTGGATTACGACCCCGAAAACCGTCAGAAATATTTTACACAAGTCCGCATTTTTTCCAACGGCGACGTCTGGTTATGGGGCAACGGCGGCGGTTGTTGCCGTGTCCGGCACAACGGTGAGAAATTACAATCGCTCCGTTTTGGCGAAGCCGAATTAGGCAGTGCATCAATTAATTTTGTACATGAAGATGCCATGCAAAGGATTTGGATAGGTTCCGGCAATGGCTTGTTCCGCCTGGAAGACGACCGCGCCGTCAAAATGTCTTCCGAAGTGTTTTTCGCTATCCACGAATGGGATAAGTACTTGTATTTCATCAATGATAAACATATTATCCCTTTCGATTCCGGCAAACGAAAATTTGTTGCGGCGATTGGTTTTCCCGGAAACAAAACGATTTCCCTGAATATGACTACTATCCTGAATAAAGGTTTGATTTTATTGGCTACCAAAGAAGGCATTATCGCTTTCGATTCCCCGAAAATGAAATTTATTCCCGCCGAAACCTTATTTGATAACCAAGTGATCAAAAACGCGAGTTTTTATACCGATAATCAAGGAAATAAATGGGTATATAATCTTTCCGGTTCCATCTGGAGGCAATTCCCCGGCAATCATTTTGAAAAAATCGACCTGATTCCGGCAAACATTCTTTCGGTAATCGACGCCGAAAGGTATGAAATTTACCACGATTCGCGCAACATTATCTGGATTACCACTTATGGCAACGGCTTGTTCGCTTTAGACCAGAATAATGGGAAGACTTATCATTATACAGTTAATAATAGCGATTTACCAACCAATTATCTTTTGTGTGTTACGGAAGATAAATCGGGGGAAATATGGGTCGGAACCGAGTTTGCCGGTATCAGTAAAATTTCGCTGAGCAATTATCCGGTGAAAATTTTGCTGCCGGAGCCGAAAGAAAACAACAACCGGAGCAATGCCGTGCGCCTCATCTATGGCGATAGCAAGGGACGTTTCTGGTTGGGAACACGCAGCGGTTACCTGCATATTTACGACCGTAATTTCAAGAAATTAAAATCGCAACAGATACATGGCGGTTTACCTTTTGCCGCTGTGGAAGATTCGGATGGCAATATTTGGCTGGGTACCCGGGGGAACGGAGTTATGGTTTTCCCGCCTTCGGGTGGAACTCCCGTCCGTCATTACCGTTTGCGTGATGTCGAACCGGAATCAAACAACAGCAATAATGTATTCGACCTCATACGGGATTCAAAGAACCGGATTTGGGTGGCCTCGTTTGGCGGCGGTTTGCATTATGCCGACCTCCGAGAGAACGAAATTACTTTCCGGCAAATCAATACCCGCACGACCAATCAAAACCGGATGCGCGTGATTATGCAAGACCGTACGGGATTGATTTGGGCGGGAACGAACGAAGGCGTTATCGTTTTCGATCCGGACGAATTGATACACGATAATCAAAAATACATCAATTTTCATTTCGATGTCAATGACAACGGATCTATCAATAATAATGAGGTGAAAGCCATTTTTGAGGACAGTAAAGGACGTATCTGGCTCGGAACTACCGGCGGCGGATTGAACCTGCTGGTCAGAGAAGAACCAATCGAGCGTTCCTGGTTTCAACATTTTACAGCAAAAGATGGTCTTTCCAATGAAGTCATTCAAACCATCACGGAAGACGATCAGGGTTTTATTTGGGTAAGCACCGAAGGCGGTAGCGGTATTTCCAAACTCAACCCCGAAACCGGACGCTTTGAAAATTTCACGATGTCTAATCACCAGCAAGTAGGACTGTTCAACGAGGGCGCCCGGTGGAAAACGGAAAACGGAAACCTGATGTTCGGCAGTTATTTCGGTGTGTAT
>JAISWH010000081.1 GCA_031271125.1 Dysgonamonadaceae bacterium
TTGTTTAAATAGTAAAAAAGGCGAATATTGGCCTTATCTATCTTATTATCAATAATTTACAAGCAATATTTTCAAGCCCCATTTTTGCAACTTAACAATTTGTTAAACATTTGTAAAACATTAGGCCTCTTAAGTATCTTAAAATCAGCCGTTTACAAACGCTGTCTGTCATCAATATAGTGACAGACACTGGAAGCACGAAGTTGATTTTACAAGTCATTGATTTACATAGATTTATGCGTTTTCTTGAAAAAAGCATTAAAACTTAAAAAAGTGTGAAAATTAACAATTGAAAGAATGAAAATGACGAAAAAAACAATTTTTTTATTATTGTTGTTTCTGATGGTTTTGGGAACAGTTAAATTTTTATTATAATCATGAAAAGAAAGATGAAATTTTTAGTCTTGGCGCTCCTGATGTTGAGTGCAGTAAGTGCGAATGCACAAGTGACCATCGGTAGTAATCAAGGGCCACCGGCCTATTCACTCTTAGAATTAGACGCAGGAAGTTATAAAGGCGGGCTGCATTTGCCCCGGCTGACTACGGAAGAACGTGATGCCCTGTCTTTGGATACAGGAGCTGCCGGATTATTGATTTTCAATATTTCCACCAGCTGTCTGGATATTTGGACAGGCTCGACTTGGAAAAGCCAGTGCGAAAGTACTTTGCCCGAAGGTGTAAACCCTTCTTCGTTTTCTTTTGAAGAAAACGGACGGTATGCTTTATATGGAAAAATTCTGTTCGATGTGAACGGCGGCAACGTATCCGACTATCCCGAACCTTACAAGAATTATCCAAGCGATTATCCGCATACTTGCGATTTGAGTTCGAAACTGAGTTATGATTACACACTGAAATCGTCGCCTGAAAATTCGTATACTTTTAGCTCCGCTCAATTTGTTGTTGATGATCCGACCGGATTGTTGGACTCATACTCTACTACCACCGATGCTACGGTTACCTTGACATTCAAAAGTCTGGCCGAAGTGAAAACGTTAGTCGGCAATGCCGGTCGTGCTAATGCTAAAAAGATTACCATCAAGGCGTTGTTTTTGGATAACAAGGGTGAACAGAAAAAAGCAGAGTTGGTGGTTCGGGTTCAGAATGCGCCGGTAGGTTGTTCGGTGCGAAAAGTAGGTGACCCGACAAGTCCTGCGACTACGGTGAACGGTTGGCTAACTTTTATGTGTTACAATCTGGGTGCTAATCCCGATTACGGCGACCCCGCCATACAAAAATCATACGTTCCTTCGCCTAATACCGGCAGTTCAACAGACCGCACCGTTTACGGCGACTTGTACCAATGGGGCCGCGTGGATGACGGACATCAGCGCCGAGATTTGACACCCGAAAATATATGGCCTGCCGACAATTTAGGTTCTACAACCGGTTTTACGGAAGATCCTGTTCCTAATGATGCAGTGTATATCAATACGACTACCGGCCAGGTTTTGGAAACGGACGCTCGTTTTGGTAAGTTTATTCGCCGCAACACCACTAATTACGATTGGATTGCCGGAGATACTTACGTCTATAATAACCGCTGGGATACCACCGGTACGAAACTCTCAAAAGCTCCCGCCGATCCTTGCCCCACCGGTTGGCGTGTTCCTACCAATACCGAATGGGCAAGTATTTACGGCACTACAGTTAATTGTGGTAGTGCAGATTGTTATACCAACGCTAAGGTTAATAAATGGTTGCACAATTTTGAAATACCTCCTGCTGGAGATACAGGTACACATGGCGTTTCGTTGACTCCTTCCACCGCGCAAGGAAACACCACTTACGGTACATATCCTACTCTTTTTCTTTCTGCCGGAGATGATCGTAATCGCGACCACGCTACTATTGATAATAGCGGTACGCGCTCTATCTATTGGAGTAGTACAGTTGTTGGTAGTAGCATTAACGCCTACGGCTTGGGTTGTTCCAGTACGCACGTGAACCCTAGCAGCACGGGCAATCGGTCGGGCGGGCGTTCGGTTCGGTGCGTGGCAGAATGATTCGATTGATTTGACAATTTGACTATTATTTTTTCAGAGTTGGTATGCCAACTCTGAAAAATTTAAAATTTTTTTTTTGAAAAAATGGGAATTTCCGAAAAAATAATCCATCCGGATGCCTTTCATGTTCATCTTTATAAAGAGGGCGTGTTTTGGATTGCTTATGAACAAAGCGCTTATTACTTTTGGTTAAAGAAAGGCTATAAACCTACCAAAAAGTTTGTAAAATCAATTAAAAAAGAAATAGTAAGTATTGGATTTCCGCAAAGTGCTCTTCCTTCCAATATCAACAGTAATTGCTTGATGGAAAAAGATGAAATCAATTTAAAAACGTTTCTATTAGAAGAATCCATTGATGAGGACGCTTTTGAGCAATGGAAAATGCAGGTTCCTGTATATGATGCATTACAGGCAAAAGAAAGTCGTATCGAAACAGCGCTAAAAGAAGTATTGCCTAACGGAATAGCAGCTAAAATTCGGGATTTTCCCATAGCGGGCAAAACACCTATGGAGTGTATGCTTTTTTTATCGGAAATGCAACATGAATTAACTAATAATTCGAATGGCAACTTACGATAATTTACCGGTTTATAAACAAACTTATGATTTATTGTTACAACTATTCAGGGTTTGTCAAAATATGGAACGGGATTATAAATTCACACTGGGAGAAAACCTTAAAAAAGAGGTAATCACTCTTATAATCAACGTTTATCGCGCCAACTGCCGCGAAAATAAGGAAAAATATCTTATGCTTCAAGGCGGTCGAGAGAATGTGGAGGTTGTACGCTTGCTGCTGCGATTGCTCCAGGATTTGAAACAAATCGGTTTGAACGA
>JAISWH010000106.1 GCA_031271125.1 Dysgonamonadaceae bacterium
GATTTATGCGTTTTTCTTGAAAAAAGTATTAAAACTTAAAAAATGTGAAATTAATAATTGAAAAATGAAAATGACGAAAAAAACATCTTTTTTATTTTTGCTGTTTCTGATTGTTTTCGGGACAGCAAATTTGTATGCACAAGTGACTATCGGATCGGATGAGGAGCCACATTCCGGTGCGATTCTGGATTTAAAGTCAGATAACAAAGGTTTGAAGTTACCCTCAGTTTCGCTTTCGGATACGGCGGTATTTCAATTATCAGCGAATCCAAGCGACGCTGTAAGCGCTAAAGGTATGATGGTTTACAATACCAATGATAATACCACAGGCGGTAGGGGTCAAGGTATTTACACCTGGAACGGTACCTGGATTTATTCCGGCGGGGCTCCCAGGGCAGACATACCTGTAAGTAGAATTGTCATTACTTCTCCCGAGAATGCTAGTACTGTGAATTATGGCGACGCACTGAAATTAACGGCAAACGTATTGCCGGCAGATGCATCTAATCCTAAATTGGCGTGGAGTGCGCTTTGGAGTAGTTCGTTGATAGCCGGTAAAGTGGTTGTCAACGACACAGGACTTGTAATTGGAGTTAAATCCGGAGGTGTTACGGTTCGAGCATCTGCTATCGATGGTTCCGGGGCTTACCGGGATTTCACTTTAACGGTTCTGCCTACCGATGTGGCCACAGGTATCAGCCTTTCTTCAGAAACAGGCGCAGACTCTGTGAAGGCTGGCCGTACGCTTCAATTAATGGCTATGGTCACACCGGATCATGCAAACCCGAACGTTAAGTGGGAGGTTACCGACGGCGAAAAGGTTGCATCGGTAAGCACTGCTGGCGTTGTGACGGGAGTTTCCGAAGGAGAAGCTACAATACAGGCCCGGACGATGGACGGCTCGGCGCTCAGCGTTGATACCGTTGTCAAAGTTACTGCTCGCGAGATGCCATCAGATACAGTAGGGGTGCTACTTAACGGTGTTTGGTACCTCACACGTAAATTTGGCAATACCACCTGGATGATAGACCCCTTGAAGTGCGACACTGCTATAAAAAAAGGCAATGGTGTCGAAGATACGGGTTATCACTACTTCTCTTCGCAACAGGCGCAAAATATATGCCCCTCGGGTTGGGCGCTGCCTAACGATACACAAGCGCAAGAGCTTATTGACTATGTAACGTGGTCTACTGTGACCGTTGAAAAGGACCTGTGGGTGAGCAAAGACCGAGTTGGCTACTGGTCCAGTGCATCAGTTTTTGCTGAATTAAACGTAACAGCTCCATACTGGTTAGAAGGCACTAACCGCTATTTTTCTTATAATGGCTCTTGGAAAATTCATACCTGGGCGGCCTACGCGTTCATGGTTAAATGCGTGAAGGACGAATAAGTAGAAAGGACGAAGGTACCCGGTGCGCAGACAAAAACGGATATTGGAAAATTTAAATAACAATTATACTTCACGTGGTATGGTTTTGTGCATAAACGAGTTGACAAGTAGACGAGTTGACAAGTAAACGAGCCACTGCTTTTTATACCTTGTTTACTCGTCAACTTGTTTACTCGTTTACTAATTTTGCTTATGCACAAAACCATGCCGCGTATCGTATAATGATAAATGAAATTCGGTTTATGTAATAAATAATCGTTATATTTGCCGAAGATTACAAATTTCCAAAAATCTAATTGTCTTGAAAAATCGACTTAATGTCATATTACTCATTATTTCATTTGCTTTTCCCAATTGTTTTGCGGAAAGGGCAAGTTTGGATTCCATCGACCATTACATATCTTTGCGATCGCAATACGACCGTCAAAAGGAAAACCGCATCAAAGACGTCAAAGCAAAAATTGCAACTAACGACAACGACTTATTTTCATTATATGCTTCTTACCTCGATTTATTCAAAGAATACCGTTCCTATATTTACGATTCGGCATACGTTTGCGTAGAAAAACTGATGGAAATTTCTTACGCATTAAACGACAAAGACAAGACTATTTCGTCGCAAGTGAAATTAGGATTTTGTTATTTATCTTCGGGATTATTCAAAGAAGCCTTCGACGTGCTGGAATCTGTTCGCGTAGAGGATTGCAGCACAGAAACAAAAATTGATTATTTCGCCTGTAAATCAAGACTTTATTACGATTTGGGGGATTACAACAACAGCCCCGGATTCAAGAAACAATACAACGAAATCGGCAATCGCATCATTGATTCCGCCATTGCCCTTTTACCCTACAATTCGTCGCGCTATTGGACAACCGTCGGCCTGAAAAATATGAAATCGGATAACTATGAGAATGCCCTGGAGGCTTTCCGGAAAATGATTGACAGCAAAAATTATACCGAGCACGAATTGGCTATTGCTACTTCCAGTCTCGCTTACGTTTTGATTTTGCAGAAGAAAAACCCGGAAGCGGAAGAATATTTGATCCAAGCCGCTATTGCAGATATTAAATCCTCTACAAAAGAAACGGTTGCTCTTCGGAATTTATCGAAACTCCTGTACGAAAAAGGGGACATAAGCCATGCGGTACTTTACATTCGCCAGGCATTGAAAGACGCTTCGTTCTACAATGCCCGGCACCGGCAATTGGAAATCGGCGCCATCTTACCGATTATCGAAGAGGAAAGAATCAATATGGTCGAAAAACAACGGGACAAAATAACCATCTTCTTTATTTGCATTTCCGTTTTGTTGCTCCTGCTGCTTGTCGCCCTGTTTGTTATCTGGAAATCGCGTCAACGCTTGCATATCGCCAAGCAAACGATTCAAGACTCCAATGACAAATTGACGGAAGCTAACAAAATCAAAGATGAGTACATCGGCTATTTCTTTAGCCAAAACTCCGGATTTATCGACAAAATGAAAGCGCTTCAACGCTGGGTAGACCAAAAAGTAGTAGCAAAACAATACGACGACTTGAGAAATTTCCCTAAAAGCCTGGACGTTCGCAAAGAACGAGAAGCCTTGTTTGAACGGTTCGACCAAATATTCCTGAAATTATTCCCCGATTTCGTCAATGAATTTAATAAACTCCTGAAACCCGGAGAACAAATCCACTTGAAAAAAGACGAATTGTTAAACACCGATTTACGAATCTACGCCTTAATCCGGTTGGGCGTCGACGACAACGAAAAAATCGCCCAATTTTTGGATTATTCCGTTAATACCATCTATGCTTACAAAACCAAAACCAAAGGCAAAGCCTGTATTCCTTCCGATGAATTCAAACGGAAGGTTTTGGAAATAAAATCCATATAACTCGTTTACAAGCTATTTTACAACCTTCATCCTGCACCCGATTTCTTTCCCTGCAAAAACGACTGCCAGCAGCGATGTTTTCGGTTCATTCATAAAACGTTCGCAGTAGCGTTTTCCTTCTATTTGCCGGATGGCTTTAGTCAATAATGTAGAGATCCTGCCCTTTTTTACCTGACATTTTACTTCGGCTACTATCGTATGACCGGGAAATTTCCATACGGCGTCAATACTTCCGATATTGGAAGTTACTTCCCCTATAATATCAAAACCCAACAGTTTGAGCCACAAAAGCATTAACGAATGGTAATAGGCTTCCCGCCCGATGTGCAGCGGATAAGGAATGTAGGCCAGCATTTCCCGCAGGCTCTGCTCCAAACCGGCGACATTGCCGACAAGCAGTTGCTGTTGCATCCGTTGCCTCAATTCCTGAGCGCTTTCCAAGGGATAGTAGCTGTATGCGCTTAACAAATGTTTTAAAAGCGATTCTTTAACTTCATTGTTGGGAATACCTAATATATATTGAGGGGGAATTGCGCGAAAGTCTTTGCCTTTGACTGTCAGATAACCTGTCTGAAACAATAAAGGGATTTCGTTGATTCTGACGGGATCGAAACTCTCAAAAAGACTTGAATCGACAGTAATCGGCTCTAACAATAGCTTTATTTGATTCCGACTTTTCAGCGTTTCAATCAAAAAGGTGGGAGTGCCGGTGCGAAACCAGTAATTGTCGATATATCTTTTATCGAACAGCAACAAAGTGGAAAAAGGATTATAGACCGACGTCCGTCCGTCCCACGAATAACCGTTGTACCAGGAGCGGATGTCGTTCAGCAATTGTGTTTTATCCCTATCCAGATGTTGGGCGACGTCGTCCAGATATTCGTCAAAACAGGTTTCCAACTCCTGTTGCGTGTAGCCGCACAGCGATGCATAGCGTTCGTCCAACGTAATATCGTTCAGATTATTCAGTCCGGAAAAGATGGAAACGCCGGCAAATTTGGAAACGCCCGTCAGGAAGATAAAGCGTAGATGTTCGTCCGCCGCCTTAAGTATCTGATAAAAATTATGAAGTATTTTTTTATTTTCCTCCATGATTTCCGGAACAAACAGGTTGTCAATAATCGGTTTATCGTATTCGTCAATCAAAACAACAACTTGGCGGTTTGTAGAGAAATGAAGTTTCTTGATCAATTCTTCAAATTTATCCGGAAGAGGCGCTTCTGTCAACGATAAGCCATATTTCCGGGCTTCTGCTTCGATAAAATTCGTCAGGGATAAATTTAATATTTCTGCGGAATTGTTCGATCGTCCCCCGAAATCCAGCCGGATAACCGGATGCTGCTGCGTCCAATCCCAATGGTCGTAGATATACAGTCCCTCAAACAGTTGTTTATTCCCTTTGAAAATTTCTTCCAGCGTACTTACCAGCAATGATTTGCCGAAGCGACGCGGCCGGGAAAGGAAAAACGGCTTACCGGAAGTGATCATTCGATGAATATCTTCGGTTTTGTCGATATACAAATAATCTTTGGTACGCAATTCGCTGAATGTTTGTATGCCTATGGGTAACTTTTTCATGGGTTGCATGTTTTTGCAAAATTACGTGAAAATCTTACGATTTCCAAGCGCATACAATGGAAAAAAGTTTTTTTACAGAGGAAAGGCACAAAAAAATCTTTTTCAATAAAACCCATATAACTCGTTTACAAGCCATTTTCCCACCATATTCCATCAATATTTTTTCACGTCCCACTTATTTTTAATCATTTAATTATCAATCAATTACACTCATTCCCATTCAAAACCAATCTATATTTTCCTTATGAAATATCTTTTCCGGATTTCTTTTGTCTACATTTGCTTCATATAATTTTCATTTGTTTAATATATAATTTAATATTTATGGAATGTATGATAAAAAACGAGTATTTTTTGGGATACCTGTTGTTACTGTTCATGATACTCCCGTTTTCGGGTTGTGAACCGGTAACAGATGATGGTTCCTATGTTGACCCAATCACTCTTTATGAGAAAATCGGCGGTAATTGGAAATTAGCCGATATTCGTCAAGTGGATGAAACCGCCAAAGCAGCCGGAATTTCCCCGAATGAAATTGACCTTTACGCCCAATTTTCATTTGGCAATTTATCCATTGAACTAAAAACGGAAAACAACCGGCCGGTTTCCTATCAGGTGACCGGAGGCGCTCCCGAATTATTTCCTAACACAGGTTTTTGGCAATTGGATACCGAATTTCCTTTTGCAAACGGGACAGCCCCCAAAATTCTATTGTACTCCGATGCAGCCAAAACAGTTAAAACCGGCGAGTTAAGCGTCACGTCCATGCCGGGCGCCAAAACTGAAATGGAACTGAAATTGACTCGCACAACCAAAGGAGTTCCTTTTGTGTCGTATATGTATTCATTAAAAAAGTAGGAGGTAAACCATGAAAAAAATTGCATTATTTATAGCGTTTTTGTGCCTTGCACATTTTTCGATGAAGGCCGCCGACATCAGTCCCGACAGACAGTGGTGCGTTCCCGCGCAATATTCTATGGACGAAGAAATTACCTGGTATTTCGATTTCTCGGGTTCAACGGCTTTACCCGACGGCGGCGATCTTTACATCTGGATTTGGGTGCCGGTAAACCCCGTTCCGGGACTGCCGGATCCCAATCAGGACAAAGTAAAATTAGATTACAAAGGCGACAGAATCTGGGCTTTGACCTTTACGCCGACAGAATTTTTTGGAATGTCGGCCGCAGATATTCATGCCAACCCCGAAACAAGTTTCTATTTCCTGCTTCGTTCCCTCGAGTTTGAAGACTGGCACACAGGAACGCTCTCGTTTCCGAAGGTCGATTATGCCGGCGATTTCGTAAAAAGCGGCAAAATGTGGGATTATGCTACCGACGACGTACAGAAAAAACTATATCCGACAAGTTATCTCACCCTTTGGTTCAATGCAAACCTGGCAGACGGCTTTGATGGCGTTTCGGACGTACATATTCATTCGGGTTACAACAATTTTTCGGACCATGTTATCGAATATCATGCATGGGAAACAGTAGAAGCCGGATTTCCCTGCGACCAGCCACAGACGGCATGTTATACGGAATTTAAAAACCTCGGAAACGGAATCTACAAAAAAGACTTGGTACCTTACGAATATTTCCAGGCGGAAAAAACCGATCCGATGCAAAACATTGAATTTCTTTTCGTACAAAAAGACTGGTCGGCAACTACGGCCAATCAGACCATTCTCGCCGCCGATGTGCCGCCCCCTCCAATTCCCGTTCTTTCGCTTTTCCCGACCAATGTCAGTAAATTTGATATATTGACCATCAGGAGAACATATAACGTAAGAAACTCTACTCCATTGAAATACGAAATTGAAGGAGCAGGAAAAACCATTAACGGAGAATTTACAGGCTCTCTGGATTTACAGGAATTTTATCTCAATATCCGTAAAGAATTTGGCGACAACGTATCCTCTTTGCATATCGTGATAAGAGATCATAACGACAATGTTATTTCCGATTCCGTGAAACAATTAACAATAGCGGATTAAATCCGGACGGATATAATTTAATACATAAAAAATATGGAAAATAATAATATCATAAAATGCATCTTGTTTTCGTGCATATTGCTCGTCTCTTGCATGAGCAATCTGTTTGCACAGAATACGATAACAGTCAAAGGCACTGTTACGGATGAAACGAATCTACCTCTGATGGGCGTAACCATCGCCGGCGAAGATAAAAAAACAGGCGCCGTTACCGATGAAAACGGCGAATTTACCCTGAACATACCACAAGCGCAAACCCTGGTATTTTCCTATCTGGGATATAACTCCGTAAGCGCCGCCGCCCAACCGGTAATGAATATACAATTAGGCATAAACGCCGTAGAATTGGACGCAGTAACAATTGTCAGCGTCGGTTACGGAACCATGCGAAAATCCGACCTGACCGGCGCAATTACTTCCATATCGGCAAACAACCTGAAAAAAGGCGTGATTACATCTGCCGAACAACTGTTGCAAGGTAAAGTAGCCGGATTAACCGTTACTCAACCTTCGGGCGACCCGACGCAAGGCGCTTCGTTACGCCTCCGGGGAGGAACGTCGCTTGCCGCAAGCAACAGCCCCCTGATTGTCGTCGATGGAATCCCCGGCGTAGACATGAATACCATTCAACCCGGTGAAATCGCTTCCATCGACATTTTGCGCGACGCTTCCGCCGCCGCCATTTACGGTTCGCGCGGCGCAAACGGCGTAATTATCGTTACCACAAACCGTGAAAAAACCGGACGGCAAATGTCGTACAGCGGATATGTCGCCGTAGCCAACGCCGCCAAAAACATGGATTTATTATCCGCCGACCAATGGCGGCAATATATGCGCGACAACAACGTAGGCGGAGCTGTCGATTACGGCGCAAACACCGATTGGCAAGACGAATTGCAACGCACGGCTTTCTCTCGGAATCACACGCTTTCGTTCAGCAATAGCGGAAAACACAGCGGTTTGAGTTCAACCGTAAGTTATCAGAACACGGAAGGAGTCATCAAAACAAGTTCCTTGAGCCGTTTAGCCGGCGGATTGACAGCCTACCAATACGGCTTAAACGACCGGCTGAAACTGGAAGTTTCCCTCCATGCCAATAAGGACGAATATCATCCGGTAGACATGGGTATTTACGAAAGGGCATACAACCTGAATCCCACGCTTCCCGTGAAACAAAACGGCGAATACACCCAAATCGGCGGTACGAACAACAACAACGCCGTAGAACTGCTGGAAAACCGTAAAGACGATCAATCCCGCACCCGGTTATTGGCTTTCACCAAAGCGGAACTGGAAATTATCAAAGGATTGAAAGCAACGGTAAACGGCTCTTACGAATACAACTCGCAACAAGGCCGTTATTACCTGCCGACCGACGCTTTTAACGGGATGACCGACAAGGGCTACGGACGCCGCAACCTCGGCGATTATTCCAATTACCAATTGGAAACCTATTTGACTTACGACAAAATCTTTGACGAAGTCCACCGCCTCAATTTGATGGGCGGTTATTCATACCTCAAAAACGTTTACGAAGGTTTCGGCGCAGAAAGACGGCGTTTCGATACGGATTTGTTTACTTACAATAATCTGGCTGCCGGCGGAGATTTCCGTATGGGCGATGTGTATTCTTACAAAGGACAGGCGCAGTTGATTTCTTTTTTCGGACGTGTAAATTATACATATCACAGTAAATACATGTTCACGGGAACTTTGCGCCGCGACGGTTCGTCCCGGTTCGGCGACAATCATAAATGGGGTGTATTCCCATCCGCATCCCTTGCATGGAGAATTTCGGAAGAAAACTTTATGGAAGGAACTCAAAATTGGTTAGACAACTTGAAATTGCGCGTGGGCTACGGAATTACCGGTAATCAAGACGGTATCGGAGAATACAAATCTTTGGCTTTGATGGGTACAGGCGGAGGCGTTTATTACGACCAGGCCGGCGACTCGTGGAAACAATCTTACGGACCCAGCCAAAATCCGAATCCCGACCTGAAATGGGAATCGACGGCGCAGAGCAACGTGGGTTTGGATATTGCTTTCCTGCAACGATTTAACATCACTTTAGACGCTTATATCAAAAAAACGTCCGATTTACTTTATACATACACCGTTCCCCAACCGCCCAATTTGTATCCGACCACAATGGCCAATGTAGGCGACTTGACGAACAAAGGAATTGAATTTACTTTGGGCGCAAATATCGTCAAAACGAAAGATTTGAACTGGAATGCCAACCTGACTTTGGCGCACAATAAACAAACGGTCGATAAATTGTCCGACCAATTTTACGAAACGGACGTTGTCTATTATGGAAATCTTCACGGATTGACCGGTATGTCGGGAACTTTCACGCAAATCCTGAAAGAAGGTTATGCAGTAGGGACTTTCTGGGGACCGCGTTGCACGGGAATTGACGGAGACGGCAAATTTATCTTTGCCAACGACGGCGAACCGGAAGTCTTAGGCAATGCACAACCGAAGTTAACGCTCGGCTTCTCAACCGATTTGACGTATCGCGATTTTGATTTGGCTATTGCTACCTACGGTAATTTCGGACAAAAAGTATTGAACGCTCAAACCATGAATCTCAGTTATCCCGGACGTTTGCCGGCTTACAATGCGCCGGATTCCTATGTAGATAAAAAAATAACCGAAGGGCCTGTTTATTCAAGCTATTGGATTGAAAAAGGCGATTTCCTGCGTATCCAAAGCGCAACTTTAGGTTACACTTTGCCTGTAAAAAACAACTGGTTCGACAAGATACGCCTCTATGTAACAGGTGAAAATCTGTTTGTGTTCACCAAATATTCCGGTCTTGATCCCGAAGTCAATTTCTCAGGTTTGAAAAGCCCCGGCATTGATAAATCCGTCGGAAGCTCCGGCGATGGGGATAATTACTATTATCCGCGTCCGCGAACATTCTCTTTCGGGATAAATTTAATTTTTTAATGAATTAAAATTGAGTGTATTATGAAATTCAAAACAATAATATCCATTTTTGTGAGCGTCCTGATGTTGGGCGCCTGTACCGATTTGTCGGAAACCCTTTACGACAGGGTGCAATCTTCCGATTACGGAAAAACGCCGGGTGAAATAGAAACCATTGTAGGCCGCGCTTATTCTTCGCTCAGGGGCGGAGCTGCCGATGGCGTAAACTATTATCCCACTTGCGAATTTGTATTTTTCATGACTTCCGTTGCATCCGACGAATGTGTAATTCCTACCCGCACCGGCGGCGACTGGTATGACCAAGGCGTATATCTTCAATTACAAAGACATACATGGACTGCCGATAATGCAAAAATCTGGGCGGCATGGAAATATTGCTACAACGGCATTGCTTCCGCCAATTCGATTATCTACCAGGTACAACAGTCGGGATTGGACGCGGAAACCGCACAGCCGATTTATGCCGAAATAAAAGGCCTGCGCGCTTATTATTACTATAAATTGCTGGATATCTACGGCAATGTGCCTTTGGATACGTCCTATATCGTCGATCCGGTTAACGGTCTTCCGGGAACTTCATCCCGCGCCGAAGTATACCGGTTTATCGAAAACGAATTGTTGGAAAACATCGAATATCTGCCCCAAAACGCCTACGGACGGTTTACCAAAGATGCCGCTAATTTATTATTAGCCCGCTTATATCTAAATTCGGAAACGTACACCGGAAGAGCGCGTTGGGAAGATTGCCTGGCAGCTTGCAGTAAAATTTCGGGAACTTTGGAAGCCGATTATTTTGCAAGTTTCAAGCAGGATAATCAAAATTCAAAGGAAATCATTTTCAGCATTCCTTACGACGGAAAGATGGGAACCATAGGTAATTACCTGGCTTCAATGACTTATCATTACGAACAAAAATGGGCTTTGTCCGCAACCGGGAATTACCAATGGTGCGGTAACGGTATTTGCGCGCAACCGGGGCTTTATTCCGCTTTTGAAGCCGGCGATATTCGCCGGAAATCCATTCTTATCGGGCCGCAAATCGACTTGCGCACAGGCTCTGCCATTATCATGCCGGCTTCAGGAAATCCTTTGGATTATACGGAAGAAATATTCAATGTTGATGAACAAAAACCGCCGCTTGAAGACGTGGCGCAAAATTGCGGAGGACGGTTGGCGAAATACGAAGACAAAGCGGGCGACGCTTGGGAAAGAGATTATGACATGGTCTTGATGCGTTATGCAGAAGTTCTGATGATGCAAGCCGAATGTTACGTTCGTTTAGGAGACCAGGCGTCCGCTCGCCCCTTTGTAGAGCAAATTCGCAGACGCGCCGGTTTGGATACGCCTGAAAGTATTGATTTGCAGTTTGTTAACGAAGAATTGCGTAGGGAATTTGTATTTGAAGACCATCGCAGAACCGACAACATTCGTTTTGGCGATTTCTTCAACGAATGGTGGGAAAAAGATGCAGACCCTGCCGACAAACATACGGCTATCTTCCCGATTCCCAAACCGGAACTCGATAAGAATAACAAATTGAAACAAAATCCGGGATACTAATTCAAAGATGAGATTTCATAAATTAATTTTTATTTTGATAACGCTATTGTCGTGTCAGTCCTGCAAGGAAGACAATCCTCCTTCAAACGACTTTAAAGTAACGGTCTATGACCCTGCGCCTGTTGCAAAAAACAATTCCATGAAATTGTACATGCACTACATGCCTTGGTTTGAAACGCCTGAAACCAACAATGGTCAATGGGGCTGGCACTGGACAATGAACAACAAAAATCCCGACAGGATAAGCGACGGCAAAAGGGAAATCGCTTCATGGTACTATCCTCTGATAGGACCGTATGCATCGAGCGACCCCGCCGTTCTCGAATATCATCTGCTGTTAATGAAATATGCGGGAATTGACGGCGTATTGGCAGACTGGTACGGGCTTCAACAGAAAAACGACTTACCGGGGATCGCCAAAAATACGGACGCTTTGTTCAAAGCGATTGAAAAAACCGGCTTAGAATTTGCCATCGTTTATGAAGACCGCTTTCTCGAAGGAAATAAAACCGGTATGATCAATCAGGCAAAAGCCGATCTGCTTTACCTTCAATCCGCTTATTTCGATAAAAGCTATTATACGAAAATAGACGGTAAACCGCTTTTATTGATATTCGGACCGAATAAACTTCAATCCAAAAGCGATTGGGAAGATATTTTCAGCGTCTTGCCTGCACAACCGGTTTTCCTCACTTTGCAGGATCATTTCCACACGGCAAGCACAAGAGCGTCAGGCGAATACATGTGGGTCGACAGCCGCAGGCCGGAAGATAAATATGCGAAAGCTAACGAATTCCCTGTTTTTATCGGCGCTGCTTATCCGGGTTTCCGCGATTTCTACAAAGAAGGCGGTAACGGAGAAAACCTGAATGTTCGTTGGGATTACAACAATGGAAATTTGTTTAAAAATTTGTTGGACTTAGGGAAAAATCAAGGCATGAAATACCTGCAATTGGAAACATGGAACGATTTCGGCGAAGGTACAATGATTGAACCTACCCTGGAATTTGAATATAAATTCCTGACTATCAACCAACAATTTGCCGGAGTTAAATATGGCGAGAAAGAACTGAAATCCATCAAACGCCTCTACGATTTGAGAAAAGCAAATGAAGGGAAAAGAGAAAAGAACAAAAAATTAGACCAAGTCTTCTATTATTTTGTTTCGCTTCAACATGACAAAGCGGAAGAATTAATGAATACATTGGAATGACAAGACGGTAAATTGTAACAAATACAACATAAATGAAACAAATAATAAAACTTCTCAGTCTGTCGCTCATCATCTGTTTGCTGAGCGCATGTAACAAAACGAAAGAAACCGTTCTATCGTCCCCCAACGGAAAAGTAAAGATAAGTTTCAATCTTAAAAACGGAAAAGCTTATTACGCTGTCGCCAAGGAAAGCGAAATCATCCTCAATCCCTCGCGCTTAGGTTTTACTTTGAACGAAAAACCGGCTTTGGAAGGCCCATTTGAAATAAAAAACACAGCAAAATCTTCATTGGACGAAACTTGGCAACAACCTTGGGGCGAAGAAGTTTCCGTACACAATCATTACAACGAATTGAAAATCGAACTACAGGAAAAAACAGGGAAAAAACGCTTGTTAAATATCGTTTTTCGCGCTTTTGACGACGGCATCGGATTTCGCTATGAATTTCCCGAACAGGAAAATTTGAAAAAGTTTGAGATTACCGGCGAATTGACCGAATTTGCGCTTCCGGACAATTATCCGGGTTGGTCTTTCCCCATGTACAAAAGCGAATACTATGAAGCTCTGTACAAAAAATCCACTGTCGGCGAGATGGATACAATCTCTACCCCGCTGACCATAGAGCGCCCGAACGGGAAATACCTGACAATTCACGAAGCCAATCTGACGGATTATGCCGCGTTGAATCTCTATCCGGCAACCGGTTCGCCGACTTTGAAAACCGATTTAACACCTTGGTCGAACGGAATCAAAGTGTATGCCGAAACGCCTTTCGTTTCCCCGTGGCGTACGTTGATTATCGCCGACAATCTGAATGAATTGGTTAATTCGCGGATTATGTTGAACCTGAACGAGCCTTGCAAAATAGAAGATACTTCATGGCTTCGTCCTGCGAAATATGTCGGTATTTGGTGGGGCATGCACAAAGAAACTTATTCATGGGCGCAAGGGCCCAAGCACGGAGCGACTACTAAAAACACAAAAGCTTATATCGACTTTGCGGCGGCGCACCACATTCAAGGCGTGTTGGTGGAAGGATGGAATTACGGTTGGGATGGCGATTGGGTAGCCAATGGCGACCAATTCAGTTTTACCGGAAATTATCCCGATTACGATATAAACGAATTGGTGCGTTACGCTGCCGGCAAAGGCGTGGAACTCATTGCGCATAACGAAACGGGTGGGGCAACCGTCAATTACGAAAATCAATCGGACAGCGCTTTCGCTTTATACAAGCGCTTGGGAATCCATACGGTAAAAACAGGTTATGTAAACCGGTTTTTGGACAAAAAAGAACGTCACAGCAGTCAGTACGGCGTTCGCCATTACCGGAAAATAATTGAAACGGCAGCCAGATACCAAATCATGGTCGATAATCATGAACCGGTGATGCCCACCGGTTTGCAACGAACTTATCCCAACCTGATGACGCAGGAAGGAGTTCGCGGACAAGAATATGACGCCTGGTCGCGCGACGGCGGAAATCCTCCCGAGCACACGACGATTTTGCCTTTCACGCGCGGATTGGCCGGCCCGATGGATTTCACTTTCGGAACTTTCGACTTTACGAATCCGGTGCATCCGCAAACAAGGACGCAAACGACTATTGCCAAACAATTGGCTTTGTACGTGGTGATTTACAGTCCGTTACAGATGGCGTCGGATTTGCCGGAAAACTACGTGAACAAACCGGCATTTGAATTTATCGAACTCGTTCCGGTCGATTGGGCGAAGACCGTCATTGTGGACGGAAAAATAGGCGATTATGTGATAACTGCCCGAAAAGATAAACATTCGGAAGATTGGTACGTTGGAGCGATTACCGACGAAAATTCCCGTAACCTGAAAATTAATTTCGATTTTTTGGAAAAAGGGAAAAAATACAAAGCGAAAATCTTTAAAGATACGTCCGAATCCGATTGGAAAACAAATCCTTATCCGGTTTTGATTGAAGAAAAAGATGTTGATGCAGATACAATCCTCGATTTGTATTTGGCACCCGGCGGCGGGGCGG
The DNA here is from genome assembly GCA_031271125.1 of Dysgonamonadaceae bacterium. GTDB lineage: Bacteria > Bacteroidota > Bacteroidia > Bacteroidales > Azobacteroidaceae > Azobacteroides. The sequence continues at coordinate 14,588 of JAISWH010000106.1, forward strand.
CGATACGGATTAAAGTCATTTTGTAAAGTAAGTACAAATCTTGATTTTCGAGCGAAGTGCGAATACCTTTTGCATTAGAAACCCAATATGCTGCTAAATTTGTCTCTTTTTTAATCATCTTTACTTTTTCAATTCACGAATTATGTATCCTTTACCATAAATAAATTCATCAAAGTAATTAATTAAAAATCAACGGTAAAAGTAACATATTTTATTGTAATTGCAAATTTCTGCATCTAAAATCTGAATAGTTACCAATTTTGTTAAGTTGCGTGTATTTATTCAATCCCTTTCACCATTCAATTATTTTTCGTAATTTCGCACTTGATTTACATCTTTTTAAAATTTTACGACATGAGAAAATGGCGGGTGGAAGATTCGGCCGAATTATACAACATTCACGGTTGGGGTTTGGATTATTTTTCCATTAACGAGAAAGGACATATTACAGTTACCCCAAAAAAGGGAAGTGCGCAAGTTGATTTGAAAGAATTGATGGATGAATTGCTGCTCCGGGATGTAGAAGCGCCCATCTTGTTGCGTTTTTCGGATATTCTGGATAACCGTATCGAAAAAATATCCAATTGTTTCAAAATTGCAGCGGAAGAATATGATTACAAAGCGCAGAATTTTATCATTTATCCGATAAAAGTCAACCAGATGCGCCAAGTGGTGGAGGAAATTGTAAGCCACGGGAAGAAATTCAACATCGGATTGGAGGCCGGTTCAAAACCGGAGTTACACGCTATTTTGGCGATTAATACGAGTCCCGATTCGCTGATTATTTGTAATGGTTACAAGGATGAGGATTATATCCAGTTGGCGCTTTTAGCCCAGAAAATGGGCAAAAGGATTCTTATCGTTGTAGAAAAATTAAACGAACTGATACTTATCGGGGAATTAGCCAAGAAGTTGAAAATCCGCCCCAACATCGGAATCCGTATCAAACTGGCAAGCGCGGGAAGCGGTAAATGGGAAGAATCGGGCGGCGATGTCAGTAAATTCGGACTTTCGTCGAGCGAACTTTTAGAAGCGCTTGATTTCCTGGGGAAAAACAAAATGGAAGATTGCCTGAAATTGATCCATTTTCATATCGGGAGTCAGGTAACTAAAATCCGCCGCATCAAAAACGCTTTGCGCGAGGCTTCACAGTTTTACGTGCAATTGCGTCTCTTGGGATATTCCATCGAATTTGTGGATATTGGCGGAGGTTTAGGCGTCGATTACGATGGTACGCGCTCGTCGGGAAGCGAAAGCAGTATGAATTATTCGATTCAGGAATACGTTAACGACTCCATTTCTACTTTGGTGGATGCCTGCGTTAAAAATAATATTCCGCAGCCGAATATTATCACCGAATCGGGGCGCTCGCTGGCCGCTCATCATTCCGTGCTGATATTTCAGGTTTTGGAAACCACGACTTTGCCGGAGTGGGGCGAAAATGAAGAATTACCGGAAGATGCGCACGAATTGGTGAAAGAACTGTACAAATTGTGGGACGAAATGAACCAGCCTCGCCTGATTGAAACCTGGCACGACGCCCAACAAATCCGGGAGGAATCGCTTGATTTGTTCAGTCTGGGCCTGTTGAATCTGGTTACCCGCGCCCAAGTCGAAAAACTTTATTGGTCTATTGCACGCGAAGTCCAACAGATGGCGATGAACATGAAACATGCGCCCGAAGAACTCCGGAAAATTTCCAAAATGTTACCCGATAAATATTTCTGCAATTTTTCCTTGTTTCAATCTCTGCCCGATTCATGGGCGATCGACCAGATTTTCCCGATCGTCCCGATTGCCCGGTTGGATGAAAGGCCGAACCGTACAGCTACTTTACAGGATATTACCTGCGATTCGGATGGTAAAATCGACAATTTCATCAATATGATGAATTATACTTATCATTTGCCGGTACATTCCCTGAACAAGAAAGAGCCGTATTACATCGGCGTATTTCTGGTGGGCGCTTACCAGGAAATATTGGGCGATTTACATAATTTGTTCGGCGATACGAATGCCGTACATATTTCCGTGAATAAAGACAGTTATCAGATTGAGCAGGTGATTGACGGCGAAACGATTGCCGATGTGTTGGAATACGTGGAATACAGCCCGAAAAAGCTGGTTCGCAACGTTGAATCGTGGGTAACGTCTTCTCTGAAAGAAGGCAAGATTTCTCTGGAGGAGGGGCGGGAGTTTCTTTCCAATTACCGGTCGGGGCTTTATGGTTATACTTATTTGGAATGAAATGCGGATTTTTGATTCATTCGTTTTTTTTCATAAATTTGTATTCTGATCTAAAAACAAACAAAATATGGAACTGATATTGGATATGAACCGGCGTTATACTTACGCCGACTATATGACATGGTGGGACGATAAACGCCGTGAACTGATTGATGGTTTTATCAATATGATGTCGCCCGCAGCTACCATATCTCATGCAAGAATAAGCGGAAAAATTTACTATTCCATGTGTAATTATATCAACAGGCGCAAAGGGAAATGTGAAGTCTTTACAGCGCCTTTCGACGTGCGTTTACCGAAAAACGGCGAGAAGGAAGACGACAAAATTTATACCGTTGTCCAACCTGATATTTGTTTGATATGCGACCCTGCCAAACTTGACGAACGTGGTTGCATCGGCGCTCCGGATATGATTGTGGAAGTGCTTTCTCCTTCCACGCGTAAATATGATTTGAACGACAAATTCCGGCTTTATGAGGCCTCAGGGGTGAAAGAATATTGGGTTGTAGAACCGAAAAGTGATATTTCCGTATTTCTTTTGCAAGAAGACGGCGTTTATGCCGAAGGCATTGTATATGCCGGAAAAGTGAAAGTCCCTGTGCACAACCTGCCGGGATTGGAAATTGATACGGAAGAATTATTTGGTTAATATGAAAATAATATCATTCAACCTAAACGGAATCCGTTCGGCAATCAACAAAGGATTGTTCGAATGGTTGGAACAGGAAAGTCCCGACATTTTCTGCGTGCAGGAAACCAAAGCGCAGCCGGAGCAAATCGACGGCCTGACTTTGCAAAATCTTGGCTATGAGCATCAGTTGATTCATTCGGCAGTAAAAAAGGGATATAGCGGCGTTGCCGTTTTCAGTAAGAAAAAACCCGATTATTATTCCATCGGAATGGGTTTGCCGGATTATGATAACGAAGGGCGAGTTATTCGCGCCGATTTCGGGGACATTACCTTGATCTGCGTTTACATTCCTTCGGGAACGACCGGCGAAGTGCGGCAAGCCGTTAAGATGCAATTTCTGGAATCGTTTACGGAATACCTGACGGAATTGAGGAAAACACGTCCGAATCTTGTAATTTGCGGCGATTACAACATCTGTCACAAACCCATCGACATCAACCATCCCGAACGGCACACGAATGTTTCCGGTTTCTTGCCCGAAGAGCGGGAATGGTTCGACCGGTTTATCGACCTCGGTTTTGTCGATTCGTTCCGCGTATTCAATCAGGAACCGAACCAATACAGTTGGTGGAGTTTCCGCGCCGGCTCGCGGCAGAAAAATTTAGGTTGGCGGATTGATTACCACATCGTTACCGAAAGTTTGAAACCGCGCCTCAAATCCGCAGCCATCTATCCGGAAGCCGAATTTTCCGACCACGCACCAATCTCTGTTCAATTAAAATGAAGTATCTATTTATCATCACCGCGATTATCATCGCCATCGCTTCGGGATGGATAACGAATGTTCTGGTGAATGAACTGAAGGAAGAAGAACGTAAAAAAATCGAAGTTTGGGCGGAATCGCTCGCCCTGCTGATGTCGCAACCCGAATTTGAAAATTTAGACAAAGCGGTAGAAGACGCTTTTAACCGGTATAAATCCCATTTGTTGAACATCATACAGGACAACACCACGATTCCTGTTATCGTTACGGATGAAACGGGTAATGTGGCCGACAAAAAGAATATTGAAGTCCCGGAACAAAATCCGGAAGAATACCTGAAAGAAAAAATAGCAAAATTTTCAAACCGACATAAGCCTATCGTGATAAAATCCATAGAAGATATTAAAATTTACGTTTATTATGACGATTCTACCGTTTTGAAAAACCTGCAATTATTTCCGTTTGTGCAATTAGCCGTCGTTTTCATTTTCATTGCCGTTTCTTTCCTCGCATTGAACAGTACGAAGAAAGCCGAGCAAAACCGCGTTTGGGTAGGCCTGTCGAAAGAAACCGCCCACCAGTTGGGAACGCCGATTTCTTCCCTGATGGCCTGGGTGGAATACTTGAAAGCCAAAGATATAGATTCCAAACTATTGACCGAAATGGATAAAGACGTGCAACGCTTGAAAACCATTGCCGAACGATTTTCCAAAATCGGTTCCCATGCGGATCCCGAGCCGATGGACTTGGCCGAAGCCGTGTCTCATGCCGTCGAATACATGGGAAAACGGATTTCTTCGAAAGTAAATATCCAAACGGATTTCCCCGAAGAAACGATTTGCGTATTGATGAACGAATCTCTTTTCGGCTGGGTAATCGAAAACCTCATCAAAAACGCAGTGGACGCTATGGACGGACAAGGCCTGATTACCATTTCCGCCTTTGTCAAAGGAAAGAAAACCGTTCTCGACCTGAGCGATACGGGCAAAGGCATTCCGAAATCCAAGTTCGACGCCGTATTCCAACCGGGCTACACAACCAAAAAAAGGGGGTGGGGATTGGGTTTATCGCTTGTCAGACGCATTATTGAATCGTATCACAAAGGAAAAATCTTTGTGTATAAATCGGAAATCGGGAAGGGGACTACTTTCCGGATTGAGTTGCGGATCATTTGAATAATGCCTGAAAACAAATGTCAAGTGTCAGGTCGCCTGAATTGGCTTTTGCGATTGCACACTGCGAAAAATCGGATAGAATAGTTAAAAAATCACTTTTTGACGAAAAATAGTTCAAAAAAAATAACTCAAATATTTGTTTATCAAAAAAATATTGTAACTTTACAGTCGTGTGGGATAACTGTTTTTGATTATAATGCTGAAAACTAAACAGTTAAAAGTTAATTCATCAAGAATGGTTTTGTTGTTCAAAAGAGTATTCTTTTGAAAGGTGTTTGCGTAGTTGAAAATAAAATTGTACGTCTGCACCTCGTTTTTTAGACGAAAATAAATTTGTTAATAACATAAAGTTAGGATCAATTAAATTTAAGAAAATGGCAAAAGAACTGGATTTCAGAACTGCTATGAGCATCATAGACAAGGTTGAAAAAAGTGACTACAAAGGCGATTGCACTTTTTTGAAATTGGCTTTGGGTGAAGAAACGTTCAAAACAATGGCTGCTATGGGTTATATTCACGGCGGTTTTCGTTTCAAAAATGGGAATGTTGTTGATACCTATTCAGTGACAAATAGTTTCAAGTCGTGGAATACACACTTGTCCCAAAGAAAAATGTGGTCTAAACTAAAAGCGATGATTGGAATGTAACCCAATTTTATCGCTTTTTTCATTCTGTTTTGAAACAATGGCAAAAACAAGTTCTCTTGCAAATAATGAGAAGATAGTGTTTTGGGTAATCTGGTTTCCTACTTTTGTGCATAAAAGCAGATTTGATTCTATCGAAAATCCTATTTCGGGAAAAATTAACGATCCCGTTGTAAATGAAAAAGCCAAAGGAAAATCCCGCCTCAAAAAAATCATCTATAGACTCACAAATCAGTATTATGATAATGCAAACATACCTATTTCAATCGAGTTTATTAATAATACTCAAAATCGTATTAACAAAGGCGATGACATTGTTAAGTGTAATATTACCCTGAAATACACAACGAATGACACAAACGAAGAGAAAAAAATATTTTTGAAATATTTGCAAAATTCTGC